>CAZVCM010000148.1:9108-10189 GCA_964626105.1 uncultured Thermoflexus sp.
GCCGCGACGCTTTCGAGCTGGTCCAGCAGGCGCCGGGCGCGGTCGTTAAGCGGGTTGATCGCGATCACTTTCGCCAGAAAAGCGCGCTTCTCCTCGACCGAATCGGCCACAGCCGCCAGCCAGAACCACGCTTTCTCGTTCCGCTCATCGAGCATCACCACCTGATCGAGCAGGCGGCGTGCAGTGGCATGGTCGCCTGCGCGCGCGGCTTCGATGCCCTGTTGGAGCAGATGATCTGCGCCGGGAGAGGTCTCGGGATCGGTCATAAGATCGTGCGCTCCCTTACGATTATTGGTGCAGTTCCATGCAGCACAAAACGCATAAGTTATCCGCTGTCTCGCGGCGAATTCACGCCATCCGGGCCGGGCGTGTGCAAGGGCGACGGTGTCCATGTGGCGATTGGCGTCCAAGTGGCGGGAAGCTCGTCGCGCCGGGCGGGCAGCGTGCGGATCGGCTCGCGCTCTGGCGTGGCGGTCGCCGCGAAACTCGGCGCGCTCAACGCCTGCCATGTGGCGGTCCGCGCCTCATCCGCGCGCGTCGTAGCGGTCAGGTCCGGCGTGGCTGGTGGCGCTTCCTGCTGTGCGCTGACGATCAGCGCCGCGCCCACCGCCATCATCACCAGGGCCAGCGCAATCAACGCCAGCGGGATGATCGGACGCTTGCGACGCGGTGGCTGGACGCTCGCTAACAGCGCGGCACGCTCGTCTGGCTCCGGCTGAGACGCGGCCTTGCGGCGAGCGGCAGGTGGCGCTTTGCGCTGCAACTCCTCAAGCGCTTGCCCCGCCTGCGCGTTTTCTGGGTTGATCACCAGCACGCGGCGCAGGCAGGCGCGCCGCTCATCCAGCGTTTCAGCGACGGTTGCTTTCCACAACCACGCGTCCTCATGGTTGGGGTCGCGCGCGATCACGCGGTCGAAGATACTCCGTGCAACGCCAGGGCGCCCGCTCTGAGCGGCTTCGATACCGGTGCGCAACAGCGCTTGCAGATCGTCTTCAGTCACAGGCTCTGATCCTGACAGGCGGGCTGACCCGCGATAGCCACAGCCACGCACATACGATCACGCCGCGCCGGGCACCCGGCA
>CAZVCM010000149.1:0-10164 GCA_964626105.1 uncultured Thermoflexus sp.
TACGAGCGCAGTAAGCCCTGCTTATCCGCGTCTACGTTCGCCACCAGCGAGACTTCTGGCAGGTCGATCCCCTCGCGTAGCAGGTTGATCCCGACCACCACGTCATACACGCCCAGCCGCAGATCGCGCAGAATCTCGATGCGCTCGATGGTGTCGATCTCCGAGTGCAGGTAATGAACCTTGATGCCCATTTCGAGCAAGTAATCCGCCAGGTCTTCAGCCATACGCTTGGTCAGGGTGGTGACCAGCGCGCGCTCGCCATGCTTGACGCGGCGGCTGATCTCGCTCAGCAGATCGTCGATCTGCCCCTGGGTGGGACGCACGTCGATCGACGGATCGACCACGCCGGTCGGGCGAATGATCTGTTGCACCACTTGCTGCGCGTGTGCTTCCTCATATGGGCCGGGCGTCGCACTCATGAACACCGTCTGCCCGAGGCGCTCCTCGAACTCATCGAAGCTCAGCGGCCGATTGTCCATCGCGCTCGGCAGGCGAAACCCATACTCGACCAGCACTTCCTTGCGCGAGCGGTCGCCGCCCCACATGCCGCGCACCTGCGGGATGGTCATGTGGCTCTCGTCGATCACAAACAGCGCATCTTCGGGGAAGTAGTCGATCAGAGTCCAGGGTGGGCTGCCCGCCGGGCGCTGGTCCAGGTGGCGCGAGTAGTTCTCAATCCCGCCGGTGTACCCCAGCTCACGGATCATCTCCAGGTCATAGCGGGTGCGCTGTTCCAGGCGCTGCGCTTCGAGCAGCTTTTCGGCGCGCTGGAACTCGGCCACGCGCTGCTCAAGCTCCTGCTCGATGTCAAACAGCGCCTGCCGCATCTTCTCTTCTTCGGTGATAAAGTGCTTCGCCGGGAAGATACGTACCTCGCGCAGTTCCTCAAGAATCTCGCCGGTCAGCGGATCGAACTCCACCAGCCGCTCGATCTCGTCTCCAAACATTTGCACGCGATATGCGGTCTGGCTGTAGGCAGGTGCGATCTCAAGCGTATAGCCGCGCACGCGAAACGTGCCGGGGCGCAGGTCGAGATCGTTTCGCCCGTACTGAATCCCCACCAGATGGCGCAGAATCAGATCCCGCCGGTGCACTGTACCAGCGCTTAGATCCAGGATCACCTTGCCCCAGGCCGCCGGGTTACCGATACCGTAGATACACGAAACTGACGCGACGATTAGAACATCACGGCGGCTGAGCAACGATGCTGTCGCCGAGAGCCGCAGCCGGTCGATGTCCTCGTTGATGTCCGTTTCTTTCTCGATATACAGGTCGTGGCGCGGCACATAGGCTTCGGGCTGGTAGTAGTCGTAATAGCTGACGAAGTACTCGACCGCGTTGCGCGGGAAGAACTCGCGGAACTCGGCGTAAAGCTGCGCGGCGAGCGTCTTGTTGTGCGCGAGTACCAGCGCCGGGCGCTGAAGTTCCGCGATGACGTTGGCGATAGTGTAGGTCTTGCCCGTTCCCGTCGCCCCCAGCAGCGTCTGGAACTTCATACCCTTGCGGGTGCCGTCGAGCAGCTTTTCGATAGCTTGCGGTTGGTCCCCAGTAGGGCGGTAATCCGAGATGAGTTCAAACTGCGGCATCGCGTCCTCCAGCGTTGAAGCGAACGGACGTTCTGGCAATGGATGGATTATAGCGTATCACACGCAGCACGTCGAGGAAGCGAATTGCCGTCCAGGTCCTGTGGCCATCCGCTAGTACCGTAGCCGGGCGGAGTTTGGCGCGACATAAATTGGGTTGCTGAGGATCCACGCGCGCTCGATCCCCTCGTACTCACGCCAGGCTTCCGCACGATAAGCGCCCGGCTCGCGCACCACGTGTGTCAGATTCTCGACGTTCGGCTCCTCAGCGACCACTTCGCCGTCACACAGCACACGAATGCGCCCGCGCGCCGGAGCGCGTACCTGAAGCGTTACGCCGTGCCCCAGGCGAATCTGCTCGCCCATCACCGCCGAGGTGTTCTGTCCCTGGCCAGTGAAGCGGAAACCGCGTGTCTCGCCCGGAATCTCGTACCCGATAAAGGCGCGACCGTGCCGCAGCGCCTGGTAGATCAGCCGCCGGTCCGACGCCGCGTCGCCAGAGAGCGGCGCTTTGGTGAGCACATGTGTATTGACGCAGCTAAACAGGAAATCGTACGGGAAGACGGTGTGTTCCAGCGGGCCGAGCGAGACACGCGTGCCGTGTGCGTCCGCGCCGCCGATCGCGACGACGCGCTGACCGCGCGCCAGCAGTTGATCCCACAGCGCCAGCGTGCGCGGGTTCGGGCCAACCATCACCTCTTCGGGGCGGAAAGCGCGCTGCACTGCGTCGGACCGCTTCTGCACCAGGTCCTTGAAACGCGACATATAGTTCCACAGCTCAAGGCCGGTGTAGCCTTCGACCGCTCGATCCAGCCAGGGAATTGCCGGCTCGCCGAGCCACTCAACGGCGTGATCGTCAGGGTGAGCGATAAAGGTCATCCCGCCCGTAACGTTCACCGCTTCGATTAACTCGTCCAGGCTAGCAGCGTGCTGTGACATTTCGCGTCCTGCGTCGAAGACCAGCACGTGGTTGCACTGCGGCTGGCGCGTCGTGTCGTGCACTTCTTCGCCCGCCAGCAGCAGGATGTACCCGCGCGCCTCGTCGCCATAATAGCCTTCGATGCCGCATACCAGCAGGTTATGGTCGGTGAACACCACGAAATCGAGGCCAGCCAGCAGCGCCGCCTCAGCCACGTCCTGGTGCGTGCCCTCGCCATCGGAGTAGGGGGTATGCACGTGCAGATTGCCAACGTATTCGTAAGCAGCCATCGATTATGGGATCAGGTGAAAAAGACCGGCGCAGAGATCAGATGCAAGCGTACTGCACGCGGCGCGCGCCTGTCAAAAATCAGCGCGCCAGCCGCCCTGTGGTATACTTGGCGGCAGCACGCGCCGGACGGTCCACCACCCTCCGGCTTGATGGGCATCGGATGTGCTGGGAGAGCGATCTCGAATGGCAGCGCGACCGCCTGATCCGCCAGGAACTGACCCGACCTCTACCGGCCCGGAGACGGGTGTGGATGACACCGGGCGCATCGAGGGAACGCGCCGCATTACCCCCGCGCCCGCGCAACCACCCCCACGCCCGCCAGCGGCTCCGCCACAGACTGCGCGCCCGCGCACGCGCGCACAAGGCCCTGCGCCGCGCGCTGCCGTGTCGCCGCCGTATCCGCCGCAGCAGGCCGTTCCGCGCGCATCTGCCACGCCCCGGCGCGCGCCCGCGACAAGCGGCTGGTACCTGCCGTGGTGGTCGCTGGTGGTGCTGGTCCTGGCCGTGGCGGGGATCGCGCTCCTGATCGTGATCATGCTCTCTCAGTTCAGCGCGCCGAACACGCCGGGCAACCAGCCCGCGCAGGTCCGCGTCGTGACCTCGATGCCTACGCTCAGCCAGGACTTTTTCGACACGTCAAACCGTAGCGCCGCGCCGGTCGCGGCCACCCCGATCGGCATCCCCGGCGGCGGAGCGGCCACTGTTCCAGCGCTGCCCACGCCGATCCCCAGCCCGTCGCTGCCGCCCGGCGATTTTCAGATCGGCGCGCCAGTCCGTGTGACCGGCGTCGGCCTCAACGGGCTGAACGTGCGATCCGAACCAGGCACCGGCAGCACCGCGCGCTTTCTGGCCTACGACGACGACGAATTTGTGTTGGTCGACGGCCCGCAAACAGTCAACAATCTAGAGTGGTGGCGCATCGAAGACCCGGATGACTCCAGCCGCTATGGCTGGGCCGCCCGCAACTACCTTGAAGTCGCAGCACCTTAGTGGACACGTCGGGGGATTCTGTGACCGAACACGACCTTGCCGCCCGCGCGGCGGCGCTTCGCCGCGAGCTAAACGAGCACATTTACCGCTATTTCATCCTCAACCAGCCGATTATCACCGACCCTGAGTACGACGCGCTCTACCACGAGCTGAAGTCGATCGAGGCGGAACACCCTGAGCTGGTCACGCCGGACTCACCCACGCAGCGCGTTGGCAGCGACTTGCAGGCGGACCTGCCGAAGGTTCGCCACGTCCGCCCGATGCTTAGCCTGGGAAACGCGTTCAGCCGGGACGATGTGCGCGCGTGGTATGACCGCATTCGCCGCATGCTTCCCGACAACACGCCGCTCGATTTCGTAGTCGAGCCAAAGTTCGACGGGTTGACGGTCGTCCTGACCTATCGCGACGGCGTGCTGGAGCAGGGCGCGACACGCGGCAACGGCGAGATCGGCGACGACGTGACGCCGAACGTCCGCACGGTGCGTTCGATTCCGCTGCGCGTTCCGGTCGATCCGAGCCAGCCAGCGCCGCCTGCGCGCCTGGTCGTGCGCGGTGAGGTATTGTTTCTCAAGAAGGATTTTGAAGCGCTCAACAAGCGACTGATCGAGGAAGGGCTACCACCGTTCGCCAACCCACGCAATACCGCGTCGGGCGCGCTCAAGCAGAAAGACGCACGCATCACCGCCGCACGCCCGCTGACCGCCTATTGCTACTCGATCGTGGATGCCGATGGGAACGTGCCCGCAACCCAATGGGACACGCTGCAATACCTGCAGGCACTCGGCTTCCAGATCGCGGGTGATATCGCACAGCATTTCGACACGCTTGACGAAGCGCTCGACTATGTCGAGGACTTCCATGATCGCCGCCACGACCTGCCGTACGAGGCGGATGGGCTGGTGATCAAGGTCAATTCGCACGATACCTTCGAGACGCTGGGCGTGGTGGGTAAAGACCCGCGCGGCGCGATCGCGTTCAAGTTCCCGGCTGAGGAAGTGACAACCCGGCTGATCGGCGTGACGCACAACGTCGGGCGGACCGGTGTGCTGACCCCCGGTGCGGTGCTGGAGCCGGTCGCCGTAAGCGGCGTGATCGTCCGCCAGGCGAGCCTGCACAACTACGACCTGATCCAGTTGAAAGATATTCGCATTGGCGATACCGTGCTCGTCAAACGTTCCGGCGAGGTGATCCCGTATGTCGTCGGGCCAGTGCTGCCGGCGCGGACCGGAGACGAACAGCCTATTGCGCCGCCAACCCATTGCCCGGTGTGCGGCTCGCAGATCGAGCGCGTCGAGGGCGAGGTCGCGTACTATTGCACGAATCCCGCCTGTCCAGAGCGCGTTGCACGCAACGTCGAATATTTCGTCTCACGCGGGGCAATGGACATCGCGGGACTTGGCGAGCGCGGTGTGCGTCAATTGCTAACCGCCGGTCTGATCCGTGACGAGGCGGACCTGTTCACGCTCACCGCCGAGGACTTGATGCCGCTCGAAGGGTTTGGGGAGAAGAAGGTCGAGAACTTGCTGCGCAGCATCGAAGGCGCGAAGGATCGCCCGCTAGACCGGCTGGTTGGCGCGCTGGGGATTCGTGGCGTGGGCACCACCATCGCCGCGCTGCTGGTTGAGCATTTTGGCTCGATCGACGCCATCGCGCGCGCCGGCCAGGACGAACTCGAGCAGATCGCCGGGCTGGGGCCGCAAATCGCAAGCGCCATCGTCGAGTGGTTCGGCCAGGAACGCAACCGCGCGCTGATTGAGAAGTTCCGCCGTGCGGGCGTGCGGCTCGAACAGGAGCAGGCGGCGCCGGTCTCGACTGCGCTCGATGGAATGACGTTCGTGCTCACCGGGACGCTGCCGACGCTGTCGCGCACCGAAGCCGAAGCGCTGATCGCGGAGCATGGGGGCCGCGTGACCGGCAGCGTCAGCAAGAAGACCTCTTACGTCGTGGTCGGCGCGGAGCCGGGGAGCAAACTACAAAAAGCGCAGGAGCTTGGCATCTTGCTGCTACAGGAGAGCGATCTATTGGACCTGATCGGGGCGAAGCGATGAGCGAAGCGGTCGCGATCATTCACGAGCGCGGGCAGAAGGCGATCCTGCGACAACACCCCTGGGTGTTCTCCGGCGCGATCGCGACAGTTGAAGGCGAGCCGGAAGATGGCGATCTGGTCGCGCTCCGCACACGGCGCGGGGATTTTCTGGCACGCGGCTATTGGAACAGCCAATCCGCGATCCGCTTGCACCTGCTGTCGTGGCGTGAGAACGAGGCGATTGACGAGTCGTTCTGGCGAGGTCGCTTGCAGCGAGCGATCGATGCGCGCCAGTTCGAGAATGACCGCAGCCGCCTCGGCACGCCAAACGCTTACCGCCTGGTCAATGCGGAGAATGACTGGCTGCCCGGCCTGGTCGTGGATCGCTACGCCGGGTGGCTGGTAATCCAGGCATTGACGCTTGGCATCGAGCGGCGCAAGGAAATGTTAGTGGGTCTGCTGGCGGAGTTACTGACGCCGCAAGGCATCTACGAGCGCAGCGACGCGGACATCCGCACCAAGGAAGGGCTTCCGCCCGCGACCGGCCTGCTGTTCGGCGCGGAGCCGCCCGATCTGCTCGAAATTGACGAGAATGGGCGGCGCTTTCTGGTCGATGTGCGGCAGGGGCATAAGACCGGCTTCTACCTCGATCAGCGCGAAAACCGTACCATCATCGGCGACTGGTTCCGCTGGGAAGACGGCGCGCAGCAGCGCACCGTGCTCAACTGTTTCTCGTTCACCGGCGGGTTCGCCGTATACGCGCTCGGCAGCCTGGCGGAGCGCGTGATCAACGTCGACACATCCGCCGACGCGCTGGCGCTGGCGCGTCGTAACGTCGCGCTCAACGGCTTCGCGGTCAACGACGAGGATTATATCCAGGGCGATGTCTTCGAGGTGCTGCGCGCCTATCGCGACAGCGGCCAGCAGTTCGACATGATCATCCTCGATCCGCCCCGTTTCGCGCAGTCGTCGCGGCAAGTCGAAGGCGCGGCGCGCGGCTACAAGGACATCAACCTGCTGGCATTCCGCCTTGTCAAGCCGGGCGGGGTGCTGGCGACGTTTTCGTGCTCGGGTTCGATCAGCGCAGAGTTGTTCCAGAAGATCGTGTTTGGCGCGCTGCTGGACTCGGGCCGCGACGCCCAGATCATTCGCTACCTGGGGCAAGCGTCTGACCACCCGATCGCGCTCACCTTCCCAGAAGGGCAATACCTCAAGGGGCTGTTATGCCGGGTATGGTGAGAGTGTAACGGTGAGCGGCTAGCCGTTCGCCTCACGCTCCCGCCGCAGCACCGCAAGCCGCTGAATCTTGTCGCTGGTTTCGCGCCAGCTTATGCGGCTGAGCCCAAACTTCTCGCGCAACACGTCGAGGTCCATGCCCCGCTCAAAATCGCGCACGCCACACGTCCAGCGCAGCGTTTCGAACGAGACCCGCGTCGACACACCCGCTTCCTGCGCGACATCCGCCAGGATATACTCGAGGTTCCGCGCCGTGCAGTCGAAGATCGTGTCCGGCGGCGTGTACTGCGCCATGTACTCGTCGAGCACGGCGAGCCACTCCGGATCGAGCGCGATCTTCCGCTCCTTGTACACGTCGCTGCGCCGCTTATGCCGCACCACCAGCAGCGGGGCATTCTTGTCGCGGCGATCGATATGTTCGGGCGTCAGCGCCATGCACTCGCCCTTCTTAATTCCCGTATCTAGCAGCAAGCGGAGCAGCATATCAGGCCGCGCGTCGGGATCGTCTGCCGTACGCAGCGCGTGTGTGCGCGCCAGCAGCGCCGCGATCTCTGACTCGGTGAGCACAGGTTGCAGCGGTGCCGCGCCGGAGCGCTGGAGCAGGGCAGCCGCCGGGTTATCCGGCAGGATCTCTTCGCTGCGCAGGAATCCGAAGAAGACTTTGAGCGTGGTGACGCGGCGTGCGTAGGATTTGCGGCTGCACGGCACTCCGCGCCCGAACTCGATCCACTCCATGAAGCGCTCAAGCTTCGGCGTGGAGAAGTCGTTCAACACCATCTCGCCGCCAAAAAACTCGATCGCCAGCCGCAAATCCGACGTGAATGCGTCGATCGTGTGCGGGCTACGCCCCTCGTGGCGCAAGTGTTCCTGGAATGGCCCCAGCGCTTCGGCGAGTGTGCTGCGACGTGTCAGCGTGTGGTGCATATCCGACGAAAAGAGCGGCAATTGCTTTCCTGGCATGGTCATTGTCAAGTTCCAACTCACTCATCGGTTGGTTTCAACCGGATTTTCTCGTAGAATTGTTTAATAATACTATACCTACTGTCAAAATCGAAGAAAAGTAATCAACCGCCATCGAAAGCCTATCCAAGAAAGGAGGTCGCGCGGCAGCGCAGCGAACCATGACCACCTATCGCGACAAACCCTGGCTCAAGCGCTACGATCCGCAGGTTCCGCATTCTCTCACGCCGTATCCCGATCATCCGTTACACCAGTTTCTCAGTGAGGCCGCGCAGCAACAGGGCAACGCCATCGCCACCATCACCTCAGCGCGGCTCCCCGTCGTCGGGCGCGTAAAAGCAACGCTCGACTATCACACGCTTAACAGCGCCTCTGATGCGCTGGCAGCGGCGCTCATCGGCTTCGGGCTCCACAAAGGGGATCGCGTGGCGATCATCATGCCGAACTGCGCCCAATTCGTGATCGCGTTCTTCGCCATCCTGAAAGCGGGTGGGGTGGTTGTCGCGCTGAACCCGACATATCCGCCGCGCCGCCTGCAAGAGCAGCTAGTCGACTCGGGCGCGCGCGCCGCTATCGTGCTCAGTCTCTTTTACAACAATCTCAAACAAATCCAGTCTGAGACGCCGGTCGAACAAGTCATTGTGACAAACATCAAAGAGTATTTGCCCAGTTCGGCGCGCGTTTTGTTCGGTATTGCAAAGGAGAAGAAGGAAGGCCACCGCATCGAGAAGCACCCCACCGATCACTGGCTGCAAGACATCCTCGCACGTTACACCGGCAAGCGTCCGGATGTTGAGGTGAGAGGCGACGATCTCGCGATCTTCCAGTACACCGGCGGCACGACCGGTATTCCCAAAGCCGCGATGTCCACGCACGCCGCCCTGGTGGCGAATACGCTCCAGTGCCGAGCGTGGCTGGCGCGCCCCGGCCACACCGAGGTCTTCCTGGCCGCGATCCCGCTCTTTCATGTCTTCGGCATGGTTGCCGTGATGAGCTTCGCGATTGCGACGCGCGCCGCGATAGTGCTCGTCCCTAACGCGCGCGACATTGACGATGTGGTTGATAACATCGACACTTTTCATCCGACGTTGTTCATGGGCGTGCCAGCGCTATTCAACGCAATCAACAACCATGCGGGTGTGAAAGAGGGCAACTACGATCTATCCTCGATTTACGCCTGCATCAGCGGGTCCGCGCCGCTACCCCCTGCTACTAAACGGCGCTTCGAGGAGCTTTCCGGCGGTGTCATCCTCGAAGGGTTCGGCATGAGCGAAGCGCCCACCGCCTCGCACGCCAACCCGGTGCTCGGTGAGAATCGCACCGGCTCGATCGGGCTGCCATTCCCCGATATGGAGATGCGGATCGTCGATCTGGATGATGGCGTGACCGAGGTGCCGGTCGGCGAGGTGGGTGAGCTGCTCATGCGCGGGCCGCAGTTGATGCGTGGCTATCACGGCATGCCGACCGAGACCGCCAACGCGCTCCGCGAAGGGCCAGATGGTGAGAAATGGCTCTACACCGGAGACATCGCACGCATGGACGAAGAGGGCTATTTCTACATTGTCGATCGCAAGAAGGATATGGCGCTCATCGGCGGGTTGAACGTCTACCCGCGCAACGTTGAAGATGTGCTGATGGAGCACCCTGCGGTGCAAGAGGTCGGCGTGGCGGCAATCCCGCATCCAGACCCGGCAAAGGTCGGGCAGGAAGCGCTCAAGGCGTGGGTAGTGCTCAAATCAGGCGAAACGCTGACCAGCGAGCAACTCTTCGCGTTCGCCGCGGAAAAGCTGGCCCGCTATGAGATCCCGACGCGGGTCGAGTTTGTAAGCGAGCTTCCGCGCACCTCAGTCGGTAAGATTCTCCGTCGCGAGTTGGCGCGCATGGAGATGGAAGCCCGCGAGCGCGCCGAATCATAGGCGTGCCGGTTGGGTCTGCATCTGACAAAAAGAGCCTCGCCAAACCGCGAGGCTCTTGTCATGCTTCATTATGTGTGCGATTACGCGGGTGAAGGCGCAGTTCCCAGTGGAGCAGGTGGCATATCGCTATCCTGCTTCTTCTCTTCCTGGGCGCCAGAATCGGCAGGGGTAGCCGATTCGCTCGGCGGCTCGCTTGCAGGCCCGGACGGGCGCTCACCCATCACCTCGAGGAACTCCTCGCGT
>CAZVCM010000150.1:0-10096 GCA_964626105.1 uncultured Thermoflexus sp.
CGCGCGCATTTCGAGTTGCGACACCGCATCCACCACATCCTGATATGTGCGCGCTGCGTTGATCCCGCGGCTGGCATGGTACAGCAGCTCGCGCTCGGCACGCGCCTCTTCCGCATCTAGAAAAGCGCGGCGGCTGGCGACCACCGACGGCAGCGTCTGCAATAGCTCGTGGTAGACAAATATCTCCCCGTCGGAAAAAGCGTGCGGCTCTTGCCAGCCGAAGACTAGCAGCCCCATCCACTGCTCATTGTGCCTCAGTGGCAGCGCGACGAGCCCGCGCACCACTTGCGCTTCAAACGCCGCGCGCGCCCCGAGATCGAACGTCTCGTCGGCCTGGAGATCACTGATCAAGAGGGGCTGGTCCGGCGTGGCGATCCAATGCGCCATGATCGTGCGCGCGCCATCGACGCCCACTCGCGCGCCGTCGTGTTCGGAACGCGACCACTCCGCTGCGATCGTCAGGGAATCAGGCGTGTTGGACGCATCGTACAGCGCGTAGAACAGCGCGCCGCTCGCCGCGCCGTTGTCCTGCGCATAGCCGCTGACCGCAGCCAGCCAGCCAGCCGGCGTTGCCGCCTGCGCGAGCCTGGTCGATATGGCATACAGTATGTCGATTTCGTCGCGCAGCGTGCTCGCGTCAACCATCGCTGACCACTCTAGAGGCTGTCTACCAACCCCAAGCGGACAGCGTAAAGCGCCGCCTGGGTACGGCTGGCGACATTCAGCTTGCTGAGGATGTTGCTGACGTGGGTTTTAACCGTCTTCTCGCCGATGCTGAGGTGCTGGGCGATCTCTTTGTTGGAATAGCCGAGCGCAAGCTGCCGCAAGACCTCAACCTCGCGCTCGGTGAGCGTTTCGGGGCTGTCCGGCATGCGCACCTCGCGCATCAGACGCGCGGCGGCCTGCGGCGAAAGCTGCACCTGCCCCTGCGCCGCCGCCTTAATCGCGCGGACCAGCTCATCCGCTTCGGTGTCTTTCAGCAAATAGCCCACCGCCCCAGCGCGGACCGCGCCCACCACCGAGCTATCTTCGAGCACGCTGGTCAGCGCAATGATCTCGATATCAGGCAATTCACGGCGCAAAATCTTGATGGCCTCGATCCCGTCAAGCTCGGGCATCAACAAGTCCATCAAGATCACATCTGGTTGGAGTTCATGCGCCAACTCGACTGCCTGACGACCGTCGCACGCCTCACCGACAATCGTGATCTCGTCATCCAGCGCAAGGAACATCTGCAAGCCCTGGCGCACAACCGCATGATCGTCCGCCACCAACACTCGAATCGTCACCGTGACGCCCTCATTGGTACTAATCGCTTAAGAAGCATATTCACTATAGCATTGTTCGCTAATTTCTCAAATAGCCTATTTCTTTAATCCCTCGCTGCGGCGGCGGTCCGACGAAAGTTGGAGCGAAAATCGGCCCTTTACCAGACGCCTGGCCGCTTGTTCTAGCCTGACAATACTCCTGGACTCGCGGGTTATCGCGTCGTCTCCGCGAATAGAGCCAATGACAGCATACTTCGACCGAAGGGGGAGAACGTATGAAAACGTGGATCAAGCGCGGGCTGATTGGCCTGAGCGTCCTGGTTGGCACGCTGCTGATTGCGCTCGGCGCGCTGGTTGGGTACGGGCAGATCGCGTTCGGGCGCGGCCATGAGCGGGATATCTATCCGATCGTGGCGGATACCAGTCCGGAAGGGATCGCGCGCGGCAAGTATCTGGTAACGAGCGTTAGTTCGTGCACCGGCTGCCATGCCGAGAAGATTGGCGGGCCGCTGATCGGTAGCTACGAAAAGGTCGCGCTCGGCCCGGTGCGCATGACGATCTCGTTTCCGAACCTGACACCGGACGAAGAAACGGGTCTGGGCGCTTGGAGCGACGCGGAGATCGCGCGTGCCATCCGCGAAGGGCTGGGCCGTGAAGGGCGCGATCTGTATCTCATGCCATCGCATTACTTGCGCTACCTGAGCGACGCAGACGTTGCCGCGATCGTGGGGTATCTGCGCAGCCTGGAGCCGGTTCGCAACGAGCTACCCGCCTTCTCCGCCAACGCGTTTGCGAAGCCGGTCCTGGCGATGCATCTGCTGCTTCCGAGCGCAGTCGGCGAGCCGATCACTGCACCGGTGGAAGCGCCTGCGCCCAACTCGCAAGCGTATGGCGAGTATCTCGTCACCATCGGCCTGTGCAAGGACTGCCACGGGAAAACGCTTGAAGGCGCACAGTCTCCGGCGGCGGATTCGCTCCGCGCGCCGAACCTGACATCAAACGGTGACCTGGGCGAGTGGACCGAGGAGCAGTTCATCGAGACGCTGCGCTTCGGCAAAACACCCAGCGGGCGCCTGCTCGACCCGGAACAAATGCTCTGGCCGCTCTACGGTCAGATGACCGACGAAGATTTGGGCGCCATCTACCAGTACCTGCGCTCGCTGCCGATTGAGTAGCCGCGCCTGAGGATTCTACGCATTGATGACACGGGCTGCGTCGCGCTCGCAGGCACGCGGCCCGTTGCGAGCTTCGGCTCCAAATGAGGTGTACCATGTCCCAACACGCAATCCGACAACTGAGCTTCATCGCCCTGGTGAGCCTGATGCTGCTCGGTGCGATGACGGCCTGCACACTCAGCAACAGCGCCGCGCCCACGCCTGAGCCTGTCGCGCTCAATCCATCCGTTACGGCGCCCGCGCCCACTCTCGGTGCGCAAGCCTCAGCCACACCCGCGCCGACCGCGACTGCTGCGCCGACCAGCACCCCGTTCCAGACCAGCGGCAGTAATGCGAGCTCGGGCATCCAGCCGATCAGCGTGGTGGGAACGAGTGTTAAGTACATCACGGCGCTGCAAACGGTGCGGATGCGCAGCGGCCCCGGCACGGGCTACAGCGTGATCGGGCAGTTGCACGCCGGGCAGGTCATCGCGGTATCAGGCATCAGCGGCAACGCCCAGTGGTGGCGCGTGCTGTGTTCGAACGGCAGCGTCGGGAACTGTTGGGTGAGCGCCGATCCCACCCTGACACAGCCTGCGTCCGCACCGGGCCAGCCCGGCAGCACGATTCCGGTCATCCCGGCGCCGGTGGAAGCGGTGCGCGTGCTGGCGGACGTACGGATCCGCAGCGGCCCCGGCATCCACTATCCGATCCTGGCGTTACTCTCGGGCGGGCAGATTGCTTACGTCACCGGTATGAGCGTGGATGGGCTGTGGTATCGCATAGACTGCACGCATAATCCGGTCGGGAACTGCTGGATCACCGCTGCGCCTTCGGTCACGCAACCTGCAGACCAGAACGAGCCGCCGCCATACGCCGGTCCCGTGCTGAACACGCCGATCCGCAAGATCAGGCTGCTGCGCGATGTGAATGTGCGCACTGGCCCCGGAATCCAGTACGGCGCGGTAAGCGTGGCGCCCGCCGGGCATATCGCCTTGGTCAACGGCATCAGCTCAGACCGGCTATGGTATCGCATCGACTGCGCGCCAAACATGGCCGGGGCGTGCTGGGTGCAGGCGGATCCGCTGCTGACTGAGCCGCACGAGATCGACGACACGCCGACCGACTCCGGCCCGGTGATCGATACGCCGGTCAGGTACGTCAAGGCGCTGGGCAACCTGCCCATTCACAGCGGTCCCGGTCTGCAGTATCAGGCGGTTGGAATGCTGACTGCCGGGCAGCTTGCCAAAGTCAACGGCATTACGCCGGACATGTTATGGTACCGGATCGACTGCTCGCCGAATGTCACCGGCAACTGCTGGATCGACGCGTCACCTGCTGTCGCAGAGCCGGTCGATCCGTCGGCGCCAAGCGGCGAAGACATCCCGGTCGTCGGCACGACAATCACGCGCGTCCTGGCAAAAGAAGACGTCGCGATCTTCGTCGGCGCGCCAGCCAGCGGCAACCCCGCCGGGTCACTGTTCGCCGGGCAGACCGCGACTGTGCTCGGCGTGACGATCGACCACGAGTGGTGGCAGGTTCCCTGCCCTGGCGATGGGCCGGCCAAGTGCTTCGTCACCGCCAATCCGGCGCAAACCGAGGCCAGCACCGGGCCGGGCATCTAGAGTTGTCTGCCGGCTGCTCCGTGGGGCCGCTCGTCTGAGCGGCCCTTTTTTTGCACCTGGATCGCTAAAAATATGCTCATACGCGCAAAAACAGGTGCGTTTTGTGACAGGCTCCCCGCGTCCTCTGTCGATACAATCGATATCCATAAGAGATACCAGAGAAATTACCTGGGATGCCGAAACTGTAATGTAGGCGCACAGGTATGCTCAAGGACAAACGCTACCAAAACACACATGGCCGAACAGCTTTATTTCATCTACGGACTCGCATTCTTCAGCCTGGCGATCGCCTCGCTGCTGGAAATGCGCGAGTCCAGCGAGCTTCCGCTCGGGCGGCAGCTTCCATGGCTGGCGCTGTTCGGATTGATGCACAGCGCCGTCGAGTGGTGCGATATGTTTCTGCTCCGCTCGCCCTCGCCAGACTATGAGAACGCGCTGCTGCTCACCCGTACGATCCTGTTGCCGCTGTCTGCTGTGATGCTGATCCGCTTCGGGATCGGCTTGCTCGCCGAGGTTGGCCCGCTGCCAAACTGGACCTCGTTCGCCCATGCGGTGCTGTTCGTCCCGGCGATGCTGCTGGTGGCATACGCGCTGGTCGTCATCACGACCGAGACGCACCCGGAGCGCACCGCCGACACCTGGTCGCGCTACCTGTTGTTTTTGCCCGGCGGCCTGATGACCTCGCTCGGCTTTGCGCGGCACTGGTTCAAGGCGCCCCAGCGCGCGACAAACAGGCGCTATCGCTGGCTGCTCGTCGCGGCGGGCGCGTCGTTCCTGTACGCGATCACAGCCGGGTTGATTGTCGAGCGCGGCCCCTATGGGCTGGCGCCCTGGGTTAATTATGAAGCGATCGAGCGACTCACGCGCGTGCCGATCCAGCTCTGGCGAACGGTCGCCGGTGTCACACTCACCGGCGCGGTAATCCGCGCGCTGGGCCTGTTTGCGGCAGAGCGCCGCCACCAGATCAACCTGCTCCAGCGAGAGCGCGAGCGCGCGCAGCACGCAGCGCTGCTGGCGCAGCGCGACGCCCGCCAGATCGCCGAACGCTGGAGCGAGACGCTGGTTCAGATCAGCCGCCAGATTTCCACGCTGGAACCACTCGAAGACATTCTGACAGCGATCGTTGACCGCGGGCGCGTGCTGTTGCGGGCCAACGCTGCAGCGCTCGCGCTATGGGACGAGAATTACGAGAAGTTGATGGTCAAAGCATTCGCCTCGGCCACCGAAAAAGGGATGCTCGATCGCCCCGTCACGCAGCCGCTGATCATCGACACGGTGCGCGCGCGCCGCGCGTCGTTGCTACCATCTGGGGATGGCTGGTACTGTGACGTGCTTGACAGCGAGGTGCGCTCGGCGGCAATTGTCCCGCTTACATTTGAAGGCGAAACGCTTGGCGCGCTGTGGACTGTCAGCACCAAATCAGGCGCATTCAACGAAACCGACCTGAATCATATCGAGCACCTCAGCGACCAGGCCGTGATCGCGATCCAGCACGCGCTGATGGCGGCGCGGCTGCAATCGCTGGCGGTGGTCGAAGAGCGCGCGCGCATCGCACGGGAGATGCACGACGGGCTGGCGCAGTTGCTGGGTTACGTCAGCCTGGAAGTGCAGACGGTCGAAGCGTTCATCCGGCAAGATAACCATGAGGCAGCGCTGGCTGAGCTTGGTCAGGCACGCAACCGGATTAACTCTGCCCAGGCAGACGTGCGCGAGAACATCCTGAGCCTGCGCACCACCCTCGCCGGAGAGGCCGACCTGGCGCAATCGTTGCGTGAGTATATCGACGAGTTCGGGATACAGACTGGTATCACCACGCGCTTCATCAACGAGCTGGGCGAGCCGCCGAATCTGTCACCGCTTGCTGAGACACAGTTGGTATGCATCGTGCAGGAAGCGCTAGCGAACGTCCGCAAACACGCCAACGCCCGAAACGTCGAGCTGCGGCTCAGCGCGCAAGACGGGCATTTGCACGTATCCGTTTCGGATGACGGAACGGGCTTTGTGCCGCATAGCGCGCGCGGCCATTTTGGATTAGAAACAATGCGAGAGCGCTCGCAGAGCGCCGGAGGCGAACTAACCGTGACATCCACGCTAGACGAGGGTACGACGGTCGCGCTCTGGCTACCCCAGTTGCAGCAGTAAGACTCATCGAAGGAGAAGGGGACAGATAACCATGCGTGAATTGCCTTTGAAAGTGCTCGTGGCCGACGATCACAGCCTGTTCCGGCAGGGGTTGATCAGCCTGATGCGCACGCGGCCCGATCTCGTTCACGTGTTGGGCGAGGCCGAAACGGGCGCCGAGGCGCTCTCGATGGCTCAGGAGCACAAGCCCGACGCCATCCTGTTGGATATCTATATGCCACACGGTGACGGGCTACAGATCGCGACCGCGATCCGCCAACAACTGCCAGCTACCGCGATCATCATGCTCACCGCTTCCGAGCTCGACGATCATGTGTATCGCGCGGTGCAACTTGGCGCGGCGGGTTATCTGCTGAAAAGCCTGGACGCGGGCGAGCTATTCGACGTGCTCGAAGGCGTCGCGCGGGGAGAGGTCGCGCTCACACGGGCGATGGCGGCGCGGCTGCTGCGTGAGATCGGGCGCTCGCACGATAATGAAGCAAACGAGCAAGAAGCCCTCACCGAGCGGGAAGTTGACGTGTTGCGTCTGGTCGCCCAGGGTGCGAGCAACCCGCAGATCGCCGAAGAACTGCATATCACCGTGAACACGGTGAAGGTGCATTTGCGCAACATCCTTGCAAAGCTTCAGCTTGATAACCGGACACAAGCCGCTGCCTACGCCGTGCAAAGCGGCCTGGTGTCCTAGCGTCAGACGGATCTGGATACAGAGTTGCGTATACTGATATGGATGTGCTTTCCACGCTAGAACGATTCGCCGATGGCGCCCCAACCGGTGTGCGCCTATACGCGGAACGCTGCGTACACGATTTCGACGCATTCGCGACCTGCCGCGCGTGCGTGGACGAGTGCCCAGTGGGCGCGCTGCAACCCGACGACGGGATCGCGCTCGACGCAGCGGCGTGTATCGGGTGCGGCGCGTGCGTGCACACCTGCCCGGTCGGCGCGTTCGAGGCGCGCGACGAAACGCAAGATGTGCTGCGCTGCGCGGCTCGCGTCCGCGACCAGGGCGCGATCGCGCTGCTTTGCGCGGCGCATCCGCCAATCGATCGCGGCGTGCGCCCGGTCGACGCCGCAATAGTGGTTGAAGGTTGTCTCGCGGCGCTCGGCCCGTCCGCCTATGCGGCACTGGCGGCGCTCGGCATCACGCAGATCGACGTATACCTGGACGCCTGTGAGACATGCCCGTTGGCCCCAGTCTGCGCCAGCATCGAGCGCACGCTGGACAAAGCGCGTGCGGCGCTGCGCCCCTGGCTGGCGGCAAACCAGCTTGCTACGATCACGGACGTGTCCGAGCCGGCGAGCAAGCCCTGGGCGATCTACCTCGCGGGAGAGCCGCCGGTCGAGCGCCGGCGCCTGCTGAACCCGTTCTCCGGATCAGACGCCAACGAAATCCTTGACGCGCTGTCGGTCAGCGCCGTCGAGCAATCCGGCCCGAAGCGGCTTCCTGCAGAACGGCTGCGCCTGCTGCTGGCGCTGGACCAGTTGCCGCCTGCCGGGCAAATGTTGTGCCCCGCGCCCCTGGGCGGGCAGACGTTCCTGCGGATCGGTGCGGACGACGGCTGCACAGCGTGCGGCGCGTGCGCGAAAGCCTGCCCTACCGGCGCGATCGCGTTGGAGAATGACGACGAGACACAGACCTTCCACCTGATCCATCTGCCCGCAGCCTGCACCGGCTGTGATGCGTGCTTGCATTTGTGCGACCCGGACGTGCTATACTCGCGGGGTGTGCCGTTCTTCAGCGCGTTGCAGTCGCCAGAAGATGAAACGCTCGCCAGTGGGCATTTTGTGCGCTGCAAGCGCTGCAAGACGCGCGTCGTCGAGGGCGCCCTGAACGAGCAAGGGCTGTGCGAAATCTGCGCGTTCCGCCGCGCGAACCCATTTGGCTCGCGCATCCCAGAGCGTGTCCGCCCGCTGATTGAACGGCAGATGGCAACCAAACGGCCGCTGAATCCCGCCGCAGACGCTGACTCCGAAGCGACCGCTGATACCGATTAACTGTCACCGAAGGAACCGAACATGACCGCACCCCATCCGCCGATTATCGGCATCGCCGGACGCTCAGGCGTCGGCAAGACCACCTTCCTCGAAACCTTGCTGCCTGAGCTCAAGCGGCGCGGCTACCGGGTGGGCACGATCAAGCACCACGCGCATCCCGGCTTCGAGATCGACCAGCCGGGAAAAGACACGTGGCGGCATGCGCAAGCGGGCAGCGATCATGTCGTGATCGCTGCGCCCGATCGCGTCGCCTCAATTCGGCGCGTGGATGCCGATCCGCCGCTGAGCGCGATCGCCGCCACGATGACGGATGTGGATCTGATCCTGACGGAAGGATACGGCCGCGCGCCGATTCCGAAACTGGAACTTGTCCGCGCTGCGCTGAGCACCGAGCCGATCTGCGATCCGCAGCACGTGGTCGGCTATGTCACCGACTGCGCGCTGGCGAGTAGCATCCCGTGTCTGGCGTTCGAGGACGTGCGCGCTGTCGCAGACCTGATTGAAGCATTCGTCGCGGAGCGCGCGCGCAACTAGCTGTCCGCCGCCGCCTCGCGCGCAAAGCGCAAATCATACGCCGCGCTAAGATCGTCCAGCGGCGCAGCCATCAGCCCGGCATCGACCAGCACCTGCTGCGTGGTCTCCCAGGCGAGCGGGTCGGTCACGCCTAGTTCATCAGAGCGCCACAACGTCATTGAGTTGAGCAGCACCTGGCGCTGCACGTCGTGCTGATCCTCTTGCAGGTCGGTCACGTAGTTTTCCACGCTGATCGCGAACGCCGCATCTGGGTCCGCGAGGGTATCTTCCAGGCCGCGCCGCAACGCACGCGCCATCCCAGTCACCAGCGCAGGATCGTCTCGGATGGTCTGCTCGTTGGTGAGCAGGCCGTTGGCAACCAGTGTCGCGTAATCTGCCACATCGATCACATCGACCGGCGTGCATTGGTCCTCGATGGCGATTGGTTCGTTAACGACGTAGATCACCGCCGCCTCGATCTGCCCCTCGCAGATATTCTCCGGCGCGGTGTAGCCGATGGTGCGCAACTCGCCCAGGTCCGCTTCGGACATGCCCGCCGCATCGAGTAGCGCGCGCAGCCCGATGTAACTCGCGCCGTATAACGCGGGGATGCCAACCACCCGCCCGGTGAGGTCTTCCGGCTGCGTGATGCTGAGGTCTACGGGCGCCGCAATCCCGACCGGGAAGCGGTGATACCACTCGAACACGTACACCAGCGGGCGGCCTGTCGCGCGAGCGAGCAATACCTGCTCCCCGCTCGCCAGCCCGAAAGACAGATCGTTCACCGCCAGCCGATCGATCCCGTCCGCTTCGTTAAGGCTGTGCTCAAAGCGCACATCGATCCCTTCGTCCGCGAAGTAGCCGCGCTCGTGCGCCACATACACCGGCGCGAACTGCACGCTGGGGATGTAGCTCATAAACAGCGTCACCGGCTGCAGGTCGCTCTGGCTCGATGCGTCGCGATCGCGCGTCAGCAGCAGCGTCGCAACCAATGCCCCCACGATCACGACCAGCGCCCCCATCGCCATCCAGAAACCGCGTCGTGATGTCCGTTTCATGCCACACGCTCCCATTCCATAAAAAAAGGCCCCGAAGCAAACCTTCGGGGCTCAGACGTCATCAGAGCAACGTGGGCTGCGTGCGGCGCAGGACGCCTGTCGCCGACACGACAGCCATTCCGGCACGGCGCATATCACGCTCGTTGCGCTCTGCAGACCTTCTTCCATCCGGACTGTCACCGTCGGCCCTGGCCTCGCACCAGGTCCACCGGCACCACGTGTAAGTCGCGGCGCGCGGGTCGCGGGCTTGGCGGCGGATCGCACCACCGCCAGACCGCCGGGCGGGAAGTGCTCCCTGCCCCGAAGGTCACGTGTCGCAAATGACTGCGCTTTGAATTGGA
>CAZVCM010000151.1:0-10062 GCA_964626105.1 uncultured Thermoflexus sp.
CGCGGAAGCTACTCGCCTCGGACAGCAGCACCGCGCTCCAATCCACGCCGACCAGCAGCGGCGTGATGCGCGCGACAGTGCTGAGCACCTCATCCAGCGAGGTGGCGCGGGCGGTCGCCTCGGCAACCTGGAGCAGGGCGGTCGACACCCACGCTTCTTCGCGCTGCGCCATATACAACTGCGCATTCGTGATCGCGACCGCAGCCTGGTTGGCGAAGGTGTTGATAATCTCGTTGTCTTCCGGCGTAAAGCGGTCCGGGCCGATTCGCTCCAGCGCCAGATAGCCAGTCGGCTCGCCCGCAACGGTCAGCGGGACCAAAATCTCGTCGTGGCGATCGACGTGCTCGCCCTCGTCCGCGTGCGTCAACTGGTGCAACAGCGCAGTCAGGCGCGCGTCATCCAACTCGGCAGCGGGGATCAGCTCATCCCACGTCCCGCTATCCGTTTCAACGAGATCGCCACGCGCCGCGCTGACCTGATAGGTCGCGGTGTTCGGGTCATAGAGCAGGATCACGCCTGCGGTGTAATCAACCACGCGCTCCAGCCCGACCAGGATACCGTCCAGCACGCTGTTCAGATCGAGCGAGGAGCCGAGCACGGTGCTGAGCTCGCGCAGCGTTTCGGAGAGCATCCGGCGGCGCTGCTCGTTAGCGAACAGGCTCGCGTTCCGCAGCGCGATCGCGACCGTGTCCGCCAGCGCCTGGATCAGCGCCACGTCGTCATCGGTGAACGCGTCTAACTCGGTGCTCTGAATATCAAAGACGCCCAGCACATGCGCGCCGATCCGGATCGGAACCGTCATCTCGCTGCGCGTGTCGGCAAGCTCCGGCCCGACGAGATACCAGTCGTTGCCGTTGACATCCCCGCTGACCTTCGGCTTGCCCTCGCGCGCCACCCAGGGGATCACGCCATCGTCATTCAGCCCGAACGACAGCCGCTCCAGCGCCCAGCGCCCGCTGTGCACGCCGCTCCCACTGCGGAAGACCAGCCGCTCGCCCACACGCAAAAAGAGGTGCACGCGGTCATAACCGAGGTGATCGGTCACCAGATCGACCACTTCATCTAGCAGGTCGTCGATGTTCAGGATCGACACCAGCGCTCGCGCGACGTCGGTCATCGCGTTGACGCGCTCGGTCTGGCGGCGCTCAGCGTCGTAGGTTTGCGCTTCCTGAATGGCGATTGCAAGCTGCGCAGCCAGCGTTTCGAGCAGGAAGATGTCGTCGGCGCCGAATGCGTCGAGCCGGTTACTCTGCACGTCGAGCACGCCGACCACGCGGCCCTGCACCACCAGCGGTACGCCGATCTCGGAGCGTGTGGCGTCGAGCACGGCATGCGGCAGGAAGCGCGGGTCTTCGGAGACGTTAGGCGCGAGAGCGGTCTCGGCCTGCTGCGCTGCCCAGCCGACGATCCCATCACCTCGCGCCAGTGAGAGTTCAGCGCGTGCGAACCCTTCGTGGCTGCTGGCACGCAGTTCGATGCGCCCGGTTTTCTCGTCTGCGATGAAAATGCTGACCGCGTAATAGCCGAACGCGTCGTGGATCAGTGTCACGATCTGGCGGAAGAGATCGCCAAGCGGCTGGATCGCAACAATCTGCCGCGTGACGTCGTTAATCAGCCGGAGCTGCCGCGCGCGCTCTTGCGTCGCCTCGAAGGTCTGCGCGTTGCGGATCGCGCCCGACGCCTGGTTTGCCAGCAGCGTGAGCAGGCGGTGATCTTCGTCGCTGAAGCTGTTCGGCTGGTCGCTCTGGACTGCGATCACACCCAGCGCTGTGCCGCCGGCGATCAGCGGCGCGAAGACCGCCGAGCGCGAGGGCTTGCCGGTGTGCTGGCTGGGGCGCGCGGGGAGCGTGTCCCACTCTTTTTCAAAGTCACGCACCAGCAAGCCGTTGCCGGTGCGGCGCACCCACCCGATCACGCCTTCATCGGCGCGATCCGGGAAGGTCTGTGGCGGCAGGCGCTCGGCGTCTTTCAACCACACCTTGATCGTATAGTCATTCCCGTCGAAGAGCCCGATCTGGAAATTGCGCGTATCAACGATGCGCGTCGCCTGCTGGTAGACCACCTCGCACAGCGCGTCGACCTTGAGCTGCACGCTCAGGATCGCGTTGCCGACGCCCGCCAGCACGTCCAGTTCCGGGCTGAGGCGCTCGTGCGCCGCCAGGCTGATGCCGCGCCGCCGCCCGCGCCAATAGCCGATGACCAGCCCCAGCGCGAGGCCACACACGGCCAGGGTGGCACCGACCACCATTACCAGGATCAGGGTGGTGTCCAAAACCGCAACTCACCTCGTTGAGCTCAATGCGACGCTGAGGATCAGGTGGACTTTGACCGCGCCGCGAGCGCTGCTTCGAGGGTGGGAAAGATTCGAAACAGCATGTCGAAGCCCACCATCTCGAAAATCTCGATGATCCGGGGCTGCATCCCGCTGAGCAGGATGTCCCCGTTCTGATCTTGCGCGCGTCGCCACGCCGAAACCAGGATTTTGAGGCCGCTGCTGGCGATGTACGTCACATCGGTCATGTCGATAAATAGCCAGTGCTGCCCCTCTTCCAGCAGCATGTTGAGCAGCCGTTCGAGATCGGGGCTGGAATTGCTGTCGAGCCGCCCGTTTGGCGCGACGACCGCCGCGTTGTCGCCCAGGCGGCGCACCGGGAAGACGGGTTCGCCCTCGCCAGGCGTGCCCGGCTCGCCCTCGCGCCCGGCGGGGATCGCCTTGACCAGCGTGAGCACGTTCTTTTCGCCAACGCGCTCGTAGGTCACGTCGTTCATCAGACGGCGAATGAAGTAAATCCCCCATCCGCCCGGTTCGCGGCTGTCGAGTGGCTCGTCGGGGTCTGGCGCTTCGTGCTCAAGCGGATTGAACGCAGGCGATTCATCCATCAGTGTGATCACGAAGCGATCACCGTCGCGCTGGCAGCAGACCTCGATCGGGCTTTCCTCGCCTTCAAAGCCATAGCCATGCTCGATGATATTCGTCAGAGCTTCATCGACGGCCATCTGACAGTGATACACGGCGCGCTCGTCCATTTCCGTGGTTTCGGCGCACGCCACCACGAAATCGCACGCATCGCGTACCTGCTCAAGACGGGCCTCGATGGCGAGGCATTTCACGTCAGCCATGATACACCCTCGGTCGGGCTAACTCGCACTAAGTATGGGGCCAGCACGCGGCTAGAAGCTACCGACCGCTTCAACCTGCGTGGAGTAAATCTCAAAAATCGTGTCCAGCCCTGCCAGTTCCAGCACCTCGCGCACGCGCTCGGACGGATTCGCGATTCGCAGATCACCGCCCGACCGCTTGACACGCTTCAGCACGCGCACCATCTCGCGCAGCCCGGCGCTGCTCATGTACTCGACGCCGCCGAGGTCGAGCACGATGTGGTTGCGGCCCTCGTCCGCCGCCCGATCCATTGCGAGCCCGAGCTCAGAAGCATTGGTGCTGTCCACGCGGCCAATGACCTCGAACAACTGGACGCGCTTCATTTCGGAAGAGTTGATCTCCATCACCATGTTTTCGCTCCTTTCACAGCATGCCCGGATTATACCACCAAATACCCGGTGGATAGAGACGCGATCCGCCGCAATTTGGGCGAGTTGTCCGATTTGCCTACAATGGCATCCGTGAGCATGCAACACACGCAGGGGCAGGCAGGGCTATGCAGATCGAGCAGCCGAAGCGACGCGAAACGCATCTGGGGACGGTGGCATGGTACGCTGCGCTGTGTGGCGGCGCGCTGCTGGCGGCGCAGACGGCGCTCGCCGGGACGGACGGGCTGACCGTACGTTTCGCGGCGAGCTTTGCGCTGACGCTTGTCGCGGTGCTCGTCGCGTCACGTGGTCGCCGGGCAGAGCGCGAACCGGCGCCGGACCCGGTTGCGCTGGTGTTGGGTGCGGTCGCTGGACTGAGCGTGTTTGCGGTCGCGTGGTGGGGGATGGACCTGGCCGATCACTTGTTGCGGCAGAATGTGGGGACGCTGCCCGGCCCGCGACTGCTCTCACGGCACGCGGATCGGCTGCTCGGCGCGGACTTGCGCGCGGCGTCGTACGAGATCGCGGTGCTGGCGAGTGTTGTGCTGATTCCCTGGGCGCAGAGCTGGCTGCTGTGGGGCCTGTTGCGGCGCGAGTTGGCGGCGCGCTTCGGCGCAGAGCGTGGCGTCTGGCTGGCGGGGCTGGCGGGCGGCTGCGTGCTGGCGCTAAGCGCGTCCCAGCAGGTCGAGCCGTCGCTGCCGTCGGGGCTGGCGTCGCTGCCCGGCTATCTGCTGGTGGGCGCGGTCGCGGCGTGGGCCGCCACGCTGAGCCGATCCTGTTGGGCCGGGTTCGCGGCGCAGAGCGCGTTCGCCTACGCCTCGCTGGCACTGCGCGATGACTTGCTGCGCGCGATGGTGGGACGCGACTATGGCGATCCGGCGTGGCTGACGGTGATTGTGCTCGGCGTTTTTGGCGCGGCGGTCGCGTTGCAGGTGATCCGCTTCCGCGCGGAGCCGGTCGCGCCGCAAGCCGAGATATCGGGGCGCAGGCGCGGCGTGTGGCTGGCGATCGCGTTTCTCGCTGTATCCGTGATCGCGCTGGCGGTGGTTGACCTCGTTCGGCGTGGCTAGAGCCGCCGCAGCAGCGCGACTAGCAGGCCCATGAAGCCCAACGCCGCCAGCGCCAGGATCGGCACGATCGGCGGCACGCCGCCCGGTGACCCGACGGGGGCCGGGGCGCCGCGCGGGATGACGATGGGCGTGTTGGTGTAGGGCGGCTCGGTGAAGGTGGGCGGGATCGCGCTTGGATCGAGCGTGGCGGCTTCGTCCGGGGATGTGGTGAAAACGCCGGTAGGCGTGATCTCGACCGCGGCGGTGAGCGTCGCCAGGCCGCCAGGCGTCTCGCGCACGAACTGCGCTGTTTGCTGCGCGGCGATAAAGCCCGGATCGATGGTCGGAATCTGATCCAACTCGACTTCGGGGATGTCCGCCGCGTTGCCGGTCAGCTCGACTACACCGCTGTACACCCACGCGCTGCCGGTAGGCGAATCCTGAAACTCGATCTGATACCAGTCGAAGCGGCGCGCCACGACGCGATACTGCGTGCCAGGGTAGATCTGACCGAGCGGTTCGGCTTCGATATCTGGCCCGGAGCGGACATTCGTGTCGTCGCTCAGCGCCTCGATAAAGTTGTTCGCGACGACCGTCGCCGTGCGCGTGGGCGTGGGCGACAACTCGACAACGGTCGCAGTCGGCTCGGGAAAGTCAAACTGGACCGGCGTGGGCGTTTCGACCTGCGCCGCCTGGGCGTGATCGCCGGGTTGGGCTGCGCCCCGCAGCGCGAGCATCCCCGCCGCAAGCAGCAGCGCACCACTGAGCGCCAGCGCCATCGTACGACGGTCAGCCACGCTGCGCCGGATAAGCGAACGAAGTCTCACCACATCACCTTGTTATCATTGAACTCGCGCATCTGGTCGGCCTGGCGCGTGCCCTGGCCGCCTGCGTGCGTCATATAGCCCTGATATTCCTGGTTCGGATAGCCGTGCATCGTCCATTCCCCCAGGACGAACGGCGGGACAGCCGCGCCGGGCATGCAGTCCTCACACTCCACCGGAATCCACTCGCCGTTGTAGCGGCGCGAAAGGTGTAGGTGCGTGCCGTTGCTAAAGCCGCCTTCGCACGAGGGATGGCCGAGCCGGTCGCCCGTCTTCACGCGCGTGCCGGGCGCGATCACTTCGTGGTTGTCGATGTGCAGATATACGATTGTCCAGCCGGTGGTTTCGTCACCATCCCCGTCCAGATCAAGAATCACGTAGCCGTCGCCGCTGCGAGCGATCACACCGGACGCCACTGCGGTCACCCAGTAGGGCGAGACGTAGCACGCGCCCTGCAGCGCGATCAATTCGTCGGACGGCTTCGGCGGCGCGAAGTCCACCGCGCTCCAGGCGGAGCCGCTGTTGTAGGCGCCGTGCGGCCCGCCGGTGTACACCCATTCCTCGCCGCGCGCAAAGGGCAGCGTCACCTCCGGCTGGGCGAGGTCGGGCGGGGCGATCGGCTCGTAGGCGCGGGAGAACGGATCGCCGAACAGCGACAGATAGGTGTCGAAGAAGCCGCTCGGCGCAACATCCCGCTGCCACTGGGTCGACGAGGTCGCCACGCTGAGCATGCGCTGGACGGCGACGGTGCCGGGGTTGAGCGTGTTCGCGTAGAGGATGCGCACGCCATCTTCAAACGTCAGCATCGTATTGCCGCGATACTTCCACCCATAATATCCGGCGTTGAGCGCGTCCGCGGCGTCAAGCATCTGGCGCATCAGCCCTTCGCGGTTGGCACGCTGGATGCCCATCGGGTAATCGATTTTCGCCTGTGGCGGGAACGGGTTGGTCAGCCATTCGCCGCGATATTCCAGCAGCGCCAGCAGCACGCGCGGGTTGATGCTGTAGCTGCGCGCGACGAAGTGGATGATCTCCACGCCGCTCATCACATCGCCGTCGACTTCTTCAGAATAAGCGCGCAGAAAGCCGGGCGCGAACTTCACGACGCTCGTGATGCTAAAATCGCTCGCCGTCGGGCCATAAATCAGCTCGCTGTCCGGGATCAGCTTCATATCGGGGCCGACCGGCAGGCTGCCACCAGGCGTGTTGAGTCTCTGGCCGACTTCGAGCGCGTCCGGGTTTTGAAGCTGCGGGTTGAGCGTGAGGATTTCTTCGACCGTGACGCCCTGGCGCGCGGCGATGATGCCGAGCGTGTCGCCCGGCTGCACCGTATACTGTCCGCTGCTCTGCGCCTCAGCGCGTGGCGGGTTCGGCGTCGGCTGGATGGGCGTCTCGGTTGGACCGGTCGGCGTCATCGAGGGCGGGACAATCACTAACCCTTCGTCGTCGTATAGCGGCGTGGCCGTGATCGTGATGACCTCGCCGCTGCCCTGAGTGCACGCCAGCGCCGCGAGCGCCAGGAGAATCAGGACCAACAGCGGGGCCGCCCAGCGCGCGCGCCGCGACGACCATTCGTTCATTGGAGCGCCTCAGCCAACTGGGGTAGCGACACGTCATAGCGATAGTGCGTGCCGCGATGCCCATCGGGATACTCTTCGTACGTGTGCGCGATGCCAAGCGCGTCGAGCCGCTGGTGCAGCACGCGCGCCCCGACCTGAAGCTGGTACTCGTCGTACTGGCCCACGTCGATGAACGCCAGCCGCATTGAGCGCAGCGCTTCGATCGCTGCCGGATCACTCAGCCGCCGGATCGGGTCATGCGCCAGCCAACGCGCCCACACAGTCTCATTCAGCGCGCCGGTTTCCAGGTAGATTGGCAAATCGAAGCCGTGCGGCGCGTCCGGGTTGCTTCCGAACGCCGCCGACCAGCAGACCGTCATGATCAAATCCCAGAACGCGCTGTTCTTGGGGCGGATGGTGGGGATGTCCTGGATAAACGCATCCAGCCCGCCGAACTTGGCGAGATGCTGGTGCATCCGGCTGAGCCCCGGCAGACAGGTGTATTCCCAATAGAGATCGCCGCTGTGACAGGCGAACGCGCCAAACGTCTCCGGGTGGCGCAACGCCTGGGTGATCGCGCCATAGCCGCCGCTGCTGCGCCCGACCAGCCCGCGATGATCGCGGTCCGGCAGGGTGCGGAAGCTGCGGTCGACCAGCGGGATCACCTCGTCGATCAGAAAGTCTTCATAACGACCGATGCCTGCCGAGTTGATATATTGCGAGCCGCCGAAACGCGTCCACATATCCGGCATCACGACGATCGCAGGCGGCATCGCGCCGGACTCGATCAACGCGTCGATCTGCTCGTAGATGGTCACATCCCAGGGGCGCCAGTTCATCAGGCTGGGGCCGGTGCTGCCGTGGCTGGCGAGCAGGTAGATCGCCGGATAGCCACGCAGCGGCAGGTCGTCGTGACCCGGCGGCAGATAGACAGTGATCGCGCGCTCAGTCGGGTCTCCGAGCGGGTTGCCGCGCAGCGCGGCGCTGTTGATCGTCAGGTGTTCGATACGGCTGGGTGATTCGCGCACAGGTGAGCCTCCTACGGCTCCCATTGTAGCGAACGGGTGCGGCCCGAGCAATAGCGCGGCGCACAGGGTAGGGGGAGCGGTGGAATTATCCCAGGCGCAAGCTTTTGCTAGGCGTTGGCGCGATGTCCTGCTATAGTATCACCCGGTCACGGACACCATAGGCAGGAGGATCTTTATGCCACGGGCCAGTTCACTCGAAGAGATTTTTAAGAATGTCGAAACGGGTTTTAGCCCGGAGAAAGCTGAGGGGGTCAACGCCGTCTACCAGTTCAACGTCTCGGGCGAGGGCGGCGGGCAATATTGGGCGCGCATCGAGAGCCAGCAGATCGAGGTCGAGCGCGGCGAGCATCCCAGCCCGGACATGATTATGACCGCGACGGACGAGGACTTCCTGGCGCTGTTCAACGGCGAACTCAACCCGATGATGGCGTTCATGCAGGGCAAGATCAAGGTCAAGGGCGAGATGGCGCTCGCGCTCAAGCTGCAGACGATTCTCGGGCTAACCTGATCGCTTTTGTGCCTGCTGTACGCGATCAATCAGGGCGCGGTCTCCGGTGTGGGAGCCGCGCCCTGATGTGTGTTGTATGGGGGAAGCGCCGCCCGGCGCTCCCGTTATGCGCTAATCGAGGAAGTTGCCCTCGTCGATCAGCGTGTAGAGCTGTCGGAGCACTATCAGATTCCGCATCGGCACACCGTAGGTGTTGATCTCGGCGGAGGTGAGCTGGTCGCCCACACCCGATGAGGTCAGCGTCAGGTCAGGATTGACCGTGTTCGGGATGCGCTCCATGATGCTGCGCCAGATATTCAGCAGCGGCAGATCCTTCTCTTCCGCCATTTCCGCGATGACTGTGTTGTACGCCGCGAGATTCGGGACCGCGTTCGGGTCGCCGGGGATTGTCATCAGCACCGGGATTGCGCCGTGGCTGATCGTCCCGTCGACGATGCGCTCAAGCTGCGCTTCAAACTGGTCGACCGGTGTCCCGGCGATCAGGTCCGCCCGACCCACATCCAAGAACGCGACCGCTGGCCGGTTCACGCGCAGCTCGCAGGTGATCGGCAGCTCGCCCTGCTGACAGACGTTCGGATCAGACCGTGCCGGATCAAGCAGGTCTGCCGCGCGCCAGTTTTGTCCGGACGCCAGCGCGCCGCCCGACTGGAACGCGTTGCCGCCGATTGGCAGCTCGCCTTCTGCGAAGAACTGGATGACTTCAGCCAGCTCTTCGGCATCGGGCCGCTCGTTGACATTGGCTTGCGCGTCCGCAAAATCGCCCAGGAAGGCTTGCGGCGGCGTCGAGCCGATCACGCTGAAGATGCGCGGGTTCACGGGCGGGTCCATGCTGCGGCCCTCGCGATAGATGTCGCGCACCTCGTCCCGTACGTCATCGTCGATTGGCGCGACTGCCGGCAGTTCCATCAGGTTCACGCCGTCGGCGGGCGGTGGTGGCGGCTCAGTGGGTGGCGGTGGCGGCTCGGTAGGCGGCGGCGCTGGCGCTTGCACGGTGACCGGCACATCGATTCGCGCCGTGCCACCGCGCCCGTCATCGACCGACACGACCACCGTCGTGCTACCCGGACCGCGCGCGCTCAGTTCGAGCACGTTCGGTGGGGCGATCGCCGCCGCGACCACGTTCTCATCAGCCGATGCGGCAGTGAGCGCCAGTGGATCGCCGTCCGGATCAGACGCATTTACTGCGACCTGGATCGTCTGCCCGGTTTCAAGCGTCTGCTGTGGCAGCGCTTCGATGGTCGGGTTCTGGTTCGCCTGGGCGACGCTCACCGCGAACTGGATGCGGGCGGTCCCGCCGCGACCATCGTCGGCGGCAACCGTGACAGTTGCCTGACCGGGGTTGTTGCCCCGCAGCACCAGCACGCCCGCCTCGTTGATAGCGGCGCTGACGACGTTCTCGTCACTCGACTGCGCCACGATGCTGAGTGTGTCACCATCCGGATCGGACGCGTTGACACCAAGCTCGCGCGTCTCACCAGCGGTCAACTGCTGATTCTCGATTGGCGCGATGGTCGGGTCCTGGTTCGGCGCGGCGACACTCACTGCGAACTGGATGCGCGCGCTGCC
>CAZVCM010000152.1:0-10013 GCA_964626105.1 uncultured Thermoflexus sp.
CCTGAATGCGTCACCGGGCGCGGCAGTGGGTAAGGTCTACTTCGACGCCGACACCGCCGAGGAAAAGGCGAACGCGGGCGAAGCGGTGATTCTGGTCCGCCCGCTGACCGAGCCGGATGACGTCCACGGGATGCTCGCGGCGCGCGGTATTCTGACCGCCGAAGGTGGCGCGACGAGCCACGCAGCAGTGGTGGCGCGCCAGCTTGGTAAGCCGTGCGTCGCCGGGGCCGGTGATGTGGTGATCAACCTTGAAGCGCGCAAGTTCCGCGTGGGCGATATCGTTGTCAACGAGGGCGATATCATTTCGCTCAACGGCGCGACCGGCTCGGTATACCTGGGCGAAATCCCGGTAGTGGTGCCGGACTTCGACGAGCAGTACGAACTGCGCACGATTCTGGAGTGGGCCGACAAGACTCGCCGTCTGATGGTGTGGGCCAACGCGGACACGCCGGACCAGGCTGCGCGCGCGCGTCGCTATGGCGCGCAGGGTATCGGCCTGTGCCGCACCGAGCACATGTTCATGGGCGACCGCACCGAGGTCTTCCAGAGCTACATCCTGGCGGACACGGACGAGGAACGTCAGACGGCGCTCGACAAGATGCTGCCGCTGCAGCGTGATGACTTCCATGGTATCTTCCAGGCGATGGACGGGCTGCCCGTCGTGATCCGCCTGCTGGACCCGCCGCTGCATGAATTCCTGCCGAGCCGCGAAGAACTGATGGTTGAGGTCGCGCTGGGCAAGGAGCGCGGCACGGACGTCAGCGAGGCAGAGGTGCTGCTTCAGAAGGCGACCGAGCTGGCCGAGTTCAACCCGATGCTTGGTCTGCGCGGTGTGCGTCTGGGCGTGATGATGCCCGACGTCAACCGCATGCAGGTGCGCGCGATCTTCGAAGCGGCGTGCGATGCGCTGGCTGAGGGGGTGGACGTCCACGCCGAGGTCATGATCCCGCTGACCGCGCACGTCAACGAGCTGAAGTACCTGCAGACGCTGCTTGAGAAAGAAGCGAAGCAGGTCATGGAAGAGAAGGGCCGCGAGGTTACGTACAAGTTCGGCACGATGATCGAAATTCCGCGTGCCGCGCTGGTTGCTGATGAGATCGCCGGGCTGGCGGAGTTCTTCAGCTTCGGCACCAACGACCTCACGCAGATGACCTTTGGCCTGAGCCGTGATGACGCCGAGCGGCACTTCCTGCTGCAGTACGTCGAGCAGGAAATCCTCCCGGTGAACCCGTTCCAGACGATCGACCGGGACGGCGTGGGCTTGTTGATGAAGCGGGCGGTCACCGATGGCCGCGCCGCGCGTCCAAGCCTCGAAATAGGCATCTGCGGCGAGCATGGCGGCGACCCGAACTCGATCGAGTTCTGCCACCAGCTTGGCCTGAACTACGTGAGCTGCTCGCCGTTCCGCGTCCCGGTGGCGCGTCTGGCGGCGGCGCACGCGACGCTGGCCGAGCGTGGCTGGGATCGCCTGGGCGAGCTGGGTATTCTGGATCCGGCGCGCCGCGCCAAGAACTAACCGGCGCCTGACGCGCGCCGCGTGTCGCGCAATAGTAGAACTGAGAGGGGCCGTTCCATCGGGAGCGGCCCCTTTTTTGTTGCGTGTGTGCTGCGCGGCGATGAACGCTACGCGGGTTGCGGCGCGACCGGCGCGCACGCCTTTACTTCGTCGGTCAGCTCGCCTTCGAATTGCTTCATGTAATCATGGAATAGCTGGACGAGCTTGGCCGCCTGCGCGTCGTAAGCCGCCGGATCGCTCCACGTGTTGCGCGGCTGGAGAATCTCGCTCGGCACGCCGGGGACTTCAGTCGGCAGCTCGAAGCCGAAGATCGGATCGGTCGTGGTCGCTACGTTGTCCAGGTCACCATTCAGCGCGGCGCGGACCATCGTGCGCGTGTACGACAGCTTCATGCGGCTGCCCACGCCATGCGGGCCGCCCGTCCACCCGGTGTTGATCAGCCAGAGCTGCGCGCCATGCTTCTGAACATTTTCCGCCAGCAGCTCGGCGTAGATGGTTGGGTGCAGCGGCATAAACGGGGCGCCGAAGCACGTGCTGAATGTCGCTTTCGGCTCGGTGACGCCTGCTTCCGTTCCGGCGACCTTTGCGGTGTAGCCTGCCAGGAAGTGATACTGCGCCTGCGCGGGGGTTAGCCGCGCGATGGGCGGCATCACGCCGAACGCGTCCGCGGTCAGGAAGACAATATTGCGCGGATGCCCGGCGACGCCGTTATAGTCTGCGTTCGGGATATGTGTGATCGGATAAGCGGCGCGCGTGTTCTCGGTGAAGCTCGCGTCATCCAGATCAATGCGGCGGCGCGTGGAGTCGATGGCGACGTTTTCGAGGATCGTTCCGAAGCGGCGCGTCGCGTTCCAGATCTCCGGCTCGCCTTCTGGTGAGAGGTTGATCACCTTCGCATAGCAGCCGCCTTCAAAGTTGAAAATCCCGTCGTCGCTCCAGCCGTGCTCGTCGTCGCCAACCAGCGTGCGTGTGGTGTCGTTGGAGAGCGTGGTCTTGCCGGTGCCGCTCAACCCGAAGAACAGCGCGGCATCATCGCGGCTCTCGCCATAATTTGCTGAGCAATGCATCGCCATCACGCCGCGCTGCGGCAGCAGATAGTTCATGATGCTGAAGATCGACTTTTTGATCTCGCCTGCGTAGCGCGTGCCACCGATCAGGATCATCTTCGCGGCGAAGTTGACCAGGATGAACGCGCCGGACGTGCTGCACGAGAAGCTCTGCGGCGCGTGCAGGTTTGGCGCGTCGATCACGACGAACTCCGGCACATGCGTGCGCAGGTGGTCCGGCTCCATGATGCGCACGAACATATTGCGCGCAAACAGGCTGTGCCAGGCAGTCTCGGTGACAATGCGGATCGGGATGCGATAGCGCGCGTCTGTTCCGGCGAAGCAATCCTGCACGAAGGCGCTGCGGTTCTCGAAATATGCCATCATGCGGTGGTACATCATTTCCCAGTTGGCTTCGCTGCACTCGCGGTTGATCGGCCCCCACCAGATTTTGTCTTCGGAAGACGGCTCGCGCACGATGAATTTGTCGTTGGGCGAGCGGCCCGTGTGATCGCCTGTACGGACCACTAGCGGCCCCAGATGGGCGATCAACCCTTCGCGGAAGCGGACGGCCTGCTCATACAGCGCCGGGGTGCTCAGGTTCCAAAATTCACGCTCTAAGTTGCGGAAGCCATGGTTCTCGAGGCCGTAATTGCTCCGGTATTCTTCAGTTGCCATTGCATTCCTCCGTACGTGGGTTGAAGAGGCTGCTCAGCGAGCGGGCCTGAGCAGGCGTTGTGGCGCGTATTCAACTCAGACTCTAGTTTAGCGAATGCATTTCGACAGTGACAACTGGCACGTCACCAGGTTTCGCCCAGTGGTTCCTCGCTAAGATGCGGCGCCCATCCCACTCGCACGAGGGTCCAGGGCTTGCCGGGTGCGTCCTGTTCGAGGATGGTGAGCGAGGTATTGCTCAGGGTGGGGCGCTCGATCTTGCCGAGCAGGCTCTCGAACAGCATTCCCAGTGTCCCGCCATGGCTGACGATCGCGATCGTGGCGCCGAGGTGGCGCGCGGTGATGTCGTCGAACGCGGCGCGGGCGCGCACCTGAAGCTGGCGGCGTGACTCGCCGTTGGGGATCGGCACGTTGTACCAGTCTGCTTGGTACGCAGCGAATCGCTCAGGATCCCATGCGGCTGCTTCGACACGGGTCAACCCTTGCCAATCGCCGGTATCCACCTCGCGCAGCCGGTCATCAGTGCGCACGGGCATCGCTAGCGCGTCCGCAATCGCCTGGGCGGACTGCCGCGCGCGGGTGAGTGGGCTGCTGTAGATCACATCGATGCGCTGGGGCTGCGCCGCGAGGTACGTCGCCAGGGCGCGCGCCTGCGCCAGCCCGATCTCGTTCAGCGGCACGGGCGCGTTGCCCTGCCAGCGTCCGAGCGCGTTCCAGTCGGTTTCGCCGTGTCGGATGAGCAGCGCTTGAGTGGGCATGTTGGTCTGTCCTTTGAGGGCTTCGCGTGGGTCTTTTATACATGTAAGGAACAGCGTGTCAAGGCTGACACGCTGTTCCGACTGTCGGTGAGTTCCGGCGTGTTTCGGCTTACTTCTTCACCACCGGGACCCATATCTCGCTCTTAAAATCAGGCCGGGTCGTGTCTGGCCCCTCGTTCCAGAGGATTTGCGGTCCCTCGCGGAACTCATAGCCAGACGTCGGGGCCCACTCGGCGGCGATCCGCGCCCAGGTATTCTGGAGCGTCTGCGGGAAAGGGCCAATTGCTGTGAAGACGGCCCAGGTGCCTGCCGCGACGGGCAGCACCTCCCAGCGCCCGGTGTCATCTCGATCGGTTGCCACGCCGATCCACTGGTCGAGCTTGCTGCCTTCCGCTATCCCCTCGGCGTTGGCCGACGCGAGGATGATCCCGCGCGGCTCGACGTTCGAGATCTGCTTAAGTTCGTCGAAGTCGCCCGCGCTGAACAGGCTCCACATCGCGTCGATCTCCGGGTTTACGCCCTCGTAGATCAGCGAAACACGCTTCATCTTCCCGACGACGTTGAACGTGTCCTTTTCCACAATCCGGTAGTCCATTTCACTCCCTCCTTTGATCGTCAGTTGGAACGTCATCGGCGGGACCGCCTTAAGCGGTACGTTGCCCTGCCTGGCTTCGGACGGGGTGACGCCGTGCAGCGCCTGAAACGCGCGCGTGAAAGCGTCCGGCGACTCGTACCTGTACTTCACGGCGACGTCGATGACTTTGACATCGCTCTGACGAAGTTCGAGCGCCGCCAGCGTCAGCCGCCTGCGCCGGATGTACTCGCCCAGCGGCATCCCCGCCAGAAAGGAGAACATCCGCCGGAAGTGATACTCCGAGCAACCCGCGATCTGGGCCGCTTCCTGGATGCTCGGCTCTCCGGCGAGGTTCGCCTCAATCGAGCGCATGGCAAGGTTCAACTGCTTCAGCGGGTCCACGTCGATGACCTCCTGGTTACGGAGACAGCATAGCGGAAAGGAGCGGGACATTCCCGACATTCCCGGTGCGGATTCTGCATGGTGCGCGGGCGTGCGGCATGTAACGGCTTTAGCGCGGCTCGCCAATGAGCGGTCGCAAGCCGCTCACCAACTCGTCCATGCTGCTGATCGGGCGCGCGCAATTCAGCAGCAGGTATGATCCGGCGCGTGGCGGTTGGGCATGCGTGGCGGTCGAGACGCGCAGGTGAAGCGGGTTGACGACCTGATGCCCGCCCCGCGTCGGGATGTGGCCGCTGACCGCGAAATGCTGCGGCGCAGGGGCATCGGCGGAGAGCGCGTCAAGGAAGGCGCGGCACGCGTTGAGATATGCCGCTGCGGTCAGGCCGCGCTCGTTCTGCGTGAACAGCGCGTCCCACAGCGTGCGAAAGGCGCGGTCGCGCTGGCTGATCAGGAAGCCGCGCAACAGGTGCGGATAGCGCGGGTCGCGCTCGCCTTGCACGGCGAGATAACGGAACGCCAGTTCTTGGTAGGGCACGCCATGCAGCGCGCGATACTGCGCGTAGACGCCGTTCAGATCGTCGATTCCGGCCAGGGCGTGGTCGGCCTCGGCGATCAGCGCGTCGTGGTCGAACGCTCGCAGCGTTGAGGTTTGAAGCGCTGCTTCCGGTGCGGGGCCCGCGTGCCCCAGCGCGACGCCTGCCGCGGTGCGAATGTAAAACGGCAGCGTGCGAAAGAACGCCAGCACGTCCTGGCGGTGCTTGCCGAGCGCGTGCTCAAAGCGCGGGGTGAACTCGCGCTCGCCCTTCGCCAGCGTCATGCCGTAGATGTGCGGCAGCTCATGGTTGCCGAGCAGCATGATCACCGTCTCGCGGCCCAGCTCCGCTTGCAGCCGGATCACGTCCAACACCATGCTCAGGCTTGCGTCGCTGTCTGGCGGGCCATAGCCGTGAATCAAGTCACCGAGGAAGATCAGGCGCTGCGCCTCGCCGCGCGCGCGCCGCTCGCTGAAGTGCTGCAGGCAGCGATCAAACGCGACGCGGTCCCCGTGCAGGTCGGTGACGACCATCGCGACGCCATCGGATAGATTGAGAAAGCGATCGGACATGGTGGCTCGCAGTTGGACCGTGTGAAACGCGGCAAAAACCGCGCCGAGTATACCACAGCGCGCCGCCGATCCAAGCGTGGACCAGGCGGGACGTGATGCTATAATCAGAAAACATCAACTGGAACTGTTTTTTTCGTACTGCAAGGAGACTCCCCATGAAAGATCCGATTCGCGTGGCTGTGACGGGTGGTGCCGGTCAGATTGGCTACAGCCTGCTCTTTCGCCTGGCGAGCGGCGAGACGTTTGGTGCAGACCAGCCGGTGATCCTGCAGGTGCTCGAAATCCCCCAGGCGGTCGAGGCGCTGCGCGGCGTGGTGATGGAGCTGGCGGACTGCGCGTTTCCGCTGCTGCACGATGTGGTCGCGACTTCTGACGAGAAGGCGGCGTTCCGCGATGCAAACTGGGCGATCCTGGTCGGCGGCAAGCCGCGCGGCAAAGGGCAGGAGCGCGCCGACGTGATCAAGGACAACGCGCCGATCTTCGTCACCCAGGGGCGCGCGATCAACGACTATGCGGCGGGCGATGTGCGCGTGCTGGTGGTGGCCAACCCGTGCAACACCAACGCCCTGATCGCGATGAAAAGCGCGCCGGATGTGCCTGCCGAGCGTTGGATGGCGATGACGCGCCTCGACCAGAACCGCGCCCAAACGCAGCTCGCGGAGAAGGCGGGCGTGCCGGTTAGCCAGGTGACGAATCTCGGCGTGTGGGGCAACCACAGCCCGACGATGTACCCGGACTTTGAGCACGCGAAGATCAGCGGGCGGCTCGCGACCGAGGTCATTACCGACCGCGCGTGGCTGGAAGGTGAGTTTCTGAAGATCGTCCAGCAGCGCGGCAAGGCGATCATCGACGCGCGCGGCAAGAGCAGCGCAGCCAGCGCGGCGAACGCGGTTGTCAACCACATCCAGAGTATGCTGCGACCCACGCCCCAGGGTGATTGGTTTAGCGGCGCGGTGTACAGCGCGGGGAACCCGTACGGCGTGCCCGGCGACCTGATCTTCTCGTTCCCGCTGCGCAATACCGGCAGCGGCGTGGAGATCGTCGAAGGGCTGGAACTCAGCGACTATGCACGTGAGAAGCTGGCGGTGACGACCGACGAACTGCGCGAGGAGCGCGAAGCGGTCACGGATCTGCTGGCGTAGCGCGGAGGTTTGGCGCGGGCGGCGGTCTTGCCCGGACAGGCGGTGTGGCTGACCCCGCGCCGCCTTTTTGAATCGGCTGGCACGCTGCAAGGAGCGGGTTGCGGCATGAGAGAACCGGTGAGTCAAGCGCGCGCCGGGTGGAGCGTGCGTACGATCGCGGGCGTCGTGCTGTTTGCGCTGGCGCTGACGCTGCTCGCGTCGGTGCGCTATTCCCCGCAGGTCTACTGGCAGGGGCGCGATGACGGCATCTACGCCTACGACAGTATGGTGCTGGAAGCGGGCGGGGTGCTGTATCGCGACACGTGGGAGAACAAGCCGCCGGGCGCGCTGTACACCGTCGCGCTTGGCTTCGCGCTGTTCGGCGCCAACCGCTGGGCGATCTGGCTGACGGAGATGATTGTCGTCGCGGCAGCGGGACTGGCGATGGCAGGGCTGATGCTGGCGCTGTTCCGGCGGCTGAGCGTGGTGCTGGTGGGAACCGCAGCGTTCATTCTGCTGGCGCGGCATCCGGACTTCGCCGCCGACTCGAACTTCACCGAGACGTACGCGCTGCTGCCGCAGATGCTGATCTTCGCGCTCGGCTACGCGTTCATGCGTCGGCCCTCGGCGGGGCGGGCGGCGCTGGTCGGGCTGAGCGCGGCGGCAGTGTTCCTGTTCAAAGTCACCGCCATCGGCGCGGCGCTGATGCTGATCCCGGCACTGGTTCTGGCGCGCCACCCGGCTGCGTGGGGAGCAGGACGCTGGCGCTGGCTTGGCGCGGCGGTGGTAGCGGGGTTGACGGGGCTGGCAGCGGTCACGCTGTATTTCGTGGCGCATGGCGTGCTGGCAGCAGGGATCGACGCGATCGCGGTGCAGCCGGGCGCGTTTCACCGCTGGGTGAGCACTGAGACGACGATGATCTGGGATATGCTCGCCCGCACGTTTCTATGGACAACCGTCCCGTATGTGCTGGGGCCGCTGATCCCGTTCTGGGGCGTGGCAGTGGCGCAGGCGCTGCGGCGGCGGACTCCGCCCGACACGCCTGCCGAAGACGCCACGTCGGTGCGCGCGCTGATGCTGTGGGCGACGCTGGCGCTGCTGGCGGACCTGCTGCTCACCAACCTGACGAATCGCGGTTATCGCCATTACTACATCACGCCGGTTCCCCCGCTGGCGATCCTGATGGCGTTGGGTGTGGCGTTTGTGCGCGGGTTCCGCTGGCCACCCGCGCGCCCGCATTTGCTGGCGCGGCTCGCGTGGGTGTATCTTGTCGCGATGCTGGTGTTCCGTCCGGCGCAGGATACAATCCAGAAATGGTCGTGGGCGGGCTGGGATCCGCGCGCGCCAGTGCGTCTCGATCCCATCTCTGAGTACATCCGCGCGCAGACCTCACCTGTCGAGCGCGTGCTGGTGTGGGGCGCGTCGAGTGAGTACAACTTCCAGGCGCAACGCTTCAGCCCGTCCCAGTTCCACTACAGCTATCCCCTGCTGATCCCCGGCTATACGTCCGACGAGCAGCTTGCGGAGTTTCTGCGCGATCTGGAGCGCAACCGTCCGGCGCTGATCGTGGATGCGGCGTGGTCGGATGGTGAGTGGGTTCCCCCGCTGATGGCGGATGTGCGCGCCGCGTGGCACGAGGAAAAATGGCGGCGCGAGACGACCGATCTTGAGGATGTATTCGCATTTGTCGAGGCGCACTGCGCGCTTGAAACCACGATCGATCGCGTGTATTTCTATCGCTGTCAGTACGACTGATCCCCACGATTCCATGACGCCCGCATACGATTTGAAACTTTAATACGTGCTCACACGTATAGGAGAGTGCTCGCAATTTCGTTTTAGAGAAATTGCAGAAGACATTGACAATATCAACCTTTGTGCTTATAAAAGGTGATATCGTCTTTGAATCCGCTGTGGAACAGGCACGCAGGAGGCTTCAATGGACACCGGACTCGCTAATGCTGCTCCGCCCCACAACTGGAAGCGTCCCTTCTTCACGATCTGGACCGGCCAGACGCTCTCGCTGCTGGGCAGCGGCGTCGCGCGGTTCGCGCTGATCTGGTGGCTGACCGAGGAAACTGGCTCGGCAACTGTTCTGGCGACCACGACGCTGTTCGCGCTGCTGCCGCAAATTGTCCTCGGCCCGATCGCGGGCGCGCTGGTCGATCGCTGGAACCGGCGTCGTGTGATGATGATTGCGGACTCTGCGACTGCGCTCGTCTCATTGTGGCTGGCGTGGCTGTTTTGGTCCGGCAATATTCAGATCTGGCACATCTACGTGATTATGCTGGCGCGGGAGTTCGGCGGCATCTTCCACTGGCCCGCAATGCAGGCCTCGACCTCGTTGATGGTGCCGAAGGAGCATCTTGCGCGGGTTTCAGGGGTCAATCAGGCGATGTACGGCGCGCTGAATATCGTGGGTCCCGCTGTGGGCGCGCTACTACTCGGACTGTGGCCGATTCACACCATCATGTTCATGGACGTGGTGACCGCCTCGTTCGCCGTAATCCCGCTGCTGTTCGTGATGATCCCCCAGCCGGAGCGGACTGTCTCGACAGATGTCAAGCCGTCGATGCTGCGCGAGTTGCGCGAAGGCGCGCGCTACCTGTTCGGCTGGCGCGGGCTGATGCTCATCACGGCGATGGGCATGATCTTCAAGATCGCGCTCACCCCGGCGTTCTCGCTGCTGCCGCTGCTGGTGAAGGATCATTTCGCGCGCGGCGCGGCGGAGCTTGCCAGCCTGGAGATGGCGATCGGCATCGGAACGATCCTCGGCGGCGTGCTGCTTGGCGTGTGGGGCGGGTTCAAGCGCCGGA
>CAZVCM010000153.1:0-8849 GCA_964626105.1 uncultured Thermoflexus sp.
AGCGCGATCAGCGTCTCGACATCGGACGTGGTGCGAAAAATATGGCCGTGTTGTTCCAGCGCGGGGCGCAGTTCCAGGTGATTGTAAATCTCGCCGTTGTACGCGACGGTGATCGCTCCATCGGCGCTCTGCATGGGCAGCGCCGCAGCGGGAGTCAGGTCCAGCACCGCGAGGCGGCGGCTCGCCAGCCCGCACGCGCCGAGCGCCAGCGCCCGCCCTTGATCCGGCCCGCGATGTTCCAGGCAGGCGTTCATCGTTTCGAGCGCGGGCAGCGTGGCGGGCGCGCCATCCAGCGATAGAACTCCACAGAGGCCGCACATCAGCCGCCGACCACCTCTCGATACACGGCGAGCGTGCGCTCGACCATCGCGTCGACGGTAAACTGCGCTTCAAGGCGCGCGCGGCCCGCTTCCCCGCGACGGCAGCGCCCATCCGGATCGCTCAGCGCTGCACGCAGCGCCCCGGCGATCGCCGTCGGATCATCGGGCGGCACCAGCCAGCCCGTTTCGCCATCTGCGATCACTTCGGGGATCGCGCTCACTCGCGTGCTGATCACGGGAACCCCCAGCGCCATCGCCTCCAGAAACACCAATCCAAAACCTTCCCAGCGCGAGGGAGCGAGCAGCACATCCAACGCCGCGAAGATCGCCGGAGCATCCGCCCGCCAGCCGAGGAAGTGGACGCGCTCCGCCAGCCCCAGCCGGGCCGCCTGCGCCTCAAGCGCATCGCGCAACGGGCCATCACCCGCGACCACGTAGCGTGCCGCCGGATACTCTGCGGCGACCTGTCCAAAGCCGTCGAGCGCATCATCGAGCCCCTTCTGCGCGATCAGGCGGCAGACCGAGCCGATCAGCGGCGTGTCGGGCGGCAGACCGAGTTCATCGCGTAGGCGTTCTCGCGCGTCCGGCGGCGCGTGGACGCTCGCCGGGTCCAGCCCGTAATGAATGGTGTGAATCTTCTCTGGGGGCACGCCTTCGACATCGATGGAGAACTGCCGGATTGCCTGGGAGATCGCGATTCCCGCGTCCGCCTGCCGCCAGAGCCAGCGGCTCAGCGCGCGGACCGGCAGCCAGCGCCGGAAGCGGTCGTCGTTATGGCGCGAGGTCACCACGCCGCGCACACCCGCCCATCGCGCCGCCGGGATGCCGTACAAGTCTGCATGAATCAGGTGGGTATGGACAAGGTCAGGGCGCGTGTCGCGCAGGCGAGCCGCCAACCGCCGCCACAACGCTGGATCGACGTCCCGCCGGATGATTACGCGCTCGACCGGGACGCCCAACGCCTCGGCGCGCTCGACATAGCCCTGCACCGGGTTGTCCGGCTCGACCAGCATCCACAGCCGGGCGTCCACCCCTCGCGCGCGCAGGCCCGGCAGCAGCGCCAGCAAGTGCCCTTCGGACCCGGCGGCGCCGGTCATCTTGGAGAGGTGGATTACCCGGTCGAGCGGCATATCAGGCGCTCTCTAAAAAGCGTGGAGTGTTGTCGTCGCCGGTTAGAACCTCACCCCTTAACCCCCGCCCCCTTTTCCCCTCTCCGTGAACGGAGAGGGGCCAGGGGTGAGGTTTCACACGCCGGTCCCTAAACGACATAACAACCGCTAGCCCGCGCCATTCTCGGCATACCAGGCCACCGTCCGCGCCAGCCCGTCCTCAAACGAGACTTGCGGCTCGAAGCCCAGACGCTCGCGGGCTTTGTCGATGGACGCGCGGGAGTGCTTGACATCGCCGGGGCGCGGCGCGATAAAAACCGGCTGGATATCGGTCCCCATGATCGCGTTGAGCGTGTTGATCATCTCCAGCAGGCTGATCCGCCCGCCGACCGCGATGTTGAACGTCTCGCCCGCAACGCCCGGCGTGTGGCACGCCAGCAGGTTGCCGTGCACAACGTTCGCGATGTACGTGAAATCGCGGGACTGGTGCCCGTCCCCTTCGACCACAGGGCGCTGCCCGTCGAGCATGGCGGTGACGAACTTCGGAATCACGGCAGCGTACGTAGAGAGCGGATCCTGGCGCGGGCCAAAGACGTTGAAATAGCGCACGGTGACGGTCTCCAGCCCGTAGACCTCGGTGAACACCTGGCAGTAATGCTCGGCGGCGAGCTTGGCGACCGCATACGGTGAGAGCGGCAGCGGCAGCATATCTTCACTCTTATACTCCGACTCTGCGTTGCCGTACGCCGAGGACGATCCGGCGTACACCACGCGCTTGACGCCCGCCTCGTGCGCGGCCATCAGCAGATTGAGCGTGCCGGTCACGTTGTGCTCGTTGCTCGCCAGCGGATCTTCAACCGAGCGCGGAACCGACGCCAGCGCGGCCAGGTGGAACACATAGTCCACACCGTCCATCGCCTTATCGAGCGCCGCGCGATCGGTGATGCTGATCTCGTGCAGGTCGATGCGGTCCGCTACGTGCGCCAGGTTCTCGCGCTTGCCGGTCGAGAAATTATCCACCACGCGGACGCGATGTCCATCATCGAGCAATGCGCTGACCATGTGCGAGCCAATAAACCCGGCGCCGCCGGTCACCAGATACGTGTATGTCGCGTCAGACTGCATAGTCTCTCCCCCAAAACGGGCGATCAGGCTCCGCGCTGGTTGCGCCGGTAAGCCCAGGTCAAAAATGCGAAGGCCATTAGCGCAGCCACGGCCAGCGCCACGCCAATCGCGAGTCCCTCTTCAATGCTGGCGTGCGAAAGCTGCACGCCGGTGAAGCCAAGCGCCACGCAAACCACGTACAGCACCAACACCGCCGCACGCTGGCTTAGTCCCAACGTCGTCAGCCGGTGCGAGGTGTGGTCCTTGCCGCCAACCATGGGCGAGCGACCTTCCCATAAGCGCGTAATGGTGACGAGCGTCGTGTCGAAGATCGGCAGGCCGAGCACCACGACCGGGATCATCCACGTGACGACCTGACGCTCGGCAGGCACGCGAAAGTCAAGCTTGATCGCCAGCACCGCGAGCAAGAAGCCGAGCACCATGCTGCCCATATCGCCCATAAAGGACGAGGCCGGGTTGAAATTGTAAATCAGAAAGCCAATCGACGCGCCGCCCAGCGCCGCCGCGAGGCTCCCAACCAGACTCAGCTCTTGCTGCATCGCCATTACAAAAAACGAGATGGACGCGATGGCCGTGATCCCCGCCGCCAGCCCGTCCATGTTGTCTTGAAAATTCATCGCGTTTGTGATGCCCACGATCCAGAACAGCGTGAACGCGATATTGAGCGCTTCATACGGGAAAACGCGCACTTGAATCCCGGCCACGATCAGGACAATCCCGGCGATCGCCTGCCCGCCGAGCTTGACCAGCGGCAGCATCCCGTTCCGATCATCCACAAAGCCGACCAGCACCAGCCACGTCGCTCCGGCGAGGATCGCGCCGAACTCGACCAGATAAAAGGGTGGGCTGAACAGCAGCATCGCCAGCACCAACGCGCCATAGATCGCCAGCCCGCCCATCAGCGGGGTTGGCGTGCGGTGCACGCCGCGCGCGCTCGGCTGGGCGAGCACGCCCCACTGAAACGCGAGGCGTTTGGTGATCGGCGTGAAGCCGACCGCCGCGGCGAAACCGGCGAGCATGACCGGGAAGAACTGCGTAACATCCATGAGGTGTGTCATCCACTGCGCACAGCCGTCCGCGTGTTGCACATGTGCGGACTGTGTTCGTCCGTTGCGGTCGCAGTATACCGCATGCCTGCATCGCGGTATAGAGGCAGCCGCCAGCGCTCAGCCGCCGTCTGGCCAACGACCGGCGCTAGAACAGGCTAAGCTGCTGCGGCGGGGATGGGGGCGGCTCGTCCGGATCAGGCGCGTTGGCGGCCTCTTCGATCAGCGTCAGCATCCGCTTGAAATCAGCTTCCATCGCCGGGCGCAGGTTCGGGTTGCGCAGCACCGCTGCCGGGTGAAACAGCGGATAATAGATCCGGTTGTTGGCGCGCAACGGCTGCCCGTGGATCTTGGTGATCCGCGCGTTCTTCGAGAAGAACAGCGCCATGCTGAAACGCCCCAACGTCGCGATGATCTTTGGACGGATAATCTCGACCTGCTCTTTGAGATACGTGTTGACGCAAATCTCGATTTCGTCCGGCAGGGGATCGCGGTTATTCGGCGGGCGGCATTTCACCACGTTGCTGATGAACACCTCCTCGCGCGACAGGCCGATCATTTCCAGCAGTTCGTTCAAATACTTGCCGGACTGCCCCACGAACGGCAGCCCCTGCTGGTCTTCATGGTAGCCGGGCGCTTCACCGATGAACATAATGTCTGCATCCGCGCGCCCCGCACCAGGGACAGCATGCGTCCGCCCGGCGGCCAGCGGACACAGGGGGCATTGACGGATTCGTCCGGCAATTTCTTCTAGCGCCGCCTCGCGTTCTTGAAGAGTCATTTTATCGGCCACACGCAGTCCTCCTTCGGGTCGGTTAGTCACTCTGCGCCGGTGAACTGATCGACATAATCCAATCGCTCGCCGAGCGCCTTCAGCCGCGCGTCAAGCTCCCGCCGGTACACCTCATCCAACGGGCGAGCCTCCATCAGCAGCGCGTCCTCGCCATCATCTCGATAATAGCCGCGCCGCCGCCCCACCACCTCATAACGATATTTCCGGTAGAGCGCTTGCGCAACTTCGTTGCTGGCGCGCACCTCCAGCACAGAATAATCGCCCTGGCGGTTGATCGCGCGCTTGAGCATCGCTGCCAACAGCAGCTCGCCCAGGCCGCGCCCGCGATATTCCGGCGCAACAGCGATCGTGCTGATGTGCGCTTCGCCCGCGATCAGCCAGCAGCCGCCATAGCCCGCGATTGTCCCCGTGGGCAGAGCGGGCGTTTGCAGCCGCGCTGTCAGCCCGCGCCAGCCGCCCGCGCGCAACGGGGCAGCGTCGACTACCTCGACGACGACCAGATGCGAGCTTTCGCGGTTATTGATCTCGAATTCGTACGTTCGGGCTGACCACGGCGTGGTGAATGAGGCGTGATCGATCTGCACCACCTGCGGGATATCATCGGTGGCCATCGGCCGCAGGATGTAAGGCGTCATGGATGGGGGACTCCCGGCTGGTGCAGGTAGATCGGCGTGACATGCGCCGGGTCGTCGCTGTCTCCCGCGCGGACGCGCGCCCAGGCCAGTTCGGCGAGCATCCCCGCGCGGCGCAGCGAAAACGCGCCCGGCGCCAGACGCAGCGGGCGGTCGCTCGCGTCGAGCAGGCTGTAGGCGGCGCGGTCCACCTCGCCGGCGAGCAGCGTCTCGTCACGCACCGTGTCGATCAGCCGCTCCCAGTTCGTAATCTCCGGCGAGCCGCCCGGCGCCCACCTCGCGCCCTCACGCGCATACGGCTGCGCGCAGATGCGACCTCGCCCGACCTGAATCACAGCCAGCAGGCGATCACCCTCAATTGGCGCGCCTGCCGCGACGATCTCCAGTGTCGGGATCGCGACCAGCGGCAGCGACCGCGCCTGCGCCAGCCCCTTCGCCACGCCAAAGCCGATCCGCAGCCCGGTGAACGAGCCCGGCCCTTGCGCCACCGCGATCGCGCCCAGATCGCTCAGATCAGCGCCCACGCTCGCCAGTGCCTCACGAATGGCGGGGGTAAGCTCGACCGTGTGATTGTTTCGGGTGCGCCAGGTGGCTTCATAGCCGATCTGCCGGCCATCGTGCAGCGCCAGGCTCATGAACTGGCTGGCGGTGTCGATCGCGAGTAACACGCTGCGCTCCTTCGTGATTCGTCCGGGGAAAAGCGGGGGCGGCCCGGCGCGCGCTGCCTAGCAGCGGCCCAACGCGCGCTCGCGGAACGCGTTCAGCAGCACTTGCGACTGCTCGCCCTCGGCGCGGAATAGCAGCCGCCGATCGCCATTCTCAAGCATCGTCAGCTTGATCCACAAGCAGTCGTCCGGCAGCAGATCAGACACGTTCTCGGCCCACTCGATCACCGTTACATCGTCGCCATAGACGATGTCTTCCAGGCCGATGCTCCAGGCATCGCCGGTGCCGTTCAGGCGATAGCTGTCAATATGATACAACCGCTGGCGGTCGCTCGCCCGGGTATGCTCGTGGACCAACGTAAAGGTCGGGCTGGTGACCGGCTCTTGCGCGCCCCATCCGGCGGCGATGCCGCGTGTGAGCGCGGTTTTTCCCGCGCCGAGCGTGCCCGACAGGCACAGCACGTCGCCCGGGCGCAACGCTTCGCCGAGCAGCTTGCCTACATGCACTGTCTGCTCGACATTGTGACTCACAAAGTCGATCACGTTGGTTGTCGACGATGGCACTTCTCGTTGCTCCTCACCCGTGTGGCGTAGATTATACTGCACGCGCCGCTCGACCGGCATCTTGCCGCGCCACCTTACGCTCCGGCGCTGTGCCGCGCCAGCGACCACTCTTGCCACAGGCTGAACAGCGAGAGAAACCCGAACGCCAGCACGTAGACCACCATGTAAATCACCATCGCGGGGAGCTTCGCCAGCGCGATCACCAACCCGGCCACCGCGTACGCGCCCAGTATCAATTCGCCAATCGTCGTCCAGTCTGGACGGATAGCATAGCGCGTGCTGGCGAGCCGGTCCCCACGCTCGATGACGCGGAACTTCGGCGTGCGCTTGAAGACGTTGCCGCCGCGCCCGGTCAGCGCTTCGAACACCGCGCGCGAGTTGCTGAGCATCATGCCCGTCCCGATCAGGATCAACACCGGGAAGTACAGCAGCCGCCGCCACCAGTCCGGATAGAGCGCCGCCTGCCCCATCGCCATGAAGATCGGCGGCGCCAGCCCAGCGATCCCCAGCGGGCCGAGCGGAAGCTGCGAGAGCATATCGGTCAGCAAAATCGGCGGCGTGACAAGGAACAACAACAGCACAAACGGCTGGATCGCGTACTGCCCCAGGTGCAAAATGCCCATCCACTTTTGCAGCGGATTTAAGTTCGAGCGCAGCAACGGCCCGGCATGCTTGAGCAAGCATTGCGTGGAGCCTTTCGCCCAGCGCGCCTGCTGCACTTTGTACGCGGTGAGCTGCGGCGGAACCTCGCCGGGCACGGCCACATCCACTACATAGCGGAAGCGCCAGCCCTTCAGGAACGCCCGGTAGCTCAGGTCGAGGTCTTCAGTCAGCGTGTCAGCAGACCAGCCGCCCGCGTCCTCAATCGTCTGCCGCCGCCAGACGCCGCCCGTTCCGTTCATCGACATCGGCAGCGTGCCCCGGCTGCGCGCCACCTGCTCGATCGCGAAGTGCTGGTCCATCGCCAGGGCCTGCGCGCGCGTCAGCAGGTTGTAATCGACGTTCAGGTGCGCCCAGCGCGTCTGCACCAGCGCCACTCGCGGATCGCCGTTGAAATGCGGCATCACACGGCGCAGAAAGTCCGGCGCGGGCACGAAATCCGCGTCGAAGATGCCCACGCACTCAGTTGTTACGCGCTGCAACCCGTACGCCAGCGCTCCGGCCTTGTAGCCGACGCGCTCCGGGCGGCGGATCAACTCGATGTTCAACCCCCGCGCGCGCCACTCGTCCACTTTGACGCGGAGCAAGTCGGTCGTCTCGTCGGTGGAGTCGTCCAGCACTTGCACGCAGAGCTTGTCGCGCGGGTAATCGAGCGCGCCCATCGCGTCGATCAACCGGTCGACTACGTGCTGCTCGTTGTAGATCGGTAGTTGCAGCGTGACCGACAGCAGTTCATCGTCGGACACGTCCGGCGCAACCGGCGGCTTGCGTCGTTTGAGGAGATAAATCGCGATCAGCACGAAAAAACTGCCGGAATAGAGCGCGATAGCGGTGCTCGCCAGCATATAGAGCGCCGCCAGAACAGCCTTGAATATGTCTAACAAGGCGCAAAAGCCTCCGTGGGTGAGTCCGGGATCGGATGCGCGCAGCGAGGGATCGTAGCGCCCCGGAAGCGTCGCGGCAAGGGTGAAAGCGCGCAGCGGGCGCTAGTCGCGGCGGCGCACGCCGTGAATGCGGTACATCGCGGGCAGCACCAGCCCCTCGCGCTGCTTGCGTGGCGGAATCGACTCCCCGGCGAATAGCGGCGCCACCTGCTGGTACGTCGCCTCGCTGATGATGATCTCTCCGGCCAGCGCGTTCTCTTGCAGCAGCCGGGCGAGCGTCACCGGCGGCCCCAGCGCAGTAAACACGCGGCGATCTGGGCTGCCGAGGCTGCCGACAATCGCGGTGCCGGTCGCCACGCCGATCCCATAGCTGAGGCGCTGCTCAGGGGGAAGAATCTCGTGCAGCGCGCGCACGTCCTAGTCCATCGTCAGCGCGGCGCGGCAGTCACTGCCGCGGCATCAGAAGGTCCTGGTCAGGAACAGGTTCACCGAACGCCCTGCTCCGGTCATCTCGCCATAGGGCCGATAGGTGCGGTTGGTGATGTTGTTCAGTTCGATGACCGCCGTCACATCATTGGCGAAGGTCATCGAGCCATGCAGGTTGAGCGTGCCATAGCCGCCGGTGCGGTCCGTGATGCCGGCGGTTTCATCCCGCATCCGGACACGGGTTTCCCCGCGGACGAACAGATCCACCTCGCCATATACGTCCGTCAGCGCCCAGTCCTTGCGCAGGCCGATCCGGCCCGACAGTGCGGGCGTGCCGCTGTCGGTGGTCGAATAGCCGTTGGCAAAGGAGAATTCGCGCCGCATCGCCGCTGCGGTGACATAGGGCGTCAGCCCCTGTCCGGCGAGATCGTATTCCGCATGGAGCTCCAACCCCCAGGTCTTTGCCCTGTCCACGTTCCGATACTGGCTGATGACGTTGCGCGGATCGCTCGCGTCGATCACCATCGAGGCGATGTAGTTGCGGGCATTGCTGTAGAACAGCGTCGAATCAAGCAGCAGCCCGCCGAAATCATAGCGCGCGCCAAGCTCGTAGGTGGTCGCGCGC
>CAZVCM010000153.1:8859-9947 GCA_964626105.1 uncultured Thermoflexus sp.
TCGCGCGCTCGGGTTCGAGCGCGGGGTTGCCGATCGTCGTGCCCTCGCCGCCGGCGGTGGTCGAAAGGAAAAGCTGCCCCAGCGAGGGATAGATATAACCCTGCGAGACATTGGCCCGCAGCGCCAGGCTGTCATCGGGCGACCAGACCAGCCCGGCCGAGAACAGCGCGAGACTGTCCGAACTGCTTTCGCGCGGCAGGTCGACCCCGTCTTCGCGGGCGGTTTCGTGCCGGGCCTTCACGTTGTACCAGCGCCCGCCAAGGGTCAGCGTCAGGTCGCGGCCGAGGTCGATCTCGTGCTGGCCGAAGATCGAGGTGGTCCGCACCACGGCATCATCGTAACGCAGCCTTGTGCTGACGCTTGGGAAAGGCAGCATGGGCCCGCTGACCGTGGTGATCGTGTCCTTGTCGGCCTCGAGCCGGTCGTCTTCGTATTCCAGCCCGACCACCGTTCGCGTGCGGTCGGAAAACCGCATCTCGGCCCGCAGGCTGGCGCCCCAGGTCAGTTGCCGGTCGCGCGAGGCCGATACCACGTTCAGCGTCATCGGCGCCGGGCGGACCGTGACATCGTTGCGGAACAGACGGTCGATGGTCTGGCGATAGACATCAAGGCGCAACCGTTCGAGCCACGGCGTGAGGTCGGTGCCCTCGTAGAACAGCCCCACCTTGCGCAGATCGCGCTTTGGCAATTCGATGATGAATTCCGGGTCGCCGGTCGGCACATTGGCCGAAAGGTCATAGCTGAGCGCCGTCACCCCGACATAATGCCTGCCCATCCGATAGCCGAGATGGCCGGAAACCGTGCGGCCGCTGGTGTCCGACTGATCCATGATCCCGCTCGGCGTGTGCCGGTCGCCCTGCCGCATCCGTCCGAAGGTCAGGCGATAGTCGAATTCGCCCGCTCCGGCATCGACGGTGCCCGCCGCCGTGGCCGAGGCGCGCCAGCCCTCGGTCGCCGAAATGTAACCGGCGGTGGTCGTCAGTTCGAAGGGTTCCGCCGCCCCTTTCCTGGTGATGATGTTGACGACCCCGCCGATCGCCTGACTGCCCGATGTGACGGACGAGGAACCCCGCACGATCTCGATGCGC
>CAZVCM010000154.1:0-2211 GCA_964626105.1 uncultured Thermoflexus sp.
GTTCGGCGTGCTGACCGCGCTGCTGTTTCACGCGCTGCGGCTGCATGTGCCTGCTGAGCGCGCGTTGGTCGTCGCGACAGCGTTCACGCTGGGGCTTGGGTCTGTGCTGGAACCGGCGCAGTTGCTAGTCTACGAGCGTGGCGCGGCGCTGCTGGACCTCGGCGCGAACTGGACGGGCGCGCTGCTCAGCGCGTGGCTGCTGCGCAGGATTGCTGTCTCACCGCCCCCGGCGGAGCAACGCGTGCGCGCTAGCCGTCGGTCTGATGCCCCTCAATCGCGGCGCTGAGCGCGCGGACTTCGGCTTGCAGCGTCGCGATCTCCTCGCGTAAAACGGTCATGTCCGGGTTTGGCGCGGGCGATGCACCGCCGATCTGAGAGGGTAGCCGCCCGATGAAAAAGCTGGCGATGTTGGCCGTGATGTAACTGAAGACGCCCAGCGCGTAGAGCGCTAACAGCCAGCACAGCACGCGTCCCTCGACCGTCAGCGGCCAGTATTCCGATCCGAGCGTCGTCATGATCATGGCGGTCCACCACACGGCGTCGCCATAATTATCCAATCCAGCGCCCGAGACCGTTGCCTCTTCATATCCGGCGGCGCGCAACGCGTCCGGGCTCTCGAAGAGTAGCATCCCCGCGGCCCCGCCAAACAGCACCAGCACCGTGATCGCGACGACATAGCCCAGGCCGCGCTGCCCGAAGAACGTCGCAGCCGAGCGGATGCTCCGGTTCAGCGAGGTGACCAACCGCAGCAAGCCGAGCGTGCGAACCGTTCGCACGGCGCGCAGCACGCGTAACCCGCGAAAGACACGCAGCACGCGCGCCGCCGGCAGGACGAGCGAAATCGCGGTCAGCCAGTTCCGGCGCAGGTAGGTACGTTTTTCCGGCGCGATCAGCCACTCGACCACGAAATCCGCGATGAATAGCCCCCAAATCACGTTGCTGACGGTTTGCAGCAGCGGCCCCAGCCCGCGTGTGAAGTCGATGATCAGCAGGAGCAGCCACACGAAGCCGAGCGCCGTCAGCGGCTTGTCCGCGATCGCGTCGAGGTGTTCCAGCAACTCCCAGCGCTCGTCGTGGAGCGTCTTCTCGGCTGGCTCCGTTGGGCGAGCGCCGCGCTGATCGTGTCGTGGGTCAGGGGATGGGTCGCTCATGGTGTTGTCTCGGATTGACCGACTCTATTGTGGAGTATAGCAATCCGGCTACAGATATGTTGGCGGATGCTCTCGCTTGTGGTTTGCTATTTCGCCTCTCAAAAGCTCAGCCTAAAAACTGCTGCGCGACTAAGTCAAGACCCGAGAATTCACCCGGCTGCGCACGCCACCACCGTTTCGTTGGCTTGACATCTCTCAAAAAGCGAGCTATACTATGAATAAGCACGACATGTTGAATAAATATTCACATTTTCTGAGTACATCATGAGAAATATAGAATCAAGCTGTGTTCGTTCACAACCTTTGGCAAATTCTCCCCGACTTTGCGACACCGCGAACATCGTTATGCACGCCGTCCGCCCAATAACTGCCGGTAGGGAGTGGTTGGTTACGTCGGCTTAAATTATGGTGCTGCGAGGTTGTCCTGAGTGAGCGGATGGCCCGGAATAATGAAGAGGAGGGTTGTGTATCGAAGAGTACAAAATCCTTAGCAAGAGTGAATTTGTGCCGAACACTCCTGAAAGGAAAGACAATGTTCAAGAGATTGCTCTCAACCGCCTTGTTACTCTCCATGCTGATTTCAATGAGTGCGATCACACAAGGAAACGCGGCCGCACAAGAAGACGAAGAATGCGGCAAGCCGCGCACTGTCGTCATGCACGATCCCGAGCTTGATGACCAAAACACGCTGATCCGGTACATGCTTTACGCCAACAACTTCGACACGCAGGGGTTGGTTTACCAGAGCAGTGGTGTCCACTGGAAAGGTGATGATGAAGGCACCGTTTTTGAGGGAAGTTACGAAGGTACCCGTTTCGGGCTGGAGCCGCGTACCAACTGGCGTTGGGAAGAAGACGAGAGCTTTATCGAAGACGCCGTTGAGATCTACGCTGAAGTCTATCCCAATCTTATCGTTCACGAAGAAGGGTTCCCTGAGCCAGAAGAGCTCCGTTCCCGGATCTATGAGGGCAACATTGAGTTTCCCGGCGACATTTCGAAGGACACTCCCGGTTCAGATCTGATCAAGAGCTTGTTGCTTGATGACAATGATTGCACGGTA
>CAZVCM010000154.1:2221-9907 GCA_964626105.1 uncultured Thermoflexus sp.
GTATGGCTGCTCACCGGATCGGGGCAATCGACCATCGGCCGGGCTTTGCTCTCGATCGAAGAGGAATACAAAGATACGGCTGATTGGGAAGCGATCTACGAGAAGGTTTCCGTTAAGGCGATCATCTCGTCCTTCGGTGACCAAGATGGCGTCTATGCCGCGTATATCGGACCTAACTGGCCCGACATTGAGTTCCGGCAGATGTCGACAAGCATCTGGGGATATGGTGCGCGGGGTGCCGTCCTACCTGAAGACCGGCACTACCTCTCTACTGCCTGGACACGCGAAAACGTCTCCGAGGTCGGGCCATTCGGCGAGTTCTACCGTGTTTGGGGCGACGGAAAGCAGATGACTCCCGGTGACATTGCCGATCACTTTGGCTTCGTTAGTCTGAATACCGAGCAACTTCGAGCGCTTGGTTACGTTGTCTGGACACCGCCCCAGGAGCCAGGTTCCTGGATTTCCGAGGGCGATACGTCGATGTATATGAACCTTCTTGACAATGGCCTCGAAGGTTATGTCGATCCTAGCTGGGGCGGCTGGGGCGGTCGCGTTGGTGAGGATGTCAACCCGAACACCAATGTTGTCGACTCCAACTATGACTCCGCCAGGTGGTTTGGCGCCGCTCAGCGGGACTTTGCCGCAAGAATGCAGTGGACCGTTACCCCGGATTACGCGGATGCCAACCACAGACCGGTTGTCGAGGTGCTGAGCCCAGAAAGCCTGACAGTTCGCCCCGGCGAGACTGTGGCCCTTACCGCAATAGCCACTGATCCAGACGGTGATCATCTCGTCGGAAAGTGGTGGCAGTACCATGAAGTAGATACCTACCCTGGTCAGGTGCTGAGCACACCGACAGCCGAAAGCTGGTTCGGCAAGACCTTTGAATACCCGGCCAAGGCTAACCCGGGTGACCCGGCCGTTGCCGAGGTGATTCAAAGCGAGATCGAGGTTACGACGGAGTTTACGGTTCCAACGGATGTGGTCGCCGGTCAGACTCTGCACTTCATTTTCGAAGCGACGGACAATGGCGACCCGAACCTAACCGCATATCAGCGAGTCGTCCTGACCATCGAACGGTAACCAGAACAAATGAGATGGCGGCTTGGGAAGAATATTCCCAAGCCGCACCAAGAACGTAGCATGTCTGTGTTCGGGCTCACCGCGCAGACGTGCTACGTGTTTATTATAGGCTGATGCGCCTCACCAGCCAGTCCTAATTTTCCTCAATCCGGCTGCAGCGTCTACACAATCACGCCCAGCTCGCGCCCTGCGCGGGCGGCGGTTGGCTTCGCTTGTGCTTTGTCATGGCGTCTCCTTGAAACGTCACACGACAAAAGCCGATGCGTCAATAATGAGGGCGTTACGTTCGCTGGCGGCGGCAGCGGCAATATTACATTGGTCTCTTTATTCTGCTCGCCTGCGATCTTTTGTGACACCTCGAACAGTCTTGACTCGGCTGAATGCCGTATTTTATCATGGGAAGGCTTGGCTCCCGACCGATGAGGATCCGCTAAACTTCTCCCTTTTCTGGCGCGAACCGGCTGCGCCCGCACTCCTGGCCCTATTTCTCTCCGACCGTGTGAATTGACCCGGCCAAACGGTTCCAGGAGGACCCCATGCCACAACCCAAAGTACACCCGGGCTTGCAGAGGCTTGCCGATGCAGCAGGAGACTATGCCGCCTCGGCGGTGACGCTGGAAGGCTATGTCGGCCCCGCGCCGTCCGGACGCGTGCGGCTGTACGGCAGCCTGCGGCTCGGCTCTTGCGTGGAGATCCCGGAGCAAGCGATCGTCCATTTTGAAGAAGATGAAGCATCTGGCCGCACGACGTTGTTTGTCGATCCGTCCGCAAACCTGACCGTAATGACTGTCTCGACCGCTACCGCCGCACAGCTCCGCGATCGTTTCATGGACGTGGACGTACCGGATATCGAGTCTGTGGCGGAGACTGCTCTAGCGCTCAAGAAACCCAAGGGTGGGACTCCAGGTGGTGAGACAACGGAGGAGTGTATAGCGAAGGCGCGCAGGAGGTGTATCGACGATCTGGTCATCCATGGCACGCCGCGCGGTCGAGCAGAGATTGTATGTGATCAACTGAGCTGGCTGCATAGAATTCTCTGCGAAAACCGGCCCGGCGGTGGCGTTATCATCGCCTGAAATCACAGAAAACGAACGCGCCCGGTAATGCTTGCCGGGCGCGTGTGATTCGGTTTGGTGCGACGACGCTACACAATCACGCCCAGCTCGCGCCCCACGCGGGCGAAGCTCTCCAGCGTCTTGTCGAGATCGTCGCGCGAGTGAGTGGCGCTGTTCATCACGCGCAGGCGCGCCTTGCCGAGCGGGACGGTCGGGAAGCCGAGCGCCATCACGAACACGCCTTCCTCGAACATCCGACGGCTAAACTGCTGCGCGAGTGGCGCCTCGCCGAGCATCACCGGCACGATCGGCGTCTGTGTCTCGCCGGTATCGAAGCCGAGCGATTGCATCTGCTGCTTAAAGTATTCGGCGTTGCGCCACAGCCGGTCGACCAGCGCCGTGCTTTCTTCAAGCAGGTCGACCGCGGCGATGTTGGCGGCGATATCCGGCACCGCCATCGCGCTGCTGAACAGGAAGGGTCGCCCGCGCTGGCGCAGCCAGTCCGCGATCACTTTGTTTCCGGCAACCACGCCGCCGACCACGCCGAACGCCTTGCTGAGCGTGCCGATCTCAACATCGACCTGCCCGTGCAGCCCAAAGTGATCGACGATGCCGCGGCCGCCGCGCCCCAGCACGCCCTCGCCGTGCGCGTCGTCAACCATCAGCAGGATGCCGTGCTCGGATGCGATCTGGGCGATCTCGGGCAGCGGCGCGATGTCGCCATCCATGCTGAACACGCCATCGGTCACGATCAGGCGGCGGCGATACTCGGTCGTGGCGGCGATCTGCTGGCGCAGGTCGTCCGGATCGTTGTGCTCGTAGGCGACGACCTGCGCGCGCGACAGGCGGCAGCCGTCGATGATGCTGGCGTGGTTAAGCCGGTCCGAGAAGATCACATCGCCGCGCCCAACCAGCGCGGGAATCGTGGCGAGGTTGGCCATAAACCCGCTCTGGAACGTGACCGCCGCTTCGACGCCCTTGAAGCGCGCCAGACGCTCTTCAAGCTCCAGATGCAGGTCCATCGTCCCGGCGATGGAGCGGACGGCTGCCGGTCCGACGCCGTGCGTGTCCATCGCGCGCTTGGCAGCTTCGACCAGGCGCGGGTGGTTCGCCAACCCAAGATCGTTGTTCGAGGAGAAATTCAGCACGCGCTGGCCATCGACTACCAGCCACGCGCCTTGCGGGCTGCTGAGCGTGCGAATGTGAGCAAACAGCCCTTGTTCCCGCAGGCTGGCGATCTCAGCTTCAATCCAGGCGGTTTTGTCTTCGATCATGGCGCTAACTCCTTTAGCGTTCGTGCGGTAAAAAATCTCATGGCGCGATTTTACCACACGCTGCTGTTGGACGTGCGCCAGGATCAGGTGAGGTGATACACCTCGCGCTGCAGCGCCAGATGGGTGTCGGCGAACAGCGCGCTGAAATCGGGATACGCGTTCGGGCCGACGCCGAAGATCGTGTCTAGCCCAACCAGCGCGAACAACTCGCGGATGCGCGGGGACGGGTTCGTGACGTGCAGGGCGCCGCGCTTGCTCTCTGCCACCTTGTACAACTGCACGAGCGCGCGCAGACCGGCGCTGTTCATGTATTCCACGCCGCTCAGGTCGAGGATCACCTGCGGGCGATCTTCTGCTAGCGCGCGGTTGATCGCCGCCGCCAGCGGCTGCACGCTGCGCTCATTGACGCGCCCGAACACTTCGAACAACTGGATGCGCGATCGATCAAGCCATTCCTGTCCGTTCATCGTCCGATTACACTCCGTTACCACGTTGTGCTACATGAGTCTATACGCAGTAACAGGGTGTGAGTTCTCACTATTGCGGGGAATACCCCGGTTTTTCGGGGATACGGGCGACTCAGGACGCGACACCGGCGATCAGCAGGTCAAGCGCGAGCGCGCCTTCGACCTTGCCGGTCTTGATCGCGAGATCGGTGTCGAGCAGGTAGCGATAGATCGCCTCAAGCTGGTCAATCGAAAACGCGCGGACTTGCTCGGTGAGCTTCTTCGCGACGAAGGGGTGCACGCCGATCGCCTGGCTGAGGCTGGTGGGCGCGCCGCCCGCGTTGAGGTGCTCGCGTGCGAGGATCAGCAGGCGGAACTGGCGCACGATCATACCGAAGAGGCGCAGCGGCTCGTCCTGTTTCAGCAGCCTATGAATCAGCCGCAGCGCGGTTTCGCCGTCGCGCCGCCCGATGGCGTCCACCATCGCGAAGACGTCCGGCTCGGCGCTGTAGGTTGTCAGCAGCTTCAGGTCGCTAACCGTGATCGGGCGCTCGCCGTTGACGTAGGTCGCCAGCTTCGCGATCTCGTTATCCGCCGCGCGCAGATCTTTGTCGATTGCCGCTTCGAGCGCGGCGACTGCCTGCGGCTCAATCTCCACGCCATATACCTCGCGGGCGTGGCCGCGAATCCATGCGCCGACGCTGGGCGGTGGGTTGAACAGCTTGTGATAGCCGCCGGAGAGCGTCTTCGCGGCGATGACGATAGGATTCCGGTCGGAGAGCGTTTCCGTCTCCACAAACACGACGCGCGCGTGCGGCGGCAGGTCGTCCAGCCCGGCGGCGAGTTCTCCCAGTTCGGCTTTGGCGGCTTTCCCCGCGCCCTTGCGAGCCAGCCAGCTCAGCATTCCCTCGACGATTACCAGCCGCTTGTCGCTGAGGAACGGCATCGCCCGCGCCGCCGAGAGCACCCCCGCCGCGCTCGTATTCTTGCCATCGAGGACGGTCGTGTTCATTTCGGCGGTGGTAGGGTCGCCCATTTGCGCGCGCATGGCTTGCACCTGCCCGCGCAGGCTGTACTCATCGCTGCCATGCAGCACGTAAAAGGTGGGCGTGCGCGGCGCCATTTTGCTTACCCTGCCTGCGTCTTGACGAAGTGCACCGTCATCCGCTGCCCGGCGATCGGGATGGTGAACTCGTGGCGGCGGACGCTGACGATCTGGAGATCGCCAGGGTCACCCAGGGTAGTGAAGTAGTGCTGGAGCGACAAGCCCAGCGGCTGCGAAGCGATCAGCGCCAGCGTGGAGAGCAGAATCACGCTGGGCAGGCGCGCCAGACGGTCCAGCACGCCACGCTTCATCCCGGCGGTTCCTGCCAGCGCGGCGAGGCTCGTCATCACGCCCGCGGTGACGAGGCCGGTCCCGCAGTTGGGATGGATCGCCAAGCCGTGCTCGCCCGCGCGCATGCGCCTCAACGCTTCGTGCGCCGTCTGCTCGATCTCGGCGGTGTTGACGTTACCGTAGAGGTAGAAGCCGTTCGCCGTCGAGCGACCGGCCATGTTCAGGTTTCTCAGCTTGCGACTGAGCAAGTGAATCGTCGCGTGCTCCAGGCCGTGATTGCGGCGCACGCGGCGGACAAATCGCACGTTTAACAGCGGGGCAGCAAACAACGCCAGATTCCGGATCATCACGTTCCCCACATCACTCGACGGTCACTGTGTTGGGACGCGGCGGAGGGCCGCCAGCGCCGTGCTCGAAAGTACCATGTTCTGCGGGGCGCGGCAACAAGCGCGCTCAGGAAAAAAACGTCTCTTGCCGCCAGCGCCGCCATACGCTCAGGGCAGCCGAGCCCCGTCCTCGAAAATCGCGTGCAACACCGCGCCGGTATCCACCAGCGACTCGAAGACGTAGGTCGGATCGCAGGCGCGCAACTGGTCGACCGAGAACGGGCCGGTCGCTACTGCTAGCGTCCGGGCGCGGATGCTCTGCGCGCACGCGACGTCGCCCGGCGTGTCACCCACAATGACGACACGCTCCGGCGCGAACGACACCCCCGCCAGCGACTCGGCGCGTTCTAATGCCAGCGGCGGGAGCATCGCGCGTTCCCAGCCATCGGAGCCAAACGCCCCGACGCGAAAATCCGCCGGGTCAAACCCGGCCTGGCGCAGCTTGACCGGGATCAGGCCGGTCATGTTGCCAGTCACCAGCCCGAGCAGCACATCCTGGCGCGTTTTGAGCGCGTCGATCAGGGTGTGCGTGCCGGGGCAGGCGCGCACCGGAAACGAATCGATGAGCGCGGTCAGGTGGCGCGTGACAGCGGCGTTGTAGGCGTCCAACCGGACGTCGATCTCTGCGCGTGGGATGCCTGCTGGCGCCAGCGCTTCGATCGTGATCTGCCAGTCCGTCTTTCCGGCGAAGGGGAGGGATTCCGCTGCGCCGGGCGTGCCAAAGACTTCTTCGAGCGCGAGACGGGTCGCGGCGCGCCCGCAGCCGCCAGAGTTCAGCAGCGTGCCATCAATGTCGAACAGAATCAGCCACTCAGGCTGCATAACACTATCCTTTGGAATGGGCGAATAGTGCCTGGATTATAGCGCGAGACAGGGCCGGACGCCGCCTGATCTGTCGCGTAAATCAAACGTGACACTCGTCTCCGATATAGCGACATTCCACACTGTTGAGCATCGGGTAAAGCGACTAGACTGGTGGCGTAGATTGGAGTACGACCGATTCCCGTCTGAGGCGCCTTCCCGGCGCGCACCAACGAGCTCTTGCGTTTCAACGCTTCCGTTGAACTCTATACGTTTGGGGTACAGATCGTTTCGCGGTGCCAGTCTACGTTGCTCGCAAGTTTGATCGCAGGCCGCGACCTCCTGAGTTTTCCGCCTGAGATCAGTTTGCCAAAAAAGGTAATGGGAGGAAATGAATGTCTAACGGCACATCGTCGCGCAAGATGGTGACGATCGATGGCAATATGGCGGCGGCGCTCGTTGCGCATGCGGTTAACGAAGTTATTGCCATCTATCCCATTACGCCTTCCTCGCCGATGGGTGAGACTGCTGACGAGCTGTCGGCAGAGGGCGTAAAGAACCTGTGGGGGACGGTTCCGCAGGTCACGGAGATGCAGTCGGAAGGCGGCGCGGCGGGCGCGGTGCATGGCGCGCTGACCGCCGGTGCGATGACAACGACCTTCACGGCATCGCAGGGCCTGCTGCTCATGATCCCGAACATGTACAAGATCGCGGGCGAGCTAACGTCCACGGTCTTCCACGTTGCGGCGCGCTCTTTGGCGGCGCAGGCGCTGTCGATCTTCGGCGATCACTCGGACGTGATGGCCGCCCGCTCAACCGGCTTCGCGCTGTTGTGCTCGGGCAGCATCCAGGAAGTGATGGATTTCGCGCTGATCGCGCAGGCGGCGACGCTCGAATCGCGCGTGCCGTTTGTCCATTTCTTCGACGGCTTCCGCACGTCGCACGAGATTCAAAAGATTGAAGAAGTCCCGCGCGAGCAGATGCGCGCCATGATCGACGACCAGTACGTGATCGCGCACCGGATGCGCGGCCTCTCGCCGGACCGGCCCGCGATGCGCGGCACGGCGCAGAACCCGGATGTCTACTTCCAGGGGCGCGAGACGGTCAACCCGTACTACGAGGCCACCCCGGCGATCGTCCAGAAGTACATGGACCGCTGGGCCCAGATTTCGGGCCGCCAATATCACCTGTTCGATTACGTCGGCGCGCCCGACGCCGAGCGCGTGATCGTCATGATGGGCTCTGGCGCCGAGACAGTCCACGAAGTGGTCGATCTGCTCAACGAGCAGGGCGCGAAGGTCGGGC
>CAZVCM010000155.1:0-4401 GCA_964626105.1 uncultured Thermoflexus sp.
GCAAATCAACTTCTGCTGGACGCATGTACCGCTCGTCCTGCACGACGAACTCTTTCCAGTCGAGATCAAGATACTCGAACGCAGTGCGTACCAGTTCCTCGACGGAGTGCGTCTCGCCAGTCGCGATCACATAATCGTCCGGCTCGTCCTGCTGCAACATCAGCCACATGGCGCGGACATAATCACCGGCGAAGCCCCAGTCGCGCCGCGCGTCCAGGTTGCCCAGGCGTAGCTCTTTCGCCATGCCGAGCTTGATCCGCGCGGCGGTGTGTGTCACCTTGCGCGTGACGAATTCCAACCCCCGGCGCGGGCTTTCGTGGTTAAACAGAATGCCGCTCACTGCGCCCAGCTTGTAGCTCTCGCGATAATTCACTGTGATCCAGTGGCCGTACACCTTCGCGACCCCGTAGGGGCTGCGCGGGTAGAAGGGCGTCGTCTCGCGCTGCGGAACCTCTCGCACCTTGCCGAACATCTCGCTGGACGACGCCTGGTAGAAGCGGATCGACGGGTCAACGTGGCGGATCGCATCGAGCAGGCGGGTGACGCCGAGCGCGGTCACGTCGCCAGTGAACACGGGTTGCGTCCACGAGGTTTGCACGAAGCTCTGCGCGGCGAGGTTGTAAACCTCGGTTGGCTGGCACTCCGCCAGCGCGAGTTGCAGCGAGGTCTGGTCAAGCATATCGCCGGGGATCAGGCGCAGACGATCCTGGATGTGTTCGATCCGGCTGAAGTTGATCGTGCTGGTTCGTCGCACCAGTCCAAAAACCTCATACCCCTTTTCGAGCAGGAACTCGGCGAGGTACGAGCCATCTTGACCGGTGATCCCGGTGATCAGCGCGCGTTGAGCCATTTGCAGTTACTCCTGGTGTTCAGACGCGATCAGGGCGCACAGGCACGCCCATCGATTGGCGCCAGTCGTTGAGAATATCGAGCAGCGTTTGCTCGAACGGTATGGTCGGTTGCCAGCCAGTAGCGGCGCGCAGCTTGCTCGCGTCGCCGACATGGCGCGGCACGTCAGAGGGGCGCATCCGCGCCGGGTCCTGCCGGACTTCGATCTCGGCGCTGCTAAAGCTGAGCAACGTGTCGAGCAGGGACTGGATGCTGCGCGCGGCGCCGCTGCAGACGTTGTACGCGTCGCCCGGCGTGCCGTGTTCCAGCAGCAAGTGATAGGCGCGCACGACATCTCGCACGTCGGTGAAGTCGCGCTCTGCCGTCAGGTTGCCGACAAACATCACCGGCTCTTGCTGGCCCGCTTCGATCGCCGCAATCTGGCTGGCGAAGTCCGCCGCCACGAAGCCGCCTTTCTGGCTGGGGCCGATGTGGTTGAAGGGCCGCGCGCGGATGATCGCCATCCCGTGCGCGAGGTGATACTGCAAGCCGAGCATATCCTGCGTCACCTTGCTGACGCTGTACGGGCTGCCGGGCGCAAACGGAAAGCTCTCGTCGATCTGATGCGTGCTGCCGCCTGCCGCTCCGTAGATCTCGCTGGAACTAATGATCAGAATGCGCGTGTCCAGGCCGCTGCGCAGAATCGCTTCCTGCAAATTGAGCTGGACGCGGATATTGTTCTCCAGCGTCTTCCACGGGTCGCGAAACGACGCGCCCACCTGCGCCAGCGCGGCCAGGTGATAGACGCGGTCGGGTCGGGCCGCGTCGATGAGATCGCGGACGGCCTCAGGATCGCGCAAGTCTGCCACATGCTGGGTGATGGGCCGGCCATCCAGGCGGGGGTTCTTGCCGGGCGGGTCGAATACTGCCGCGTGCAGCGCCGTGTCGGGGACGGTCAGCAGAAAGTCGACCAGATGCCCGCCAACAAATCCACCGGCGCCGGTAATCAGAACGCGCACTAGGTTTCTCCGCTTCGAGTAGGGCCCGTCTCCGGCTGCTGGAGACGGGCGCTCAGCAGTCGCTCATTATACCGTGCGCAAGAGTCCGGGCAAGCCGTGCCGCGCAGAAAAAGACCCTGCGCACGCCCAGGCGTGGCAGGGCCGGGATATTCACTGTCGGATGCGCTGGTCGCTCAGCCGCTCTTGACCGTAATCTGGCGTGGGCGAACGGCTTCGGCCTTGGGCAGGGTCAGCGTCAGCACGCCGTTGCTAAACGAGGCTTCGACCTTGTCATGGTCGATCGGCGTGTTGATCGTCAGCGTCCGCTCGAATTTGCCGGTCGGGCGTTCGAGCAGCACATATTTCCGCGTGTTCGCTTCTTCTCGCTTGATCTCGCCGCGAATCGAGAGCGTGTCGCCTTCGAGCGTGATCTCGATCTCGTCGGGCGACAGCCCCGGCACGTCCGCATGAATAACGATCGCCTCGTCGGTGAAGTACGCGTCCATCGGCAGCAGCCACGCGCCCGTTCCGCGTGACTCCGCGCCGCGCACGAACGCATCGCCCAGCATCCGGTCGACCGCCTGGCGCATCGTGATCATGTCACGAATCGGGTCAAAACGAGAAATGTTCGACATCGTGAGCCTTCTCCATTCCAATTCAGCGGTTAGCCATTAGCGGTTAGCAAAAATCGAAACCGATAGTTGGGCGCTGCCTGCGCGCAGCTTCGAGGCAGGGCCGCACAGCTTTGGCTCTTAGCTCTGCCAGCTAACCGCTAACTGCCTCACTCTCAACTCTAATCCCATTGTAGAAGAAATGCGTCAGCGCCGCGTCAAATTTCCAGATTATTTTTAGAGCGGTGCAAAGAATGCCCTTGAAACGCCTTCTGTTCGTATTGTTAATAGTCCCTTATATTGAATTAACGACATCGTAAACATAGGACCCTAATCCTCTATGCTTGATTTCGAGGCGATGCGTGATCCAGACGTAGAACCAGGCAAAAAGCCGAAAGAGGGTATAGCCGATCACGGTACCAAGCGCGTTCATCGATACATCGTTGATGTCGATTTGTCGATACGGATACCTCAACATCAGTGAGATTAGAAGTTGCGCTCCCTCAAATATAAGACCGACCGCGAGAGCTATCCAGATAACGTGTTGCGCTCCAATCCGCCTGATAAAATTTACGCCAAAACCAAATGGAATTGTGAGGATAATATTCATCAGTAGACCGGGAAGTGCCGTCTGTAGGGTTCCCGAGCGTCCAAAATACAGAGGATTTAGATTGATAGCTGATGCAACTGGCCGCTCTCTTAAAGCGTCAACATAGTCCCCACTGATATAAATAGGGAAGAATATCTTGTCCAAAACGTACAAAAGATATACTCCAAAAATGAAAAAACATATCAGATAGGGCACGCCGCGCTTTCGATACCACAAGAGGATCAAAAGAACGACAAGTGCGCCGATAGAAAGAGGCCATATTCCAACTGCAAAGCTACTAAACACAACTCGCATCCGTAGCGTCACAGCCATTCTCTCCTCGTCAGAGCGGCGGAATCTCCAGCAGCGCGGCCAGTTCGTCCCACGACGCGACGTAGTAATCCGGCAGAGCGTCGGGTGAAGGCTCTGCGTCGTAGAGGCAGGTGGCGATCCCCGCGCCTGTGCCCGCCAGGATGTCCAGGTCGCGATCCCCGACCGCCAGCACGCGATCGCGCGGAAGGCTGTTGCGCTCGATCAGCGCGCGGAACCCGGCAGGATCGGGTTTGCGCGGGTAGCCTTCATCGCTCGTCAGAATGTCGAGAAAGAGGTGATCGGCGCCGTGATACGTCAGCAGACGATCGAGCATAGGGCGCTCCCGGTGGGTGAATAGCAGGTGCGCGCCGCCTGACGCCATGAACCGCTCGCACAGCGCGATCACGCCCGGGAAGGGCGGGCAATCTTCGGGCGTCTCGTTGGTATCCCGGTAGTGCGCCACCCACGCGGCGAGATCGTCCCGCCCGATGCCAAGCTCTGCGCTTAGCGTGGTGATCGTGCTCGCCAGCGTGTCCGTCAGCAGCGCGCGGATCCGCTCCGCCGGGACGCTGGCGCCGGATGCGCCCAACGCCTGCTCGATCGCGCGGACGAGTGGCGGGTAGGTGTCGAAGAGTGTGCCGTCGAAGTCCCACAGAAGATAGTCAAACCGCATATCAGGCTCCATCCGGTGAATCCCCTCGTCAGTGTACCACGAAGACTGCGGAGCGGCGCCCATTCCGTGTTAAACTTGCGCGGTCGGTTGGGAGAGGCACGTGGTGTGGTGGATCACGTATGAATCTGGATAAGCGTTTGCTGCGTCTGGTGCGTGGCGTGCGGCTGCCGTTCGCGCTGGTGATCGGCCTGGGGCTGCTGGCGGGCGCGCTAATCGTCGCGCAGGCGTACGCGCTGGCGCAGGTCATCAGCCGGGCGTTTTTGGACGGCGATCCGCTCGATGTGCTGTGGCCCTGGCTCGGCGCGCTGGCGCTGATCGCGGTCGGGCGCGCGCTCGCGCTGTGGGGCGGCGAGGTGACTGCTAACGCGGTCGCGGGATATATCAAAGAAG
>CAZVCM010000155.1:4411-9888 GCA_964626105.1 uncultured Thermoflexus sp.
CGGACCTCTACGCGCACATCGTCGCGCTGGGACCGGCCTACACGCGCGGGGAGCGCAGCGGCGAGCTGGTCAACACGGCGGTTAAAGGCATCGAGGAACTCGACGCGTATTTTCGCCAGTACCTGCCGCAGCTGTTCTTGGCGCTGCTGGTCCCGCTGGCGATGTTCGTCGCCGTGCTGCCGGTGGACGTGCTGTCCGCCGTGGTACTGCTGATCACCGCGCCGCTGATCCCATTCTTTATGATACTCATCGGCCTGTACGCGACGCAGCGCTCGCGGGCGCAGTGGCGCGCGCTCAGCCGCATGAGCGCCCATTTCCTCGACGCGCTGCAGGGCCTGCCGACGCTCAAGCTGTTCGGCCGGAGCCGCGCCGAGATCGAGCGAATCCGCGCCATCAGCGATCGCTTCCGCGACACGACGATGAGCGTGCTGCGCGTCGCGTTTCTGTCGGCGCTGGTGCTGGAGCTGGTCTCGACGATCAGCGTCGCGATTGTGGCGGTGGAGATTGGGCTGCGGCTGCTCTACGCGCGAATCACGTTTGCCGACGCGTTCTTCGTGCTGGTGGTCGCGCCAGAGTTCTACCTGCCGCTACGGCTGCTCGGCACGCGTTTCCACGCGGGGATGTCCGGTTTCGCCGCGGCGGAACGCATCTTCGCCGTGCTGGAAACGCCGCTGCCGCCCGCCCCCGCTGACACTCTGGAGACGCTCCCTGCGCAGGTCACGTCGCTCCGTTTCGAGGATGTCGCGTACGCGTATGACGCGGGCGAGCGCCCCGCGCTGAATGGCGTGTCGTTCGCGATCCAGCCGGGTGAGAAGGTCGCGCTGGTCGGTCCGAGCGGCGCGGGCAAGTCCACGATCGTGCAGCTTCTGCTGCGCTTTGTCGACCCGACCGGTGGGCAAATCACGGTCGATGGCGTGCCGCTGGCGTTGATTCCGGCGGCGCTATGGCGCGCGCAAATCGCGTGGGTGCCGCAGCGCCCGCATCTGTTCCAGGCCACGATCGCGGATAACATTCGCCTGGGTCGCCCGGACGCGCCGCTTGAGGACGTGGTGCGCGCGGCAGAGCAGGCGCACGCGGACGCGTTCATTCGCGCGCTGCCGCAGGGCTACGCCACACCGATCGGCGAGCGCGGCGCGCGGCTCAGCGGCGGGCAGGCGCAGCGGATCGCGCTGGCGCGGGCGTTCCTCAAAGACGCGCCGCTGCTGCTGCTTGATGAGCCGACCGCTAACCTGGACGTGGAGACTGAGTCCTTGCTGCAGGACGCGATGGCGCGGCTGATGCGGGACCGCACGACGCTGATCGTCGCGCACCGGCTGCCGACCGTCGCCAACGCGGACCGGATTATCGTACTTGATGGCGGTGTGGTGGCGGAGCAGGGCACGCACCGTGACTTGCTGGCGCAGTCGGGTATCTATGCGCGTCTGGCGGTGGCCTATGGGCGGTGACAAGGCGATGAATGATCTGACCGCGGTCGATTACGCAGAGCAAGAGCTGCTCTACAACACGTTCATGGCTCCAGCGCTGCGCTCCGCGGTTGCGCGGTTCGCGCTTGCGCCGGGGTCGCACGGGCTGGATGTCGGCTGCGGGCCGGGCGGCGTGCTGCCACTGCTGGACGAGGCGCTGCAAGGGCAGGGCGCGATCGTCGCGCTGGATATCTCGCGGCCCCATCTACAGCGCGCGCAGGACGAGGCCGGTGCGTTTGAGAGCGCCACACGCTGCCATCTGGCGCAGGTCGATCTTAAGCACCCGCTGCCGTTCGCGGACGGCGCGTTTGACTGGTGCTGGACGGCAGACACGCTGAACTCTGAGCAGGCGAATATCGAGCGCGGCGCGTTCCCGGACCCGATCAGCGTCGTGCGCGAGCTGGCGCGCGTTACCCGGCCCGGCGGCATGGTCGCGGCCTTCTTCGGGAACTGGCTCGGCGCGATGCTGATGCCCGGCTACGCGCATATCGAGCAATGCCTGATGACCGCGCTCGAGGTCCACTACAACAAGCGCGGGCGGTTTCACCCCTCGTTCCGTCACGAAAACGCGTTTGGCTGGTTCCAGGCCGCCGGGCTGACGGAGATCGAAGTCACGCCGCACACCGCGCTCTACCAGGCGCCGCTGCCGGATGACGTGCGGCGCTACATCCAGCGCTGGGTGTTTGAGCACGAGTACCGCACGCCAGAGCGCATCAAGGAATACGCGCTCGGCGCGGGATTGACCGAGGACGAGTGGGACTTGTGGCTGAAGTTGTCCAACCCTGGCGCGCCGGAGTACATCCTGCGCCGCGATGACTACTTCTGCATCCGCTACGGTATTCTGACCACGGGCCGCGTGCCCGATGGCGAGGTGCGCGCATGAACGGGCGGACATCCTATTCAGATGAGTCCGCGCTGGTGCGGTTGGTGCGGCTGGCGTGGCCTTACCGCTGGTGGATGGCGCTGTCGATGCTGCTTGGCTTCGCGACCATCGGCAGCGCCATCGGGCTGATGTCCACCGCCGCGTGGATCATCGCGCGCGCCGCGCTGCACCCGTCAATCGCAGTGCTGCAGGTGGCGATCGTCGGCGTGCGATTCTTCGGGATCGCGCGCGGCGTGTTTCGCTATTTGGAGCGTGTTGTCTCGCACCAGACAACCTTCCGGCTGCTCTCGCGGCTGCGCGTGTGGTTCTATGAACGCGTGGAGCCGCTCGCCCCGGCGCGCCTGGAGCAGTATCACAGCGGCGATTTGCTCAGCCGCATCGGCGCGGACATCGACACGCTGGAGAATTTCTATCTGCGCGTGCTGGCGCCGCCCGCCATCGCCGCGCTCGTTACGTTGATGATGGCGCTGTTCTTCGGCGCGATCGATCTGCGGCTCGCGCTGGCTATCGTCGCGTATCTGGCGCTCGCCGGGATCGGCGTGCCGCTGCTGACGCGCCATATGAGCCGCCGCGCCGGGCAATCGCTGGTCGCCACGCGGGGTGAGCTCAACGCCGCGCTGGTGGACGGCGTGCAGGGCCTGCCCGATCTCGTCGCGTACGGGCAGGAAGCGCGGCAGATCGAAACGGTGCGCGGGCTGAGCGCGCGCATCCGTGACGAGCAGGCGCACATGGCGCGCATCGGCGGGTTGGACGCGGCGCTCGGCGCGCTGCTGACCGGGCTGGCGGTGATCACGGTGCTCGCGCTGGCGATCCCGCTGGTGAGCGGTGGGCATCTCGATGGCGTGTTGCTGGCGGTGCTGGCGCTGGCGACGATCAGCAGCTTCGAGGCGGTGCTGCCGCTGCCGCAGGCGTTCCAGCACCTGGAGAGCAACCTCGCAGCGGCGCAGCGGCTGTTCGATCTGGTCGACGCCACGCCTGCCGTGGTCGATCCGCCCGATCCGCTGCCGCCCCCGGCGCGCGCTGATCTCGCCGCGCAAGACTTGCGCTTCTGCTACGCGCCAGATGATCCGCCCGCGCTGGATGGTGTGAGCTTCACGCTGCCGCAAGGGGGAACGCTGGCGATCGTCGGGGCGAGCGGCGCGGGCAAGAGCACGCTGGTCAATCTGCTATTGCGCTTCTGGGACTACGGCGAGGGAACGATCACGCTCGGCGGGCAGGACCTGCGCTGCTACCGGCAGGATGACGTGCGCGCGCAGTTCGCGGTTGTCCGGCAGGATACGCACCTGTTCAGCGGCACAATACGCGACAATCTGCGGCTGGCGCAGCCTGAGGCGCCCGAGCAGGACCTGATCGCTGCTGCGCGGCGGGCGCAGTTGGATGCGTTCATCCAGGGGTTGCCACAGGGTTATGACACGTGGATCGGCGAGCAGGGGCTGGCGCTGAGCGGTGGCGAGCGCCAGCGACTGGCGATTGCGCGCGCGGTGCTCAAGGACGCGCCGATCCTGGTGCTGGACGAGGCGACCGCTAACCTCGACGCGGTGACCGAACGGGCCGTAATGGACGCGATTGCGCAGGCGATGCGCGGGCGCACCACGCTGATGATCACGCACCGGCTCGTCGGGCTGGAAGCGGTCGATGAGATCCTGGTGCTGGACGCGGGGCGGGTGGTCGAACGCGGGCGGCATGACGATCTGCTGGCGCGCGAGGGCGTCTACCGGCGATTGTGGGACCTGCAGCGCCAGGAGCTAGTTGAAACGGCCACCTGACGCCCGTGTGCCGCGACGGGTGAGCGGTTTTTTGTAGGAGCGCAGCTTGCTGCGCCCGCCAACGAAACCTCATCTCTTAATCCCCGGCCCCCTTTCCCTCTCCGTTTACTAAGAGCGGAGAAGGGGTGAGGTTCTGTGCACCGACGATACTCGCCAGATAATGTCGATAGCTCACCACGTAACGGACGACCATACGGAATCGAAGAGACGGCGCCCGAATTGACACCGCCCCTTCTTGCCCCAAAGACCACAGGTGGAAGTTTTCAGTATTCGAGATGCCCGTCCGCGGTGACGCGCTTGCGGAACGTCCAGTAGCTCCATCCCTGATAGAACAGCATCACCGGGACGAAGATCAGCGCCACGACGGACATCACCTGCAACGTGTACTCGCTCGACGATGCGTTGTTGACCGTTAGGTTGTACGCGTCGTCAATGCTTGACACCAGCACGTTCGGATACAGGAACCAGAAGTACGTGATCAGCGAGAGCACAATCGTCCCGCCTAGCGCGGCGAACGCCCAGCCGAACTGCTTGGTGCGCACGAAGTAGATCGCCGTCAGCAGCGCCGCCGCCGAGGTGATCGGCATGATGCCGGGGTTGACGCCCACTTTCTCGAAGATGTCGATGTACGCGTAGTTGGCGACAGCTAGCACGATGCTGATCACCAGCGCGGGAATCCACAGCACTTGCGCGGCGCGCTCGGCCTTAGCACGGACGGTGCCTTCCGTCTTCAGCGAGAGGAAGATCGCGCCTTGTAGCGCAAAGATTCCGACCGCAGCCAGCCCGGCGATCAGCGCGTAGGGGCTGAGCAGGTCGAAGAAGTTGCCGACGAACTGCATCTCCGCGTTGACCGGCACGCCTTCGATGATCTTGCCGAAGGCCACGCCCCACAACAGCGCTGCGAGCAGGCTGCCTACAAAAATCGCTGTGTCCCACGTCCGGCGCCAGGCAGGGTTCGCGTCCTTGCTACGGAACTCAAACGCCACGCCCCGGATGATCAGCCCAAACAGGATTGCGACCAGCGCCAGGTAGAAGCCGCTGAACATCGTCGCGTACCAGTGCGGGAACGCGGCGAAGATCGCGCCCCCGGCGGTGATCATCCATACTTCGTTGGCGTCCCAGTGCGGGCCGATCGTGTTGATGATCTGGCGGCGCTCGCTATCCGTTTTGCCGAGGAAGGGCAATAGCAGGCCCACGCCGAAATCGAAGCCTTCCAGGAAGAAGAACCCGATAAACAGAATCGAAATCAATATAAACCAGATGTCTTGCAGGTTCATCGTGTGCTTTCCCCCTACGCCTCAGCCGTGACCGGATCGGCAGGCTGGTAGGCGTCCTCTGTCTCATCCGGTGCACCCTCGACAGGTC
>CAZVCM010000156.1:0-9870 GCA_964626105.1 uncultured Thermoflexus sp.
GCCCCAACTATCGCGGTAGATCGTGATCGCGTCTTGCATCCCTTCCACGACCAGCTCGCCTTCCTGCTTGGGGAGCGGGCGGCGCGTGACGTAATAGGCCAGGGCGGTGGCAAGGGCTGCGGTGCTGATGACGATCACCAGGGCCAGGATCGAGACGTTGCGGAGTCTTCGCATGGCGGTGGTTGTACCATGCGGCTGGGGGAGCGGCAAAAATCAGAATGAGTGCAGAATCCGCGTCTTTGGGAGCATTTGGAAGCGGCTCTGATAGCTTTTGAGAGCCGTTCGCTGCTACCATCTGCGCGGTGACACGTGCGCGTTGACCATCCACCTCAGCGAATGGGGGATACATGCCAGAAAATGCAGCGCCAGAGCGCGGTACCTCGCGCCTGTCCGGCTTCTACCGGCGCACCCGGTCCGAGCGCGCGGAGATCGTCGCGGCGTGGGCCGGACTGACCACTGAGGAGCAGGCTGCGCTCGCTGGCAGCGGCGGGCTTTCCGCCGAGCAGGCCGAGCACATGATCGAAAATGTGATCGGCGTGTACGCGCTGCCGCTGGGGATCGCGACGAATTTTCTGATCAACGGGCGCGATTACCTGATCCCGATGGCGGTTGAGGAGCCGAGCATCGTCGCCGGAGTGAGCTTCGCGGCAAAGCTGGCGCGCGAGGGCGGCGGTTTTATCACGTCCGCCGACGACCCGGTGATGATCGGGCAGCTTCAAGTGCTCGACGTGGCCGATCTCGACGCGGCGGGGGCGCGCGTGCTGGCGGCGCAGGACGAACTGCTGGCCGAAGCGGACTGTTGCGATCGCACGATCGTCGAGCTAGGCGGCGGCGCGCGCGGCCTGGAGATCCGCCCGTTTCCTGACACGCCCGCCGGGCCGATGCTGATCGTGCACTTGCTGTACGATGTGCGAGACGCGATGGGCGCCAACGCGATCAACACGACGGTCGAGCGGCTCGCGCCGCGCATCGAAGCGCTGACCGGCGGGCGCGTAAACCTGCGCATCCTCAGCAACCTGTCAGACCGGCGCAAGGCGCGCGCGGCGTGCACCATCCCGGCGCGGGGGCTGCGCACCGAGGCGATGGACGGCGCGGACGTGGCGCGGGCGATTGTCGAGGCGGCGGTGTTCGCGGCGGTCGATCCGTACCGCGCCACGACGCACAACAAAGGCGTGATGAACGGGATGGACGCGGTCGCGATTGCGACTGGCAACGACTGGCGCGCGCTCGAAGCCGGGGCGCACGCCTGGGCCGCGCGCGAGGGCACGTACCGCTCGCTGACAGAGTGGGCGCTCGACGGCGCGGGCGATCTGCGCGGCACGATCGAGCTGCCGGTCGCGGTCGGGACGGTCGGCGGGGCGACGCGCGTGCACCCGGCGGCGCGGGCGGCGCTGAAAGTGCTCGGCAATCCCGGCGCGCAGGAACTGGCGCAGATCATGGCGGCGGTCGGGCTGGCGCAGAATTTCGCCGCGATACGCGCGCTGGCGACGGAAGGCATCCAGCGCGGGCACATGAGCCTGCACGCTAAACAGATGGCGGTTGCAGCGGGCGCAACCGGCGGTGAAGTGCAGGCAATCGCCAACCGGATGGTCGCTGAAGGGCAGATTTCGACGCAGCGGGCGGAAGCGTTGCTGCGGGAGTTAAGAGCCGGGAATAGCGATTAGGGAGTAGGGAAAGCGATGGCAGCTTACCGCTAATCGCTAACCGCTAACTGCTGATTTCAGGAGCGTAGACGCATGATGAGTAGTGGCAATCCATTGACGATCGGGCAGACGGTGCTCAAGCCGGATCGCCCGGTCGGGATCGTGGGCTATGGCGCGTATGTGCCGCAGTTCCGCTTGCCCGCCAGCGAAGTGTCGCGGGTGTGGACGGGCGGCACAGGTGGCGTGCCGATCAAGGAGAAAGCGGTCGCCGGGCTGGACGAGGACGTGATCACGATGGCGATTGAGGCGGCGCAGAATGCGCTGGCGCGTGCGGGGATCGATCCGCGCCTGATCCGCGCGGTGTGGGTCGGCAGCGAGAGTCACCCGTACGCCGTGAAGCCGTCCTCAACGATCGTCGCGGAGAGCATCGGCGCGGCGCCCAACATTCAGGCGGCGGACTGGGAATTCGCGTGCAAGGCCGGGTCCGAGGCGATGCAGGCGGGAATCGGCTTTGTGGGCAGCGGCATGGGCCAGTACGTGCTGGCGGTCGGTATGGACACGGCGCAGGGCCGTCCTGGTGACGCGCTTGAATATACGGCAGCGGCAGGCGGCGCGGCGTACTTGCTGGGTCCGGCGGATGAAAGCCTCGCGCGGGTGCAGGGCAGCTACAGCTTCGTGACCGACACGCCGGACTTCTGGCGGCGCGCGCATGAGACATATCCGAGCCACGGCGATCGCTTCACCGGCGAGCCGGCGTACTTCGAGCACACGATCAGCGCGGCGCGGCGGTTGATGGAGATGATGGGCACGACCGCGCAGGACTATCGCTGGGCGGTGTTCCACCAGCCGAACGTCAAGTTCCCGCAGCGGGCGGCGAGCCTGCTCGGTTTCGCGCCAGAGCAGATCGAGCCGGGGCTGCTGTCCGGCATGGTGGGGAACGTTTACGCCGGGTCATCGCTGCTCGGCCTGACGGCGACGCTCGACGTGGCGGAGCCGGGCGACCGGATCCTGATGGTTAGCTATGGCAGCGGCGCCGGGTCGGACGCGTTCGACTGGGTGGTGACGGAGCACATCGCGGAGCGCCGCGACAAAGCGCCGCGCACGCAGGCGTATGTTGCGCGGCGGGTCGAGATCGATTACGCGCTGTACACGCGCTATCGCGGCAAGCTGCAGGTGGACTGAGAGCGATTAGCGGTTAGCGAGTAGCATGATCAAGCGCCACGCTCTTGACACTGTCGCACGCTCGCGGGAACGACACACGCAGCATTCCCGCTCTCTGCTCTGGCTAACTGCTAAAAGCTGACAGCTAACTTACGAGAAACCGAGGCACACGATGCGAGACGTAGCAATTATCGGGGTCGGGCAGACGCCGGTCGGCGAGCACTGGGACATGGGCCTGCGCCAGTTGGCGTTGGGCGCGCTGCGCGCCGCGCTCGAAGACGCGGGGATTGAGCAGGTCGACGCGCTGATCGTGGCGAATGCGCTGGGTGGCAACCTCAGCGGACAAAACCACCTCGGCGCGCTGGTAGCGGACTACGCGGGGATGACGGGCGTCGAGGCGCTGCGCGTTGAGGCGGCAGATGCGTCCGGCGGGCTGGCGCTGCGCCAGGGCTATCTGATGATCGCCAGCGGCGCGGCAGAAACCGTCGTCGTGCTGGGCGTGGAGAAGGCGACCGACCGCACCGGAAGCGAGCGCGATACCGCGCTGGCAACCGTGCTGGACGCGGACTATGAGGCGGGGCCGGGCGCGACGCCCGCCGCGATAGCCGCGTTGCTGATGCGGCGCTATATGCATGAGCATGGCGTCGGGCTGGAGCAGTTCGAGGGCTTCTCGGTCAACGCGCACGCCAACGGCGCGACCAACGCGTTTGCGATGTATCGCAATAAGCTGCGTCCTGGCGCGTTCGCCAAGGCGCCGGTCGTGGCAGAGCCGGTCAACCTGTTCGACAGCGCGCCGGAAGGCGACGGAGCAGCGGCGGTGATCCTCACCAGCGCGGAACGCGCGCTCGACAGCGTGCCGAAACCGGTGCGCGTGCGCGGCAGCGCGGCGGCGACTGATACGCTGGCGGTGCACAACCGCCGCGACCTGCTATTTCTGCAGGCGGCGAATCTGGCGGCGGGACGCGCGTATGAGCAGGCGGGAATCGGCCCGGAAGACATCGACCTGGCGGAGCTGCACGATAGCTACACGGTGCTGACGGCGCTTCAGCTTGAGGCGGCGGGCTTCGCGGCGCGCGGCGAGGGCTGGAAGCTGGCCGCCGAGGGCGCGCTAGGGAGGGATGGTCGCTTGCCGATCAGCACGTTCGGCGGGCTGAAGGCGCGCGGTAACCCGCTCGGCGCGACGGGCGTCTACCAGGCGGTGGAGATCGTGCGCCAGCTTCGGCAGGACGCGGGCGAGAACCAGGTCCCGGACGCGCGCCGGGCGCTGGCGCTCAACCTCGGCGGGCTGGGCGGGACAGCGGTCGCGCACCTGCTTGAGCGTGGCGAGTGAGCGTTCTCGCCGGGATGATCAGTTGCCACCGTCAGGCGGACGCATGATAATCTCCACAGGTCTGATTGGGGGCACCACCGCGAGGTGAGGAGATTACCATGACCATTTTTCTGCTTCAGACCGTGACCGATCGCCCGGTGACGGTGAGCACGACCGTGGGCCAGATCATCACATGGATCATCATCGGCCTGATCGCAGGTCTGTTCGCCAACATCCTGATACGCGGGCGAGGCATGAGCCTCACCGGCCTGATCGTCATTGGTCTGATTGGCTCGTTCGTTGGCGGCTTTCTGTTCAGTTTGATTGACCTCGAACCGACCGGCATCCTCGGTGGCGAGCTGGTGATTCGCTGGATTGACGTGGTCGCGGCGTTCTTCGGCGCGCTGATCATCTTCGCGCTGACGAGCGTCTGGTGGCGGCGCTAACGTTCGTTCGCTGACGACCAACAAACAGCGGCGGGCCGAATAGCCCGCCGCGTGATTCTGCGTGATAACTCGCACCACTGTGTCCGTAGAGCGATGCGCTGAGCAGGACGATCTTCTTGAGACGTGATGCACAAGCAACGGGCGGAGCAAGCTCCGCCCCTACAGGTTGCTGCTGAATCCCCTTGTGTGTCAGTAGACCACGTCCCTGGCGTCGGCTAGAAGGCGACGCCTGCTTCTTCCGCTAGCGTGACCTCACGCGGCGTGTCGCCGCCGACATCGAGGATGGTGGGCGGGACGCGTAGCAGTTCTTCGGTATCGTACAGGGCGCGCGCGCCATCGAAGGTGTCGTTATCGCCCCACGACACCGCCGCCGCGCGGTCGTAGAGCGATTCCATCGCGGGCGTGACGGCGTCCTGGGGGGCGGGCATCGCGCCCCAGCAGTCCCACGGCAACAGCTCCATTTTATTGAGCGCCGCCAGATCGCGGAGCAGGTTGCCCACAATAAACCACTGCCCCTTCATATCGAAGATGCCGAATTTCTCCGGGTCGGCGCGCTCGGTGCGGACGAGTTGCCAGCCGTGCCCGCCGGTGATGAAGCGATCGCGGGGCACGTCGAGCGGGTCGAAGTCGATCTTGAGCGTGTCGCGCTGGAGCGCGTCCAACTGCGCGTCGACCATCACCCAGCGGCCTTCGTCCGCGCGCCAGTATTCGCAAACCCAGTGATCTTCGTAGCGGCCCGGCGTGAAGTACGTCCCGAATCCGCAGCGAGCGCGCGCCGGGATGCCGTGATAGCGTAGCAGCGCGCAGAGCAGCACTGAAAAGTCACGGCAGTTGCCGACCAGGCGCGCTTCGGGCGGGCGGGGCGTGGTCAGCGGCGCGGGGTTAGCAGCGTGAATGCGGCGCAGCTTCTCGGCGGCACTGCGAATCCCGACACCTTCGCGCTGCTCGTCGGTGTGCGTGACGCCATAGGCTTCTGCCCAGAAGATGTGCAGCAGGTTCCCCTGCACTGCCCGGACCAATGCGGGGATGTCGGCGGGCAAGTCTTCGAGTAATGGGGCATACGTCTCATCCGCAGAGAGCGCAGTGAATGGCCCCGGCGCAGCGTAATAGATGAGTGGCTCGTGCGAGCGATCAACCATGGGTGTCTCCTCGTGTAGACGCGCGCAGTTTGCGTGTGCACGAACTTATGTGCTAATCGTACAACAAAAACCGCGCTGGGATCAAGCGATAAAGTATGCTCCCCCATCCCCTAGAGCGAGGCAAGAGGAGAAGATCGCCGCGCCCGTTCTGAGGATGCTCCAAATTTCCACGGGCGAAGCAAGCTCCGCCCCTGCGTCAATGCTGGGAGACTCCTCGCTGCCGAGCCAGCAGGACGAGCCTAGCCCTGCACGGCAGGGACGAGGAAATCTTCGACCACGTTGAACTCGCGGATCATGCGGTTGTCGTTGAAGGTCTCCGGCGCGGTTTTCAGGTCGGCGGTCATCACGACACAGAGGTCGAGGTCCGGCAGCGCGTAGATGAACTGCCCGCCATGGCCGACCGCCATAAAGCTGCCGAGGCGCTGCTGTGGACGCAGCCACCACAGATAGCCGTAGCACACCGGCGGGCGCTTGCTGGCGTCTTGTGGGACGACGGTGATGTGCGGCTCGGTCGAGGCGCGGACCCAGTCCGCCGGGATGATCTCGCGATCGTCCCACTGGCCCAGGCTGAGATACAGCAGTCCGAGCTTCGCCATATCCCGCGCGCGGAGCGCCAGCTCTGACCCGCCGATCACGACGCCCTGGGGATCGTCTGGCCAGCGGCGCGCGGTGATGCCGAGTGGCTGAAAGAGGTAGAGATCGGCGTACTCGAGCAGCGTCATGCCGGTCGCCTGTTGGAGCGCGGCGGCGATCAGGTGCGTGTCGCCGGTGCTGTAGCTGAAGCGCTCGCCGGGCGGCTGCGCGAGCGGGCGCTCCAGCACAAAGCGCACCCAGTCCGGGCTGGCGGTCATCTGGATCGTCGTCCCGGACCACTCGTTCCACTCCAGACCAGAGCGCATGGTGAGCAGATTTTCGAGCGTGATGGCGCGCTTGGCGCGGTCCGCAATCGAGGCGAAATGCCCCGCGAAGAAGCTGCCGATCGGCTCGTCGATCCCGGCCAGGTCACCGGTATCGAGCGCGATCCCGACCAGCGCGGAGAGTACGCTCTTGGTGACAGACTTGACGTTGTGTTCGTCATCGGGCGCGGCGCCGTTCTTATATTCCTCGTGCAGCAGATAGCCGTTGCGCACGACGAGCAGGCTGTCGAAGTGCGGGTATGCTTCGTCCAGGTGCGCGCTCAGCCGGGCGAGCGCGTCAGGATCGACGCCGTGATCGGCGGGCGCGGCGGTCTGCCAGCTCTCGGTCGGCCAATAGTCACGCGCGGGCGCAGATCGCGGAGAAGGGTCTGGGCAAGGAGAGTCCATCAATACGTCCTTTTGAGGCGAATCGGTCCACTACAGAGCATAGCGATCCCCGGCCAGCGCGCCCATAGCGCGCCGCCTGCGCCGCCAATTTGCCAAGCGCAGATCGGCTGCGGTATGCTGACCGTGCGCCACCACAGAGAGGAGCAATCATGACCGCTTCGACCGAGCGACCGCCCGACTGGCCAGCGACCGAGCAAAGCCGCTGGGCGCGGCCATTGATGAGCGTCGCGATCCGGCTGCTGATGCGGCTCGACGTGCAGGGAATGGAGCGCTTCCCCGAGCCGCCGATGCTGGTCACTGCCAACCACCTCAGCTACTTCGACGTGGCCGCCATGACGCCGTACCTGCCGCCGGGTGTGATTGGCATGGCGGCGGAGAAATATCGCGGCACGTGGATGGAGCCGATCTTTCGGGTGAACGCGCTGATCTGGGTCAAGCAGTTTTCGGCGGACCGCGAGGCGCTGCGCAAGGCGTTGGTCGTGCTGGAGCACGGGGCGACGCTGGCGATCGCGCCGGAAGGCACGCGCAGCAAGACCGGCGGGCTGATCGAGGGACGCGACGGCGCGGCGTTTCTGGCGACGCGGGCGAATGTGCCGATTGTTCCGGTGGCGGTGTGGGGCACGGAGAAGGTGCTCAAGCGCCCATGGCCGAAAGTGCATCTGCGGATTGGGCGGCCCTATCGCCTGCCGGAAGGGCGCGCCAAAGGCCCGCAGCTTTCGGAATACACCGAGCGGATCATGTGCGCGCTGGCGGCGCTGCTGCCGGAAGACTATCACGGCGTGTATCGAGGGAATCCGCTGATTGACGAGATGGCGGAGATCGTGCGGTAGAAGCATTGACGCCCAGAGAATATCCGGCGCCGGGTAGCGTAGCGGCGGAGCAAGCTCCGCCCGTGTGAATGTCTTTAGTTTGGTTGCTGGCGGGCGGTGCAAGCATCGCCCCTACAGGTCATACGATGAAGGCTTCCACCTTTGCATACGATGTTCTCGGAGCATTAGGGAACGAGAGCCAACCGCCATTCGCTAACGCTTAAGGGGGATCACATGGACGTGAGCGCAATTCAGATGATCGGTGTGATCGGCGCCGGGACGATGGGCAGCGGCATCGCCCAGGTCTGCGCGGCGAACGGCTACCAGGTACGGCTGATCGACGTGGATCAGGCGGCGCTCGATCGGGCGCTGGCGTCCATTCGCGGCAGCGTCGAGAAGCTGCACAGCAAAGAAAAGCTCACCGACGCGCAACGCGACGCCGCGCTGAGCCAGATCGCGACCGGGCTCGACCTGACGGACGTGGGCGACGCGCAGCTTGTGATCGAGGCTGTGAGCGAGTCGCTGGATGTCAAGCGGAGCGTGTTCCGGCGGCTGGACGAGCTGACCGCGCCGGATGCGATCCTCGCCAGCAATACCTCGTCGATCTCGATTACGGAGATCGCGGCGGCGACCGGGCGCCCTGACAAGGTGATCGGGCTGCATTTTATGAACCCGGTCCCCCTGATGCAGTTGATCGAGGTCATTCGCGGGCTGGCGACCAGCCAGGATACGCTCGACGCGATGATGACGTTCGGCGAGCGGCTCGGCAAGACGCCCATCGAGGCGGCGGATTATCCGGGTTTTATCGCGAACCGCATCCTGATGCCGATGCTCAACGAGGCGATCTATGCGCTGATGGAAGGCGTCGGTACGGCAGAGGCGATCGACACGGTGATGAAGCTCGGCATGAATCACCCGATGGGCCCGCTGACGCTGGCCGACTTCATCGGGCTGGACGTGGTACTGCACACGCTCGAAGTGCTGCATAGCGGCCTCGGCGACCCGAAGTACCGGCCCTGCCCATTGCTGCGCAAGATGGTTGCGGCAGGGCACCTGGGCCGCAAGACCGGGCGCGGCTTCTATGACTATCGCTAGCGAGGGGCAGACGCCGCTGTTCTTCACGCCGGAGCAGCGGCAGGCGGCGCTCGATGGCCTGCTGGCGGAATTGCAGACGGACCCCCGCATCGCAGGCGCGATCGTGGTTGGGTCGGCGTCCGAGGGGTTCGGCGACGCGTATTCGGACATCGATCTTGACGTGGTCATGCACCGGGCTGAGGACGTCGCGCCCGTCGTCGCGGATTGGACGGCACGCATCCGCGCGATGTTTGACGTGTGGGGCCAGTTCAGCGTCGACTACGCGCCGGACAGCTTTCTGCGCGGCTTTTTGCTAGAACGCTATCTGGAACTGGATATCGGGTTTATCCACCTGGGCAATCTGCAGGCGGGCAAACCGCGCTGGCGGGTGGCGTTCGACCGCTCCGGCCAGATCGAAGGTATCCAGCAGCGAACATGGGCAGCGCACCAGGGGCCGGATGTCCGCGCGGAGTACGCGCACGCGGTTAGCAGCATCTGGCATTATGTGCTGCATGTGGCGGTCGCCGCGCGGCGCGGGCAGGTGTGGCGGGCGCTGACCGATCTTGATACGGTGCGGCAGAGAGCGATCGCGATGGCCGGTCTGCGGCACGATGTGAACGTTAAGCGGGCGCGCTACGCCGACGAGTTGCCTGCTGCGTTTCGCGCCGCGCTGGAGAAGTCATTGCCCGCGCAGGCGACGCCAGACGCGATTATGGACGCGCTGCGGGCGGCGACCGCGTGCTTCTTCGACGAGGCGCGGCCCGTCGCGCAGACGCTCGGCGTCGAGCCGCCGGACGCGCTTGCGGATCGGCTGTTTGCGCTGCTGGACGCGTGGCGCTGAGCGCGCGCTCCGCCACCTGTCCTAGCGCTGAACCCGCCGCCTGGACCTTGTGGGGTGCATGGCCGCGCCGCATAATAGCGTTCACCAGATGGGTGAGGTAAGGAGTGTGAAGGTGGCGAAACCGTTTCTGGTGTATGGGCGCCC
>CAZVCM010000157.1:0-9846 GCA_964626105.1 uncultured Thermoflexus sp.
CCGAGCGCCTCGACCAGGAACAGCTCGATCAGTCGGTGATGGCGCACGATCTCCAGGGCGATGCGCTCTCCGGCGGCGGTGAGGCGGATGCCGCGATAAGGCTCGTGCGAGACGAGCTTGGCGCGCGCCAGCTTCTTCGCCATCTCGGTGGTCGAGGGCGCGGTGATCGCCAGGGCGTCGGCCAGCAACGAAGTCTGGACGCGCTCATGATCCTGTTGAAGCAGGTACACGGCCTTGAGGAAGTCTTCGATCGCTTCGCTATACGTTTCGCGAGGTTCGGGCTGATCGCTCACCATAGCTCCTGCCGGGGTGTGATACGCTCCTGCCTTTAGTGTAACCTAAAACTGCGGTGATAGGTTAGAAAAGCGCGGCGAAACGCGGGCGCAAACCGGAGATAGGGTTGCCGAAATTCCCGCCAACTGCTACCTCCACCGCGCGCCTGCTTCGCACGCGCTGCCGCTCTCCCACAAAAAGGGAAGGGCAAAAGCACGCATCACGCCGCCGTCTTTGCTCCGTTGCGCGGCAAACCAGATCGTGTACACTTTTGTCTACACCATTTATGCAGCACCCATTTCCGCTGCAACAAGCGCCGCCGGCCGCCTTAACGCGGGACGCGTCCTTTCCCCAGCAGCGGCCCCAGAAAGCTGACCCATGATGCCATCAACCGTTCTAGATGTGTTATTCGCTGAGCACGCGCTCGACGTGACGGCTCACACCGCCGCCGTGAGCGACAAGGAATTGGTGCACGTCTTTGGCACGCAAGAGCCAGTGCGCGACCAGCCCGATGATCGCGCGCGGGCGCTGCTGTCGCTTGGCTGGCTGGCGGTCGAGCTGATCGACCCCGGCGTGCCGGAAGAGAAGCGGGCTAGCGTCGTTACGGCGCTTCAGCACGCGGCGCGGGCGTGGCTCAAGCAGGTGGGCCAGGGGCACGGAGCGGACAAGGAGCAGGTCCGCTGGCTGATCGAGAAAACGCGCTCGCACGAAAGCAAACAACTCATCGCGCAGCGCGTGTGGCTGGCGCTGGTGATTTACAGCCTGGGGCATCGCGGTCTGCGCTTCGACGCGGAAGGCGGCATCTGGTGGGACGACGGGCATACGCTGCGCATCGGCGTGCCGCCCGACGACCTGCTCGATCTCGCAGCGACGCTGCCCTCGCGCGCGGTCTACACCGCCAGCTTTCGCCAGCCGACCGGCGTGATCACGCGGGGCAAGGGCCGCAACCGCTGGCACACCTATCGCGTGACGATCGCGCCTGAGGCGCTGCCGCTGTTCGAGCGCCGCGCCCAGGTCGAGCGCGAGGCCATCGCGCTGATCGTCGCCAGCGAAACCTTCGGCAGCCAGCCGATGCTCCCGCGTGACTTTTACGGCGGCAACGACTTTCAGCAGGCGTGCATCGACGCGCAGGACCAGCAGTTCGCGCATATCCTGGTGCTCTCGCCCGAGCACGGCATCCTCTCGCTGGACGATATTGTGCCGTCCGAGGTCCCCTGGGACGACGTGCTTGACTGGAAATTCTGGCCGTGGCAGATCAACGCGCATCAGCGGCTGGCGAGCTATCTGGTGGGCCGCTCGCTGGTGGAGCAGGCGCCCCGGCGCGACATCAACTGGTGGGCATGGCTCAACCCGGCGTCCGTCTACGAGTGCGTGGTGTATGGCGCAGGGTTCCCGGTAGACCTGCTGATCGGCTACATGCAGCGGATGCGGCAGCGGTTCCCCGACCGCTGGCCGCAGCTCATCCTGCGCGATCAGCGGCCCGGCTATGACGCGGGCGAGCTAGACGACCCCTTTGTGCTGGAGCATTTCGGACCGTTGGACGAGTCCGATGCCGACTGGGACGAGTTCGACCCGTACGACGATCTGCTGTCCGGGCGCGCATCCCGCGAAGCGGAGATCGACTTGACCGACGTCGATCAGCTTCTCGCGTGGGCGGGCGAGCTGGTGACGCTGGTGAATGTGCCGGTCCCCACCCAGCCCGAGCCGCTCGTGCTGGAACCGGACGAGGCGCTGGTCCCGGTGCGGCTGCTGGCGCAGGCGTTGATGGACATTGACGATATGCTCGACCTGCTGGCGGATATGTCGCTGCTGTTGGAGCAGCCGATCCCGTTCACGATGCTGATCAACGCGCCGACGCTCGTCTCTGCGCTGATTCAGGTGGCGCACAGCCTGGTGCATGACGAGCGCGACGCCATCCCGGAGATACTCGCGTCCATGCCAGAGAGCACGTTGCAGCGCTATATCGACGGTGTGCTGCTCGAACGGTCGCTTGAGGACCAGCTATGCGGCTGCCTGACGCTGGCTGAGCAGGCGCAGCTTTTCGCCATGAGCGTCCCGCAGGAGATCATTCATCACCTGGCGACGTGGCTGCAAACGTATCTGGCGGGGCGGCTGCGGCAGGACCTTTTGAGCGGTTAGCGGTTAGCAAGAGCGAAAAGTCGCTAGAAGCAGCGACGCGGTTTTTCGAAAGGATTGCGCATATTTCGTCGGCGCGCTTGCGCCGCACTGCGCCCGATAGGTTAGAATTAACGCTAGAGACGAAAACTTTGCGGCAGGGATGGGGCTATAGCTACTTGTAGCTGCTTGATCGCCGTTCTTAGCTTCTGCTAATCGCTAACTGCTAACCGCTTTCAAGGATATCCGCTTATGCTTTCCGCCTTCGAAAAAGCCCTGTTCTTTCTCCTGGTCGCCGGGACGCTCGGCCTCGCGTGGTTTACCTTTCGCTGGATGTTCGGCGCGATCCGGCGCGGCGACGGCCAACTGCACCTCAACGAGCTGCCGCGCCGCGTGTTCCGCGCGGTCGAGGTGGCGCTGACACAGCGCACCACTTTGCGCGCGCGCCCTGGTACCAGCGTGATCCACCTGTTTATTGTCTGGGGCTTCGTCTACTACATCCTGATCAACACTGGCGATCTGATCGAAGGCTTCTTCGACGTGCATTTCTTCGGCGACGGGCGGATCGGCGGCGTCTACCGCTTGCTGGGCGACGTGCTGAGCGTGCTTACGCTGGCGGGGGTGATCTATTTCCTCGTGCGGCGGTTCATCGCCAAAGCGCCCGCGCTGACGTTCCGCGAGAATGTGCCGCTCCACGAGCGCGCCCGCCCCGGCATCCGCCGCGACTCGCTGATCGTCGGGTTGTTCATCCTGGTGCACGTCGGATCGCGCTTCCTGGGCCAGTCGTTCGCCATCGCGGACCGCGCCGGAGACCCCTGGCAGCCGGCGGCGGGGCTGGTGGCGCGGCTGTGGAGCGGCCTCAGCTTCGGCACGCTGGAGACGTGGTCTCACCTGACGTGGTGGCTGGCGCTCGGCACGATTCTCGCGTTCATCCCGTACTTCCCCTACAGCAAGCACATTCACCTGCTGATGGGCCCGCTCAACTACTTCTCGCGCCCGGATCGCCGCTCGCTTGGCGCGCTGGAGCCGGTCGATTTCGAGGACGACTCGCGCGAGCAGTTCGGCGCGGCGAAGCTCGAACACCTGCAGCAGACGCACCTGTTCGACGCTTTCGCCTGTATCATGTGCAACCGCTGCCAGGACGTCTGCCCGGCGTATGTCACCGGCAAGGAACTCTCCCCCTCGGCGCTGGAAGTGAACCAGCGCTTCGAGCTCAAGGGCGTCATGCGCGGGCTGGCCGCTGGCGAGGACTCGCCCCGACCGCTGCTCGACTTCGCTATCTCGCACTCTGCCGTGTGGGCGTGCACCGCGTGCGGCGCGTGCGTGGAGATCTGCCCGGTCGGCAACGAGCCGATGTTCGACATCATGCACATCCGGCGCGATCAGGTGCTGATGGAGAGCGAGTTCCCCGCCGAGCTTCAGGGCGCGTTCAAGGGCATGGAGACCAGCGGCAACCCCTGGCAGATGTCCGACAGCCGCATGGCCTGGGCGGCAGGGCTGGATGTGCCAACCGTCGACGACACGGATGATTACGAGATTCTGTACTGGGTCGGCTGCGCCGCCAGCCTGGAGCCGCGCGCCCAGCAAACCGCGCGGGCGCTGGTGCAGGTGTTGCAGGCGGCGGGCGTCAAGTTCGCCGTGCTGGGCGAGCGCGAGCGCTGCACCGGGGACTCGGCTCGCCGCGCCGGGAACGAGTACCTCTTCTACGAGATGGCGAGCGCCAACATCGAGACGCTCAACGAGGTCGCGCCGCCGCGCATCCTGGTGACGTGCCCGCACTGCCTGCACACGCTCGGCACCGAGTATCCGCAGTATGGCGGGCACTACGAAGTTGTCCACCACACCGATTACCTGACGGAGTTGATCGCGTCGGGGCGGCTGGATGTCGCGCCAGAGCAGGGTGGGGCGAACGTCACGTTCCACGATCCGTGCTACCTGGGGCGGCATAATGGCGTCTACGAGCCGCCGCGCACGCTGATCGAGCAGACGAGCGGCGCGCCGGTCCGCGAAATGGGGCGGACGCGCAACAACTCATTCTGCTGCGGGGCAGGGGGCGCGCAGTTCTGGAAGGAAGAGGAGCCTGGCGACGCGCGCGTGAACGTGACCCGCTATGCCGAGGCGCAGGCCACCGGCGCGGAGACGCTGGCGGTCGGGTGTCCGTTCTGCCTGCGGATGTTCACCGACGCGCAGGGCGAGGTCGGTCCCGGCGGCCCGGCGATCAAGGACGTGGTGGAGCTGATCGCGGAGCGGTTGCCGCAGAAGGAAGCGGTGAGCGATTAGCCGTTAGCGAGCGCAAAAAGCAGCGCGATCTGTAGGGGCGGAGCTTGCTCCGCCCGCTAAACACACACGCGGAACACACAGGCGCGGGATCGGGATACCGGTTCCGCAGTTTCCATTTTTGTGTTCGGATTTATACTACAGGCGTGATAGAATGTATTACTCGATTGTCAAGAGGTAAAGAGATATATCGCATGGAAAGAACCTATCTAACCAAACGGATTAGCGCCGCTGCAATAATCGACGCCCCAGACAAAGTAGATGAACTCAAGGGATACATGATACTTTACGATGGTGGAGGGCTCGACAACTTGGCCAGGGCTCTTAATATTCTGGATAGCAAGGGCTGGAAGGTGCTCGAAGTCGTTATGAGAGCTGGCATAGATGATATTTACGTCATAGCCTATTATCCAAAATAAGGCGTAGTTTTCCCTCACGGACAATTCGCTTGTCAGCTTGTCCGCCAAATCGACACCTGACGCTGCACCCCCCATCCTTCCGAGCTTCGCTCGGCCTTCCTTCCCCCACAAGGAGGGAAGGAAAAGAACTGGCTTGCTCCCCTTCTCTCCTTGTTTGTGGGGAAGGGGCTGGGGGGTAATCTCGTCGTGCTTCGCTGCTCTACTCCTGCTCGTTGCGCCCGCGCACCAGCGCCGCGATGATCGACACCACGATCACCACCGCCAGCGGCCAGAACGTGATCAGCCGCACGTTGCCGAGCCGGTCCGCCAGCGTGCCATCCCCAATCCAGCCGATGACGTTCCACGCGAGCACGCCGATCACGATCACCAGCCGCACCGCGAGAATCACCGGCAGCAGGCTCGCCGCCGCCCAGAAAGTCGTCACGCCAGACCGTCGATTGACCAGCGCCACCAGTGACGACAGCGCAAACAGCGCGCTCGCCAACGCCAGCAGCCCCGGCGTGATCCAACCATGCCACGGAAAGTCCGGCTCCGTCACGCGATCGCGGAACAGCAGCCACGTCAGCGCGAAGACCGCGCCGCCCGCCAGCACGCCGACAATAGGGAGCAAGCTTACCAGCCAGGGTGGGGTGCGAGCGTCGTTCGGGGAAGAGGTCGCTTCGTCCATCGGGATCCCTCAGCGCTCCTTGACTCTTCAGCGCCGATTCTAGCACAACCGGAGCGATCCCCTTCTCGGAACCGCCCCGGCTGCTTCTGCTGGTTGCCCTTGCTAACGGCTAACCGCTGGCTTTACCGCTCTCTCCCGCCGCGACCCACCACGCGTGACAGCAGCAGCGCCAGCAGCGCCAGCACCACCAGCCCGCCCACGCACAGCAGCGCGATCTGCGTCGTGCCCAGGCCCGCATCATCCGCACCCACCTCGACGATCTCCGGGATCGGCGTGGCGGTGGCGGTCGGACGCGGCGTGCGCGTCGGACCCGGTGTCTCGGTCGGGCGTGGCGTCGGCGTGTCGGACGGTTCCGGCGTGTCGGTCGCGGCCTCGGTCGGCGTCTCCGACGGCTCGGGTGTGTCCGAAGGCGCAGGCGTATCGCTCGGTTGCGCGGTCTCGGTCACCGTCGGCGAGGCAGTCACCGTGCTGGTCGGCGTGTTCGTGGGTGTCGCCGTCCAGCTTTCAGCGGTCGAGGTCATGATCTGCGCCACTTGCAGCGCGGTCGCGGTCACGTCCGGCGTGTCGCTGGGAACGGGCGTATTTGTCCAGCTTTCGGCGGTCTGCGTCATCTCGATCGCCGCCGTCGAGGTCAGGTCCGGCGTCGGGCTGGGCGTCACCGTGTCCGTCGGAACGGGCGTATCGGTTGGCGTGGCGGTCGCCGTGCTGGTGGGCTCCGGCGTATCCGTCGGTTCTGGTGTATCGGTCGGCTCCGGCGTGGCGGTGCTCGTCGGCTCCGGCGTATCTGTCGGGGCAGGTGTATCGGTTGGCTCCGGCGATGCCGTGCTCGTTGGTTCCGGCGTATCCGTCGGTGCTGGCGTGTCCGAAGGCTCCGGTGACGCGGTGCTCGTCGGCGCTGGTGTCTCGCTCGGGCGCGGCGTCGTCGTGGGGCGCGGCGTGCGCGTCGGCGGCGCTGGCGTGTCCGTCCAGCTTTCGGCGGTCGTGGTCATGACCAGCGCCTGCGAGACGCTCGTCCCGGTCGCGTCCGGCGTATCGGTTGGCAGCGGCGTGGGGGTCGCGGTGGGCGCCGGGGTGTTGGTCGAGGTTGGCGTGGGCGACGGCGTCACGGTTGGCGTGTTGCTCGGTGTGAAGGTGGGCGTAAAGGTCGGCGTATTCGTCGGCGTCGGCGTGTTGGTCGGCGTGGGCGACGGCGTCACGAACAACTGCGGATCGAGCGTGAAGCTGCGCTCGAAGACCGCCTCATCCTCGCCATATTCGACCTCGATGCCGAGCGAGTGCGCGCCCGGACCAAACGGCAGCAGGTCGATCGTCGCCTCGTAAGGCGGCTCGGTGAATTCCTCGACCGTCTGCCCGTCGACCGTGATCGCCATCCGGTCAATCGGCTGCTGCGCGCGCTCTGTTGTGACGGACACCGTCACCTCTGGCTCGGTCAAAAACGCGCCATCGTCCAGCCCGGTGATCGTCAGCTCTGGCACCAGCGCGCCGATCCGCAGCGTGGTCTGCGCGGTGCGCGCCCCGCCGAGCGCGTCTTCCGCCCGCACCGTGAGCGTGCGGTCGCCCGGCGTCAGCGCGTACGGGTCGATGGTGATCTCAGACGCGACGGTGTTATCGACCGCGGGTCCGGCGCTCAGTTCCAGCGGCGCGCCGCCGATGTCCGCCGCGATCGCGCCCAATCCACGCGGCGCGGTAATCTCAGCGGTGATCGTTATGGGCTGCGTGATCGCACCACTCGGCACGCCCTCAAGCGCGATCTGCGGGTAATTGTCCGGCGAGGTGAAGCGGGCGGTGTCGCTCGCGCCGCCGACCGTCACATCCAGGTCATAGTCAGAGCCGTCCGGCTCGGCGTCCGAGCGCAGCGTGATCACATACTGCGTGCGCAGATACGTCGCCAGATAGCTGTACTCGGCGGCGAGGTCTTCGGGCGTGGGCGAAAACAGCGCTTCGCCGCGCGTGTTGGTCGCCAGCGGTTGCAGGTACGCGCGCTCCACGCCGAAGCCCAGGCCGAAGGTGTAGAACGCGATGTTGTTCTCCGCCGCCAGCTCGATCGCTTCCTGCGGCCCTGCTGTGCTGATGTTGCCGTACTCGTTGCCATCCGTCAGCAGCACCACATAGCGGCGCGGGGTCTCGGCCTGGGAAGCGAGCTGCGCGGCCTCATACGCGGCCTGGTAGAGCGCGGTCCGCCCATCCGCTTGCAGGTCGTCAATCGCGGCGCGCACCGCGTCAAAGTCCGACGTGAAATCCTGCACCACCCGCACGGTCGTGTCGAACTCCACCAGCGCGACCTGGTCGCCGGGCCGCAGGCGCTCCAAAAAGGCGCGCGCGGCGTCCTGCGCAGAGAGCAGCGGCAGGCCGAGCATACTTTCGCTGCTGTCGATCACCAGCACCACGGAGATCGGCAGCTCGTCGCGCGTGATGTTCTGGATGTCGGTGATGGTTGCGGGTTCCCCGCCAACAGTGACCGCGAAATCGTCAGCGGTCAGGCCGGGCACCGGCACCTGAAACGCGTCGAAGACGTTGACCAGCAAGGTGACCTGCGGCAGTTCATCCGCGACGATCTCGACAATCTCGACGCGGGCGGCGCCTTCGTCGTCCTGAGCGGATACCGTGCCGCCCAGTGTCGCGATAAGGATCAAGAGCAGAATGGTCAGCCGGATTGTGCGCATAGATTCCCCCGAAGAAGCATTGGCTCAATGCTCTGGCGCGCCCCAGCTTGCGGCGCTGTGTTTCGCACGCTGTAATGCTTCTTATTGTACATCAGTCTGTTATTTCTGCTGAGTAGTGGTGCAGAATGGACCAATGTGGCGTGACACAGCCCGCCTGCGCAGACGACAAAACCCAGCAGGCCCCGGCGTGTGTGTCCGGGGCGCGCTGGTGGGTTTGCCCGCAAAAGGCGGTCATGCTCCGGGTCCGGCTGCTTCATGCAGAGCCTATCGACCTGTTGCGCACGTTCGGTGAAATAGAACTTATGTTCTACTCTTATAGGATACAATAGGTTGCGGGGCGCGTCAAGTGCCCGTCCGCGCCGTCGCGAAAACTTTAAGAAACGGACCAGTATTTGCGGCGGACCCGTTGTCGCGTCTAAAATTCGCGTACGGCCTGGGCCGTGTGGTGGGGTTGAAAGGGGCGCTTAAGCGCCCAAAAATGAAGTCTTATCTGGTTTGTACTGGCTTTTTTGGAGGGATATACCATGATGAAGCGTTTCAGAACTCTGTCCGTTCTGATGGCCCTGGTGGCAATCGTCGCCGTGACGATCGCCCCGGCGGCTGCCCAGGACGACGAAACCACCATCACGTTCTGGCATGCCATGAGCGGCAGCCGGGCCGACGTCGTGCAGGAGATCGTTGACACGTTCAACGAAGCCAACCCCGACGTCAATGTGGTCCCTGAGTTCACGGGCAGCTATGCCGAGACGTTGACGAAGGCGCTGGCCGCTTACCAGGCAGGCGAGCCGCCGAACATCGTCCAGGTCTACGAAGTCGGCACCCGCACGATGCTCGACTCCGAGGCGATCGTCCCGATCATGGAAGTAAGCGGCGGCACGCTCGAGCAGTCCCAGTTCGTCGAGCCGATTCTCAACTACTACGCGATCGACGGCGAGCTGCGCTGCATGCCGTTCAACAGCTCCACCGCCATGATTTACTACAACAAGGACATCTTCGAGGCCGCCGGGCTGGATCCTGAGCAGCCGCCTCAGACCTTCGAAGAAGTCTATGAGATGGGCAAGCAGATCGTGGACTCTGGCGCGGCGCCCTACGCCATTTCATTTGGCTGGCCCGCCTGGATCCTGGAGCAGATGTACGGCAAGCACAACATCCAGCTCGCTAATGAAGGCAATGGCCGCCAGGGTCTGGCGACCGAAACCTACTGGAACAACGAGTTCGGCGTGGCCGTCCTGACCGAGTGGCAGCGCTGGGCCGACGAGGGCCTGCTGTACTACGGTGGCCGCGAGTACTCGGCCAATGACCCGTTCATCGCGGGCGAGTTCGCCATGCTGGCGCAGAGCACCTCGAGCCTGGGCGGCATTGAGCGCGCTGTCGAGTTCAACCTGGGCACGGCCTTCCTGCCGCGCCTCGCAGGCTATGAGGAAGTCGGTAA
>CAZVCM010000158.1:0-9791 GCA_964626105.1 uncultured Thermoflexus sp.
AGACTTGACTTTAAAGACACGACAAACAAGAGGTACTCAAATCTATTTTTCAATCAAGAAAAAAGTACCTGCTCATTTCCTTCTCCCATCCAGACTATACTGTCGGCCCTGGCCTCCCACCAGATCCACCGAACTTCGATGCAGATCAAAGTTCGGGTCACGGGCTCTAGAGTGTCTTTCACTCTAATACCGCCGGTCGGGAATTTCACCCTGCCCCGAAGGTCACTTGTCGCAAATGAATGCGCTTTGAATTGTATCCTGCGGCCGTTTCGGTGGCAACCTTAGCCGACCGCGACATCTCCGCAGACGTGCACTTTGACGCCCATCGCATCGAACATGGCGGCTTTGGCGGCCAGCGCGCGATCGGCGCTAGCGGCGTCCGACGCGTAGGCGATCTGGATGTGGTTCGCCTTGTGGCGCGCCATGAACTGGTCGCGCGTGATGCCGTGCAGCACGCCGTGCACAATCGGCCACGCGTAATCCGTCGCGCGCCAGCGGCGCTCGGTCTCTTCCTCGGGAAGCTCGACCACGTGCCCGCGCCCGATGTCCACGTGCAGCGCGTCGTCCATCACGTAGACGCGGCTCCACACGATCTCGCCCGGCTTGCCGACGCCCTTGAGCGTTCCGCCGCCGAACGGGAAGAACATCGGGGGCTGTCGCTCGCTGATCGCGCCTGCGTAGCCGCCGACCAGATGCGACGCCGGGGCCGCGCCCGAGATCATGAACACCCACACGAAATCATCCAGACCGTCCCCGGTGAAGTGCTCGCCCCAACGCACGTCGTGCAGTGTGGTAGACGGGTCAAAGCCCATCGCGCTCCAAATGCGGTTGGTGACCAGCGCGTCGAGCGCGGCGCCCTCATCGACCTCGTTGAAGTGCGGCAGCGCCTCGCCTGCGTACAGTTCCTCGCCGGTCTTTGCGTCGTACACCGGCGGGCGATCCGGATTATTCAGCAATCCTTCTACCAGGTCCGAGGCGGGCGCCATATCTTTCAGCCCCTGCTGGTACTGGATGCCGATCGCCGCGCAGCCGAACGCATGCGCCATTCGCACCGCCGCGATATACATCTTGCACTGTTCCAGAATCTGCTCGTCGGTCAGCTCCGTCGCGGGGTCGCTACCGGTGCGGAACGTCATGCCGCGCTGGTCGAGCCAGTTCCGTACGGCCTGCGCTTCCTCGCCGGTGACGCGCCGCATCTCCGCGACCAGCGCCGACTGGCTGAGCCGCTCTTTGAACACACCCATTGGATTCAGCAGTTCGTCGTCGATGATGGCGTTGTACATCCCCATGCAACCCTCATCGAACACGCCGAGGATCGCCTTCTCCCGCGCGAGACGCGTCGCCAGAGCCTCACCGAGCGCCACCTCGTCATTAGGCAGGCGGCTCGCGTCCAGCGCGCGGACGTGGCTGGTGTCGTGATCAATGCGCCCCTCGCGGATCCACTGGCGGATGCCGTTGATGAAATACTCGTCGTCGAAGTTCTCGCTCCAGATCGTGCTGTACGGCACGCCCGCCTTCGTCAGCGAGCCGTTGAGGTTCAGCAGCCCGACCAGCCCCGGCCATGTCCCGTCCCAGTTGGCGACGGTGAGGATCGGGCCACGATGGCTGCGCAGGCCGGGCAGCACGTGATGGCTATACTGCCAGACAGACTCTGCGACGATCACGCGGGCGTCGGGGTGGATCTGTTGGAAGATGTCCATCCCCATGCGCTGTGACGAAATGAATCCGTGCTTCTCGACCGGATCGTACCGGTGGCCGCGACGAACTGTGATGCCTTCGCGCGCAAACGCCTCGACCAATCGCTTCTCCATCGCTTCTTGCGCGGGCCAGCACTTCTGATTGGCGGACAGGCGGAGATCGCCACTTGCGACCAGGATGGCTTCAGCTTCTCCAATAGGCGCCGGCTCGGTGATCTGTGGCAGTACGTAAGAGAACATTTCTTCTTATTCCTTTTGCCAAGACAGGCGGACAAGCCGCCTGTAAAGAACTCTACTCACTCTATTCTAATCCTGTGCGCCGGAAGACGCACACGGTTTACACGTCGGCAGGCCGGAACAAGCCGGGCCGCGTGAGATCTACCTTCAACTCGCGCAGATACACGCCATCCTCGCGCTGCTCAAGCGTGCTGGTTGAGATACCTACCTCGATATCGAGCTTCTTGAGCGAGCGCAGATGAGTCACGCCAAACTCAAGGTAGCCCCGCGCCGCGTCCAGCTCATAGTCACGCACGCCCGCTCGCTCGAAGACTTCGAGCACCCGCGGGATGTCATCTCCGAAGACTTTCGCGGACTTCAGCATATAGTCCCGGTTGGAGAACACCGTGGTTGCGGGCAATTTGCGCCCGTGATTCTGCTGGTAGTTCTGCCCGGTGAACTTATTCTCCAGCGAGCAGTAATGCACGCCAACCGTCAATCCCTCGTCGATCGCAAATTCGACAAGATCGAGGCAGTCCAGCTCGCTGCGCGCGATCGGCACGCCGCCTGCATACCAGTAGTCGTAGAGCGTCTCGAAAGGCCGCGCCTTCGCCTGAAAGCCGCGCTGGTTGAACTCATCAGCGTTGATCAGCGGATAGCACAATTCCAACAGGTTGACGCTGAAAATGCCGATGCGATCCAGCTCTCGCAGCAGCGCGCGCATCTCATCTCCCGATCCAGGCGGAACGGGCATCTCGACCATAACCTGGGGGATGTACTGGCGCGCTAGCTCGATCCGCTTGAGGACGTGCTCGCGCGCATTGGGGCTGTCGTGCATGCGAATGCTGAAGCGGATCTCGTCCAGCGACGCGGCTTGAAGCTCTTGCAGAATCGGCTCGTCAACGTAATCACCGCAGGTATACAGGCGCTGGTGCACATCGGGGAACAGCTCCCGCGCATGCCGAAAGAATGCGACCGCTTTCTCTTTGTGAAGCAGTGGCTCGCCGCCGGTCAGCGCGATGCACTCCCTCTGCTGGCCTTGCGCGGCGATGTCGTTTAGCTCCTGCACGAGATCGCGCTCGTGCGAGATGTGAAACTCGTAGTCCATCTGGTTCGGATTGAAGCAGTAAAAGCAGTCCCGGTGGCAGCGCAATGAGACGAAAAAGGTTGCGCTTCCCACGCCCTTTTTACACGCCACGCAAGCAGGCGAAATCGCGTTAACGTACACGCTACGCCCGCCGTTGCGCACATGCGCGCCCTTCTGGCGCAGGTGCTCGCGCCGCGCCGCGACCTCATCCGCATAGTTCCGCGGATCAATTTCGATCCCGGTGGCGCGGATCTGCTCCATGAATCGGTCGTAAATGCCGAGGTACATCGCCGCGTACTCGGCGAAAACAGGGTTGCGAATCTGGCCGTGTGTTTCCGGAGTGATGGGGATAATCACGGGGCCCGCTCCTCGATCGCTTGCGTGCAATTAGGCGCCGAGACCGGGGAAACGAATCTCCCAATCGATCGGCACATCATATAGCGCTGACAGTTCGAACAGCCCGCCCTGCACCAGCAGCGCCAGCCCCTGATAGAAGTTCGTTTGCGCCTGCTCCAGCGCCAGCTCGGTCCACTTCCAACCCCAGCGCAGCAGGTGATCGGACAGGAACTCGCGCTGCGCGGCAAGCAATTCCGTGAACGCCGCGCCGTCGCCCGCGTCCAGCGCGTTGGCCGCCTGCTCTGCAAGGTGTCCGACAAAGCTCAGCTCGAACGCGATGTGATCTTCCGGCTCGCGCGCGTTGATACCCGGCTTGACGCCGAAGCGATCAAACCAGCGGCGCACGCTCACGGTCTCTTCCTGAAACGTGAGGCGTTCCTGGTTGAAATAAACCGACTCCCACGCCGGGACGTCCATCCGCCGGTGGCCGACGAAGATCCGGGTGTAATCGACCCTGAGGTCTTCCAACATAGCCTCGGTGAGCCCCTCACGTGCCACGTCTGCCGACCACTCACCCAGCAGCTTGAGAGCGCGCTGCGTGCTTTCTTGCTCGGCGGCAAAGGGCGCTTCTTCAAATAGATTGTCGAGCGCCAGCGGCTCAACCCAGTCTCGCGCAGGATTGCTGTAGAGCAGCTTGCCGAGCAGCCCGAACAGCAGCGACTGGCCAATCAAAACAGGGGCCCAGTCAGCCTGATGTGTTGCGGGAGCAGATGTCTCTGTCACGATAATCTCCAATCGATTTCGTACAATGGGGATGGCCGCGTCGTCGATCGAGATATTAGGCAGCGCCATCCCATGCGGGAACGTTGTGATGAGAGTATAAGTGGTCTGCTCCCGTCGCGCCGGGGTCATTAATCACGGTTAAAGGTGATCTATGTAAATAAAAGTCAAGAAAACGTCTCCTTAATCTTTCATTTAGCGTGCGAATCGAAACGTTTTCGTTTCTCTCGGCGTGCGTTATAATGGCGCTAAGTGAACGACGCTTGTCCTGCTCGTTTCGCCTATACGCAGGCACACAGAACACAACTATGCCTTCCATCCGCCCCTTGACGGCTTCTGACATTCCTCACGTCGCGGACTGGATTGCGTCGACTCCTCTCTGGCAGCGGTACAACTACTCTGCGGCGCGTGCAACCGATAGCCTGACGCAGGCGCTCGCTCAAGGCGATCTGTTGCTAACAGCGGACTGCGACGGCGCGCGGGCGTGCGGGCTAGCGTGGTGTATCCCGCGCGCAGCGTTCGGGCGCAGCGTGTATCTGCGCCTGCTCGGCGTGCGCAGCGACCACTACAGCGCGGGGCTTGGCGCTGCGTTGCTCAGCGCCGCCGAGGCGCAGGCGGCGGCCATAGCGCGCGATATGATCTTGCTCGTCTCAGACTTTAACCAGGATGCCCAGCGGTTTTACCAGCGCCAGGGCTATCTGCACGTTGGCGTCATTCCCGGCTATGTCCTGCCGGATGTTGCAGAACTGGTCTACTGGAAGCGATTGTCGTCAGCCAATGAAACGTAGAAAGGAGGCTGGGCTCAAGCAACCTGCGCGCGAGGCGCGCACCTGTGCCTGTGTTGGATACTTATAAAGAGAGGAACCACGATGCGATCTGTCAAGTTTCTGTCCCTATCCCTGGTAGTACTTATCGCGCTTTTGTTTGGAGCGGTTGCCCCAATCGCCGCGCAAGATGGCGATAACATCCTGATTATGGCGCGCGCCGCTGACACGACCGGCCTCGACCCGCACCTACAGACGGCGTTCGCTTCGCTGCGCCTGTTGGAACTGGTGTACGAGCCGCTGGTAAACCTCGACGCCGATCTCAACCTGATCCCGGCGCTAGCCGAAAGCTGGGAGTTCTCGGACGATGCGCTGCAGCTCACGTTTGCGCTGCGCCAGGGTGTCCAGTTCCATGATGGGTCTGATCTCACATCTGAGGACGTCAAGGCGTCGTTTGAACGCATTCTGGACGAGGAAACCGGCGCCGCGACGCGCGCAAACCTCACCAGCATTGAAAGCATTGACACGCCCGACGATTACACCGTCGTGCTGAACCTCAACACCCCCGATGTGCCGCTGGTGAGCGCGCTGGCGACCGTGAACGCCGTGATCCTGTCTTCAGACGTGATCGCCAACGGCGAACCGACCACCGATGTGGTGGGGACCGGGCCTTTCATGCTCGAAAGCTGGGTCCCGGAAGAACGCACAATCCTGAACGCGAATCCGAACTGGTGGGGCGAAGGCCCGTACGTCGATGGCATCGAAATGCGCGTCATCCCGGACGAAGCCTCGATCCTGGCCGCGCTGCGTGCCGGTGAGATCGACTTCGCGCTGCTCAACGACCCGCTGATCGCCACGTTGCTGATTGGCGACCAGACCGTCGAGCTCAACCGCGCGCCTGCGATCTCATATCACGTGCTGCAATTGAACGCCGCGCGCCCGCCGCTGGACATCCTTGAGGTCCGACAGGCGATCTCGTGCGCAGTCGACCGTCAGGCCGTGCTGGACACAGCCGCGCTCGGTGAGGGCAAGGTAACCGGCCCGCTGACCATCCCGGCCTTCGAGCTGCCGCTGGACGAATACTTCTGCTACGAGCAGGACCTGGACCTCGCGCGTGAGCTTCTGGAACAAGCGGGCTACGCCGATGGTTTTGAGCTGACAATCATAGCCGCCAGCGCGGAGCCACCTACCGCCATCGCCGAGGCGCAGACGATCCAGGCGCAGCTTGCCGAGATCGGTATCGAAGTCGAGATCGAGCCGCTGGAGCTAAGCGTCTATGTCGACCGCTGGCTGGCGGCTGACTTCGACGCGGCGGTTGCGCTCAATGGTGGGCGCCCCGATCCGTACACCATGTACGCGCGTTATTGGGTTGAAGGCGGCAACCTGAGCACCGTCGCGGGCTATGGCGACGAGACGCTCGACAGCCTGATGGCGCAGGGCCGCAGCGAGTCCGACACCGAAGCACGCTTCGAGATCTTCGCGGACTTCCAGCGCCACCTCGTCGAGATGGCGCCCTGGGTCTGGCTCTACACCGAGTACGAGTACACGGCGCAGCAGCCATACGTCGAGGGCTTCGTCCCCATGCCGACGGACTCACTTTACTCGCTGAGCCAGGTGCGGCTCGAGCGTTAACTCTGTCACTTTCGTTTCACTTCGGGGCGCGTCGCGCGGCGCGCCCCGATTAAGGCAATTGCGTCATGATCCGTTACTTCACGCAGCGCGCCATCGCATTCATCCCGACGGTGCTTGGTGTGTCGCTGCTTGTCTTCTTCGCGATCCGGCTGATCCCCGGCGATGCGATCACGGCGATGCTCGGCACCGAAGCCGGTATGCTCACCGCCGACCAGCGCGCCTCGCTCGAAGCCTACTTCGGGCTCGATAAACCCGCCTACGAGCAATACTTCAACTGGCTCGTCAACCTGCTCCAGGGCGACATGGGCTATTCGGTGCGCCACGGCCAGCCCGTGGTTGACGTCATCCTGGCACGCTTTCCGGTCACACTGGAACTGGCGCTGCTCGCGGTGGTGATCGCGCTCACCATCGGCCTGACCTTCGGCGTCATCTCTGCGATTTTCCATAACTCGCCAATCGATCTCTTCGGCCAGCTGTTCGCGCTGATCGGCCTGGCCGCGCCGAATTTCCTGATCGGCACGTTGATCATCTACATCCTGTCGGTTTATTTCGGTATCTTGCCAAACGCCGGGAACTACGTCGAGTTCACTGCAAACCCGTCGAAAAACTTACAGCAGTTAATCTTCCCGGCGATCACGCTCGGCTTCGCGTTCTCTGCGTCGGTTATGCGCATGACCCGCTCGGCCATGCTAGAGGTCTTGTCGCAGGATTACATCCGCACCGCGCGCAGCAAGGGCTTGAAGGAACGGTCGATCCTGCTGCGGCACGCGCTGCGCAATGCCCTGATCCCGATCGTGACGCTGGTCGGTGTAGAGACGGGCTATCTGCTCGGCGGCACCGTTATCGTCGAGGAGATCTTCACGCTGCCGGGGATCGGGCGCCTGGCCTACAACGCCATTTCGCAGCGCGACTATGCGCTGATTCAGGGTGTCACGCTGTTCATCGCGGTCAACTTTGTCGTCATCAATCTGCTCGTCGATTTCGTTTACACGCTGCTCGACCCACGTATTTCTTATGCAAAACAACGTTAAGAGTCTCGACACGCCTCAGAAGGAACCCGGCTTCGCGCGCCGCCTGCTCAAAAGCCCGAGCGGCGTAGTCGGGATTATCATCATCGTGTTTTATCTTGGCGTAGGGCTGGCAGGCGCATTCGGCCTAACGCCGCACTCGCCGATCGAACAAAACCGCCTCGCCCGATTGCAGCCGCCAAGCGAAACCTATCGCCTCGGTACCGACCTCTACGGGCGCGATGTCGCCAGCCGCGTGATGGACGGCGCGACGAACTCGCTGCGCGTGGCGCTGGCGTCGGTCTTCCTCTCAGGTACCATCGGGACGCTGCTCGGTGCGGTCTCCGGATTCTTCGGCGGGATGGCCGATCAGATCATCATGCGAGTGATGGACGTGTTCTTCGCCTTCCCCGCGATTCTGCTGGCGCTACTGGTGGTAGTCGTGCTGGGGCCGGGGCTGAATAACACGATCCTGGCGATTGCTGCGGTCTATACGCCGATCTTCGCCCGTGTGGCGCGCGGACCGACGCTCTCCGTTCGCGAGATGGACTACGTTACCGCAGCGCGCTGCCTCGGTGTCAGCGAGCGGCGCATTCTGCTGCTCCACGTGCTGCCAAACATCCTGCCGCCGCTCATCGTGCAGGTCAGTCTCGCGCTGTCGTGGTCGCTGCTGACCGAGGCTGGGCTGAGCTTCCTCGGCCTGGGGACGCGCCCGCCGCAAGCGTCATGGGGCGTGATGCTGAGCGAGAGCCGCGCGCTGGCCGAGATGGCGCCCTGGCTGATGATCTACCCCGGGCTGGCGATCATGCTCGGCGTGCTGGGCTTTAACCTGCTCGGTGATGGTTTGCGCGATGTGCTCGATCCCCGGTTGCGCGGCAAAGGATAACGCACCCCGTATCGCATCCTGCAAGCGCACGCCCCCTTACAAGTCTCCGTTCATCTCCGCTGAGATGAGCGCGCTCTGTGCTGCTCTCCATATGGGTGACGCATGTTGCCGCCGCTCACTTGACAAATATTCGTTATCACTGCATTAATTAGAAAATCCTGATCTGACGTGATTTGGGCGGCGCTTCCACTTAGCCGCGCGGGCGTGTCAGGGTGTTTGACGTTTCTTATTTGTTTGCCGGGGAGAAGCAATCCCCCACAGGGTCTTTGAGGAGGCCATGTCTTATGAAGAATGCATTACGATTCATAACTGTTTTGGCCCTCGTGGTGATGACGGTATCGCCGCTGGTGGGCGCAGGGGTGTCGAATGCGCTGGCGCAGGATGACGACACCTTCACCATTGCCTGGATACCCAAGGCGCTTAATAACCCGGTGTTCGAGCTTGGTCGCGACGGCTGTATGGCCGCCGCCGAGCAACTCAGCGCCGAGATTGGCCGCCCGGTCGAGTGCCTGTATATGGGCTCGGTGAACTCCGACATGGCCGAGCAGGCGCGCGTGGTCGAAGATGCGATCTCGCAGGGCGTCGACGCGATTGGCGTGTCCTGCAACGACCCCGATGGCTGCGTCGACCCGATCAACGCGGCGATCGACGCCGGTATCCCGGTGATGACCTGGGACTCCGACTCGCCAGACTCGAACCGCTTTACCTACCTCGGTGTCGACAACTACACCGGCGGGAAGGCTGCTGCGAACCTGCTGATGAAGGAAATGGGCACCAGCGGCAAAGTCGCCCTGCTGACCGGGGTGCCGGGCGCGTTCAACCTCGAAGAGCGCATCCGCGGTTTCCGCGACGGGATCGCAGGGACTGACATCGAGATCGTGGCAACGGTCGCGTGCAACGACGACATCAACATCGGCGTGCAGGTGGTCGAAGAGACGATGCTGGCCAATCCGGACCTCGATGGCTGGTTCTTCGTGGGGCTGTGGCCGGTCTTCGCCGGTCAGGGCGCGATGCCGCAATTTGAAGAGGCCGTTCGCAACAACGACATGAAGGCCGTGGCGTTCGACACGCTGCCGGTCGAGTTGGAGTGGGTGCAGGACGGGCTGCTGCACGGCCTCGTCGGCCAGAAGTATTGGGGCTGGGGCTTCGACACGGTCTACATGCTGTATGACCATGTCGTGAACGGTGCGGAGTTCCCGGACTGGACAGACAGCGGGATGGACATCGTAACGGCGAACAACGTCGACGCGATGGCCGAAGCCTGGGCGACCAGCGACTTCACCCAGCCGCTACCGCCCGCCTACCCGGTGGAAGATGGCACGTTCACAGTGGCCTGGATACCCAAGGCGCTTAATAACCCGGTGTTCGAGCTTGGTCGCGACGGCT
>CAZVCM010000159.1:0-9750 GCA_964626105.1 uncultured Thermoflexus sp.
CCAATGGCGGCGTGTTTGGCTCACTGCTCAGCACCCCGATCCTCAATCCGCCGCAGGTCGGTATCCTCGGCCTGCACAAGATCGAAGACCGACCCGTTGCGGTCAACGGGCAGGTCGAGATCCGCCCGATGATGTACGTCGCGCTGAGCTACGATCACCGCATCGTAGACGGGCGCGAAGCGGTCCAGTTTTTGGTCAGGCTCAAAGCGCTGGCGGAGGACCCTGAGACGCTCTTGATCGAGGGCTGAGCGCCGCACTGGTTGAAGCCCGTACCGCTCGCGCGCCTCACCGGGCGGCGGGCGGTTTTGTTTGCGCCATCACCGGAAAGGGATCGCGATGTCAGAGTGGAAAAAAGCCATTGCGCAGGTCGCCAGCAGCGTCGAGGATCAGTACGACATGCTCAAGCTGCGCCTCCGTCAGAAACTGGGGATCGGGCCAGTTCATTTGCTGACGTATCTTGGCTATGGCACGCAAACCGAGCTCACGCTGCGCGGGCGCGCCGTAGCGGATCACAACGTCACCCCCGCGACCGATGACGACACCATCTGGCAGAATCTGCTGAATATGTACCGGCGCTTCACCACGCGCGAGATCCCGTTTGCTCAGGTGCGCGCCCGCTTTGGGGATGTTGAGCAGACGGTGCAAGCGAACGAGGAAGGGTTCTTCACAGTGCGGCTGGCGCTTGACGACCCCCTGCCCGCCGGGTCGCTTTGGCAGGAAGTCGCGCTAGAGCTGGTCGAATACGCCGATCAGGAAGGCGCGCGCGCCACAGCGAGCGTGCTCGTCCCCCCGCCCGGCGCGCAGTTCGGCGTGATCAGCGACCTGGACGACACGGTGCTGCGAACCGACGTACTCGATTTCGTGAAGATGGCGCGCAACACCTTTCTGCGGAACGCGCGCACCCGCCTGCCCTTCGCAGGCGTCGCGGAGTTCTACCGGGCGTTGCAGCGCGGTACGAGCAACACCTTCAACCCAATCTTCTACATCTCGAACAGCCCCTGGAACCTGTACGATCTGCTAACCGACTTCTTTGAAATGCGCGAGATCCCGCTGGGGCCGATGTTCCTGACCGATCTTGGCCTGACCGATGAGCATTTCTTCCGGCGCGAGCCAGTCGAGCACAAGACCGAGCATATCGCGACGCTGCTGGACACGTATCCCGACCTGTCTTTTATCCTGATCGGTGACAGCAGCGAGGCCGATCCCGAAATCTATCATCAGATTGCGGTCGATCATCCGGGACGAATCCGCGCGATCTACATCCGCGATGTGGCCGAGCAGGCGCGCGACGACGAGCTGGCCGCCATCGCGCAGGATGTGCGGCGCGCAGGGTCAGAAATGCTCTTGATTCCGGACACGATCACCGCCGCGCAGCACGCCGCCGAGGCCGGGTTCATCCTGCCAACGACGCTCCCCGCTATCGCGGAAGAGACGGACGAGGACAAGCGCGCGCCAGAGGGATTAGAAGCCCTGATCGACTCGCTCGACGCAGAGCCACCCCCCGATCAACGCGCCACGCCGGGCTAAAACCGTCCAACTCGCCTATCGTGAGATCAACCATCTGGTTGATGTCGCTACCGGCAGTTCTCTCTATGCTTAGAGTGGAACAGTGTAGCGACTCTGCGCGGTAGTTCGTACGAGCGAAGTATAGGAAGGGAGCCCATGAGTATTCTAACCCGCATCACTGAGGGAATGGACGTGCTTGACCGGACCGGCGACAAGATCGGCGAGGTGGATGCTGTGTATTTCGGCGACGAGGACGCCGCTACGCCACAAGCTGATGTAGCAACGCCATCCGAGCGCGCCACGCGCGATGATACGATCGTGGACGTCGTAGCGGAGGCGTTCCGCACCGATGAACTGCCGCAAGAGCTGCGCGAGCGCCTGCTTGTGCACGGATTCGTCAAAGTTGGCACGGGGATGCTGCGCTCGGACCGCTATATTTTGCCGGATCAAATCGCAAGCGTGACAGGCGAGGGCGTGCATCTGAATGTGACGCTAGACGAACTGGTGAGCTAACGCCACCGTTTCGTAACGAGGATGCCGGTCCGGGATAGCTCTCCGACCGGCATTTTTGCGCCTGCGCGCTGCGCATATCCGATGGGCCAGATGGCCCCTCGGCTGACCCTGCCGCTGGCCTAAGCGAAAATCCGCCAAGAACCCCATGTGCACACCCGGCAGCGCGCGTAAAGTTGTCAATATCGGATATCTGGGAGACGTAGCCGGCGAGCACGCTGGCTGAAAGGACATTCGAGCAATGCTGCACTGGGCTGTTTTCTTCTTGATTGTCGCGTTGATCGCTGGCGTGTTTGGCTTCGGCGGGATTGTCTCTGCGGCAAGTGGAATCGCCCAAATCCTGTTTGTGCTGTTTGCGGTGCTGTTCGTGCTGTCGCTGCTGTTTGGGCGCCGCGCGACGACCTAACGAGGCAAACAACTCTGGGGCGGCTTGGGGAAGCGCCAACCCCATCACACTCGCAAACTCGCTGGCGCATCTCGCGTCTTGCCGCCCCTTGAATGAATGTATCGGGACACGACCCGTTCACCACGTCGACACATCACAATCAAGCGGAGGCGAATATGTCGTGGATACTGCTTCTTCTGTTGTTGGTGCTGCTGTTGGCGGCGCTGCCAGCCTGGCCCTATAGCCGTGGTTGGGGGTATTACCCCAGCGGCGGATTGGCGCTGCTGCTGATCATTCTGCTGTTGATTGTGCTGCTATAAATGCCAATGCAGAGTGCCACGCAGCCTGGCACAAGCCTGATTCTTAGCAGCGAATCACTCAATCATAAGGAGGATATAATGCAACCGCTGGTACTCTCGGCTTCAACCCTCGAAGGGGATAAAGTCCGCAATCCGCAGGGCGAGGAACTCGGCTCGCTGAAAGAGATCATGCTTGACATGTCTACCGGGCATATCGCCTACGCGGTGATCAGCTTCGGCGGGTTCATGGGCATGGGCGATAAGCTATTCGCGATCCCGTGGCGCATGCTGACGGTCGATACTGAGAACAAAGAGCTGGTGCTGGATGTCGATAAATCGGTGCTGGAGAATGCGCCCGGCTTCGACAAAGATAACTGGCCGAACTTCGCGGACCGCACCTGGGCGACCGAGATCTACGCGTACTACAACCACAGACCGTATTGGGAGTAATCCTGGCGCGGCCTGGACACAGCAAGCGAATACGCAGACAGCCGGTGCTCAATATACCGGCTGTCTGTTTTCCTGAAACGTCCAAATACGAGCGGCACGCTCCTTAGCCGAGCAGCAGCGATTGCGCACCGTCAATCCACATTTCGGTACCGGTGATGTGGCTGGACGCGTCCGACGCCAGGAATAGCACCAGGTCAGCGACCTGCTCCGCGCGGCCCGGCGCGCCATCGGTCAGTGGGACTTTGCCCTCCGGATACTCGGCAGGCTCGCGAGCTTCTTCCAGGTCGACCCGCTCCGTGTTTTCGTCAATGTTGGACTCGATCGCGCCGGGGCAGATCACGTTGACGCGAATACGGTGTTTTGCCAGTTCTAGCGCCATCATCTTGCCGAACGCAACCTGCCCCGCCTTCGTTGTGGCATAGGCGGACGCTCCGGCGTTGCTGAAGACGCGGGTCCCGTTAATTGAGGACGTGATGATAATCGATCCGCCGTGCCGCTTGAGCAGCGGAACCGCATACTTCACCGTTAAGTACGTACCACGCATATTGACGCTGAACACATGGTCCCAGTCGTCGGGTTCCAGCTCCTCGATTGGCGCCCACGTCCCGTTAACGCCAGCGTTGGCAAACACGACATCCAGCCGTCCCCAGCGCTGCTCGATCTCACGGTACACGCGCTGCATGTCATCCACGCTCGAAATATCACCTTCCAACGCGATCGCTTGGCCGCCCGCCTGCTGGATCTGCTGAGCGACGCGCGCGACTTCCTCGCCGGTGCGGCTCATCGCCACTATCCGCGCCCCGGCAGCGGCCATCCGCAGCGCCGCGGCTTTTCCGATCCCTGATCCGGCCCCGGTCACCAGGGCGACTTGGTCTGTCAGTTCCATCGAATGCTCCCTTCTGAGACAGTGCATCCGGCGCGCTAGGCCAGCGCGCCGTTGTCGTGCATTGCGGCCACGACCGCGCCAATCGGGTCTGCGCCCACCGCGGTAAGTAGCGCTCGCTCGCGGTGGCAGCGTCTTGCTCGGGCAATACAGCGCTCATTAGCGATTTCGCCGCCAACTGCAACGATCTGTCCATCTTTGTTCAACACAGGGGCTTGCACGCGGCAGCCTTCGACCAGATGCACGCCCGCACGTGACAGCTCATCCGCGAGCGTCTGCAGCGCATCGTCAAGCTCGGCCTCGCGGACTGGCTTGTGCTGCCGCCAGATCTCAACCGCCAGCAAGCGCAACGCGTGGGGCAACCGCCGTCGCGCTAGCGGGTGTTCTTGCATATTGCGCCACGTCGCGTCATCGACCAGCGCATGATCGCTTTCGACCTGCAAGAAGCTCGGCATCGGAACGAAATGAGCAGGCTTGCGCTCGCTGCCAATCCCGCTGACAGTCGAGTAACCTTCAATCACGCCATGCGCATCAAAATAGATGTCATCCACCCGCCCCAGCGAGCGGCCATCGCTCAGCATCAGGCGCGTGCCCCGGCGCACGTTGTTGCGCTCGAAGATGCGACGCACGGCAAGCAGGTTCATACCTTCGGTCAGCATCGCCGCGTTATGACTGACCACCCCCTCGACGTCGACCGAAAAAATCCCACTCCACGGCAGCACGCGTGACTCCACCCGCCAGCGCGGATCAATGAGAAACGCGAGCACCTGGTTTTGGTCCTGGTCGAAGATGATGTCGTGCGCATACCCCAGAATCGCGCCCGTGTCGCGCGCAGTGATCGGCTTATTGAGCAGGCTGTGCCCCTTAAACAGACAACTGGCTTGCATTCTCCCTCCTCAAACACCCTGCCCAATCGATGATCCGCGCATGTTGGGGGTGAACAGAGTCTGACTGGTTCTCACTGAATGCGGGCTATGGCTCAGAATGGCCACGTCACCCGCGCCTTCCGACAGATACAATGGCCGCCGTGCGTAGGCTGTACGCACGGCGGCAGCGTTCTTAGATGCTTTACGTCTCCGCGAGACGTATCGCGGTGACACGCCCGTTTAGGTGATCACACGCCGCCCGAACAGCAGCGAGACAACAAACAACACCAGGAAAATCACGAACAGAATCTGCGCGATCCCGGTTGCCGCCCCAGCGATCCCGCCGAAGCCGAACAACGCTGCAATCAGCGCCACTATCAGGAAAAACACCGCCCAACCCAACATTGCTATCCTTCCTTTCGATACCTCTGTTCCTGCCGGCGCCGCGCCGGGGAACAGTCGCAGTCGCTGTCCTACGATGGTCAAAGTATAGAGAAAAGCACGCTCTGATCCATGAGGTAGCTGGGGGATTTAGTGGTGGGTCATATGCACGGAAGCGGCATGGGTCAGGTGGCGGAGTGTTATTTCACAGGGTGAAAAATAACGACGAAAGGGCGTCGCCTGCTCTGCGGTAGAGCACGCGACGCCCTGTGGGTTAGCTGTTGACTGGGCGCTTCTGGCAAGCGAAATCTATCGTGCCAGCCGGGCGTACCATTCTTTCAGCGTGGCGAGCGTTGGCGCTGCCGTCGCCCCACCAACCGCTGTTACTGAGATACCGCCGCAAATATTGCCGTAACGCGCGCAGACTTCCAGCGGCGCACCCTCGACAATCCAGCCGTAGAGGAACCCGGCGTTAAAGCTGTCGCCCGCGCCGGTTGTGTCCAGCACTGGCCCGGCATCGATCGCCGGAAGATGATGCACTTCGCCCTCGTAGCCAAGCCACGCACCGTTGGCGCCATCCTTGACGACGACAACCTTCACCCACTCCATCAGCTTTTCGATCGCGCTCTGAACAGCGGTCGTGCCGGTGATTTGCATCGCTTCGCGCGCGTTCGGCACGAAGAGATCGATCATCGCCAGCAGATTCTGCCACGAGCAAATGCTGTAGAGATCCGGAAAATCCTGGCAGTCCATCGAGATCGTCGCGCCGCGCGCACGGGCAACCTCTGCCATTCGCTCCAGGCGGTCGTGCGACAGCACCGCGCCCAGATGCAGATGGCGGAAGTTACACGACCGCATTTGCTCCAGCCAGTAGTCATCCTGGTCCGGCGGCACAGGATCGACGTAGCTGATGAACGCACGCTCGCCCTGGTACGGCAGCGCAGTCGAGATTCGGCGGAAGGGGCGATCGAGGATGCGCGCTTGGCTCAGGTCCAGCCCTTCGTCTTGCGCAAGCTGGCGCACAAACTGGCTGTAACTGTCCGTGCCGAAGCTCGATGACCACGCCACTTTGACTCCAAGCCGGTGTAGCGCGACCGCCGTAATAAACAGCGCGCCACCGGTTGTCGCCAGCCCTTCGCTGAAGATCTCGCGGCCCAGCACCGGGAACTCCGGCAGGCCGGTGTAGATCAGGTCGAAGAAGTAATCACCCGGCACAAAAATGTCGTACACCGGCTCCATCAAGCCCACTCCCCAATCGCTTCGGCGTGTGCAGTCATGTAACCCGTCAAGAGTTGCTCAGCAAGCGCGTACGACCTGACCAGTGGGTGCGCAGCCAGCGCCTCAAGGGCAAGCGTCCGGTCGCGCTGAAGAATCGCATCCACCGCCAGCCTCTCGTACCGCTTAACCGCGCGCATCAACAGGTACTGCGCCTCCGGCACCTTTCCAATCGCGATCGGGTGCACGCCGCGCCCGTCGACGTTACACGTCACCTCGACCACATCATCCGGTTCGAACCCCTCTATCGCGCCATTGTTCGGGACGTTGAGCGCGATCCGCAGCGGGCGATCCTGCGTCAGCGCGAGGCCCGCTCGCAGCGCCACCCCCGCGTAGCCGCCGACCTCGGCCTGCGCGTGATGCGGGGGCCTGGTTTCCTCAGTCGGATGAGACCGTTCCTCACGCAGCCCCTCGTCGCTCTCAGCGTAGGCCATGTAGCTCGCGCTGCGGCGCTGATTATACGCATCGTAGGCGCGCAACGCCTCGTCGGGCGGCAGCTCGCGCAGCGTCGGGAACAACTGCTTATTGAGCATCTCAACCTCTTCGCCGCGCGTCAGTTCTTCCGCCTGGATGCGCTCGACTGCGACATCGCAATAGTAGTAGTAGAAGAGGTATTCATTGAGGAACATCCCGATCCGGCGGACGAGGTCCGCGCCGAAGAAGCGCAGATGCGTGTCATTGATAAACGCGTCGTCCGCCAGCAGGTCGGGCAGAACGTCCCGCCCCTCGACCATCGCAGAGCGCGCCCACGACAGGTGATTGAGTCCGAACACTTCGGTCTTCACCTCGTCAACTGGGCGCCCCAGCCAGCGCGCGACGTCATGCTGCGCGGTGTTGGCGCTATCGCAGATGCCAATTACGCGCGGATAGCCTGCCGCCAGCAGCGCCTGCGCGACTAGCCCGGCAGGATTGGTGAAATTGAACGTCCAGGCGTGCGGCGCGAGCGCTTCGGCTCGCTGTGCGATCTCAATCAGCGCCGGAATATTCCGCATCGCCATCGCGAAGCCGCCCGGCCCGGTCGTCTCCTGGCCCAGGACACCGCGCTGCAACGCGATCCGCTCATCCAGCACGCGGCCATGCTCGAACCCGACGCGGATTGTCGTCACGATGATCGACGCGTCGCGCAGCGTCTCATCGAGCGAAGTCGTCGAGTGGACGGTAAACGGCGCGCCTGCCTGCCGCACGATCTCCTCGCAGAGCGGCGTCATCGCCGCCAGCCGATCCGGATCGATGTCCATCAGCCATATTTCGCGCAGATTCAGATCACGGGCAAACGCCAGTGCGCCCCGCACGAACTCCGGCGAGCGGACGCTACCGCCGCCGATCAAAGCGAGTTTCATCAGCCAGTCTTCTCCTCTTTACCGCTTCACGCCACCCATCGAAATCCCCGCGATGAAATAGCGCTGAAGCAGCATAAACAACGCTAACATGGGCAAAGTCGCCAGAAAAGAGCCCATCATCAGCAAGTTCATGGGCGTGCGCCGCTCGCCTTGCAGCAGCGCAATCCCGATTGTCACCACCCGCGTATCCGGCGTGCTGGCAACCACCAGCGGATACAGGAAATCGTTCCACGCCGCCTGCACGGTGATGACCGCAAACGCGGCCAGCGCCGGGGCAGACAGCGGCAGCGTGATGTGCCACAGCACGCGCAGCGGATTCGCCCCGTCGATGATCGCGGCTTCCTCGATCTCGATCGGGATTTGCATAAACGCCTGCCGTAGCAGGAACAACGCGAACGCGCTGAACATCCCCGGGACGATCAACGCGCGGAACGAGTTCAGCCAGCCAAGCTGCCGGATCAGAATGTACTCTGGGATCAGGATCGCCTGGAAGGGGACCATCAGCAGCCCCAGGCTCATCGCGAAGGCGATATTGCGCCCCGGAAACTTGAAACGCGCGAAACCGTACGCCGCCAGCGAGCTGATGACCAACTGCCCAAGCGTGCGGCCAATCGTCACAATCGCCGAGTTTACCATATAGCGATTGAAGTTCGGCGAGGTATCGTACAGTTCCTGCAAGTTTGCGCCGCAGACCGGGTTCTCGGGCAGCCAGCGCACCGGGAGCTTGTTCAACTCTACGTCCGGCTTGCAGGCCGTCGACGCCATCCACAGAAAGGGCATCAACATCACAAACGCGCCCAGCGCCAGCGCCGTGTACAGCGCCAGCCGCTGCCCTAGCGGCAGCCCGCCGGACGCAGGAGAACCGAACAGCGCCGCCCTGATCACTCCTCACCTGCCTCGTAATACACCCAATAGCGCTGCACGCGCAATTGGAAAACGGTCACCAGCAGGATCACCGCGAACAGCACCAACGCCACCGCCGACGCGTACCCATATTCCGAGAATGTGAACGCGCGACGATAGAGATAATACGCAAGCGTTGTCGCGCTGCCGCCGACGCCGCCGGGCACGATGCGCAGCGTCATGATATAGACCTGGTCAAATATCTGGAACCCGTTGATCACCGCAAGCACGACGACCAGGAACGTCGTCGGAGACAACAGCGGCAGGGTCACGTGGCGAAAGCGCTGCCAGCGGTTCGCGCCGTCGATCCGCGCCGCCTCGTAAAGTTCCAGCGGGATCGTCTGCAACCCCGCCAGAAACAAGACCATGTCGAAGCCCAGCCGCTGCCAGACCGCTACAACCGCGATCGGAATCAGCACGAGCCCCGGCTCCACCAACCAGCGCACGTCGCCCAACCCCAATGGTTCCAAAAACGTGCTGAGGCTCCCATAGCGCGGCTGGAAAACGCTCGACCACACGACAGACGCCGCAACCGTTGAGGTGACGACCGGCAAGAAATAGATCGTGCGGAAGAGCGCGCGCCCGCGTAGCGGCTGGTTGAGCATCGCCGCCACCGCCAGCGCAAGCACAACCTCTGCCGGAACGACCAACGCGAGAAGCTTCAACGTATTGAGAAATGCCTGGTGAAAAGCGGGGTCGTCAGCCAGGCGCCGGAAGTTCTCAAGCCCGACAAACTGCGCGGGCGTGAGCGCGTTCCAGCGTTGAAAAGCGGTGAAAAACGCCATCAACACCGGCAGCCCGAAGAAAAACATCAATCCGAGCACGTTGGGAGCAACCAGCGCCATGCCCCATAGTGCCCTGCGCCGGCTGAGCGGTGTTGGTCCAAGCCATCGAAACAGTGGTGATGTCATACGCCTGACAAGCGAAGGCGGCAAGAAACCGCCTCACTCTC
>CAZVCM010000160.1:0-9735 GCA_964626105.1 uncultured Thermoflexus sp.
TGGACGAGTTTCAGGCGTTTCTGAATCGGGCGTGATGGCGCGGCCCGATGCGACCGCCTCAAACGCTGCATCATAGCGCGGCGCAAGCTGCCGCCAGTCGAACTGGCGAACGAACTCGCGCAGCTCCGGCAGCGCGGGCGTCGGGTTGAGCAGGCGCTCGCGCAGCCGGAAGTACAGCCCAGAATCGGCGCGGTAGAGCGTGTTTTCGTGCTGCGATGCGGGAATCAGGTCCGGATAGTTCAATCGCCACGGCAGCACCGGCCAGCACCCGCAATAGATCGCCTCGACCACGCTGATCCCGAAGAAGTCGTGCTTGGCGCTGCTGGCGATAATGTCCGACTCCCACAGCAGCCGCGCATAGTCCGCGAACGAGTCGAGATAGCCATACTGGGCAACCCGATCGCCCAGCAGGTCGCGCGCTGCCTCGAACTCGGTCGGCTCCTGGCGCTGGTTCTCGCCAACGAGCGCCACCCGGAACGGGACATCTTCCGCCGCGAGCCGGGCGAGCGCCTTGAAAAACGGCTCCGGATTCTTATCGAACTCCCAGCGATGGTTCCACAACACAAGCGGCGGTTGATCGGGGTCGCGCGGCGTCTCTGACTTCGGGCGATATGGATCGTAACGTTCCAGGTCGAGTCCGACCGGCAGCACATCCGAGCGCTCTTTGATCTGCGGGATGGTGTGCAGGCTGTTGTAGTCAGGGAAGTGCTTCAGCAGCCGGGGCAGCGCGTTGAAGAAGCTATCACGATGAAACGCGCTGTTGAAATACACCGCGTCCGCCACCAGCGCGCTGGCGTAGTTGATGTAGGCGTAATGATGGTGGCGCTTCTGGCGCGGGCCGGTCGGGTAAGTGAGTTGGTTCTCATGGAAGTACAGCGCGATCGGGATCTGAGACGTCACCGGGCGCGTGAGCGCGAGGAATTTCCCCAGGTCGAGCATGTCCGACGCGACGATCAGATCGGGCGTAAAATCCAGCGTAAGATACTGTTCGGCCAGCGCCACTGCCCCGCCGACCAGCCGCCACTGCCAGAACTGCCCTTCGAGCGTCAGTAGATGGACCTCATGCTGGCTGAAGGTGCGATATCCGCGCATCCAGACGCCGTGTGAGCCGGTGTCGTACGGTTCGATGATCAGGATTCGCATGATGATGGTTGCCTCTGCCGGGCGCTGCAGCACGCCGGGCGATATATGCTTCTGTTAGCTGCTGGCTAGCCGCCAGGTGGAGTCGGTGTCGTCTCGTCGACGGGCGGCGCAAGCTCTGGCCCCGGCGCGGGCAGCGGTTCGTACGACAGCAGCGCGGGATAGACCGGGTCCGATCGCGCATCACACTCCGCCGGGACAACATGCTCCTCAATCTCCGTGACGGGGCGCTGAGGGACAAGCGCGTTCCACGTGCGGCGCGCTACATCTGCCAGCACTGGCGCGGATTGCTCGAACTCCAGCCAGTCTTGCCCATACAGCGCCATGACAAAGACGTACGCAGCATCCGGCGCGATCACCAGCCCGGCGTCGCCATGTGTGTCGCTGATCCAGCCGTGCTTGTGCATCACGGTCGTCCCTGCCGGAACGCCCGCTTCGAGAAACACGCCGATCTCGTTCGCGTCCATCGCGCGTAGCATCTGGCGGCACTCCTGCACGGTGAACGCGTCCGGGAAGCGTTCCATCAGCAGACCGGTCCCATCCTGCGCGCATTGGTACATACCTGCCAACAGCCAGCCAAGATCGCTGGGTACAAGCTGATTATAAGCGTCCGGCTGCGCGCTCGACTGGTCTGCGCCTGTGTTGATCGTGCTCACCGCCGGGGCAGGGGTCGCGTCCGGCGGCGGCTCGATCCCGGTTGTGTACGGGCTGACGAGAAACGTACCGTTCAGCCCCAGCGCCTGCATGAAGCCCGTAACGCGCTGCGCACCCCGATATGGGTCGCCGTCGCCAATGGTCTCTAGCAGGCGATTGGTGGTGATATTCTCGCTGCACATCATTGTATTCGCCAGCCAGTAGGCGTGCTCTTCCGACAGCGGCCCGTCGTGATACTGGAAGTAGGTCGCGAGGATCGGAATTTTCGTCAGGCTCATACCGCTGTACGCCACGTCGTCATTCAGCGCGAAGCTGTCACCCGTCAGCAGATCGAGCACGAAGACCGAGCCGAACCGGTTCGTGAATGGCGTGAAGTCATTTTCCAGCAAGAAGTTGTGCAGGTCCTGGCCGAGCGTTTGCGCAAGCTGGCCGCCCGGCAGCGCCGCATCCGCCCCCGGCGCGCCCGCCGCGACCACGATCTGCGGCGTCGGCGTCAGGTCCGGCACGGTGAACTGCTGATTGGTGGTGTACGGGATGGCGCTCGTATCCCCGCTGATCTCGACAATATCCTGAAACACCCATCCGCCGCCGCCGGGCGCCTCGGGCACGGCGATGTGCACCCAGGGGACCAGCGCGTGAAATTCGAGCAGGCGATAGCTCGAACCGGGTGTCAACGCCGCGATAGGGGGATCGTACTCGGTCCCCGGCCCATAGCGCAGATTGACCTCGCCCTGTGTAGTGATAAACGCGCCGAAGATCGTCGGTGTCGCGACAGGCGCGGTGGGCGTTGCAGGCGGCACGACCGGGGGCTGCTGCGAGTCTTCGGAAGGAGTAGCAGGTGGCAGTTCGTTCTCTGCGAGCGTGGCAGGTGGTAAGTCCGAGCTGACCGGCGGCCCATTGGCGGGCACGTCGGGCGGCTCCAGCGGAGAGAGCGGCGTGCCGGTCGGCGCGATGTCCTCAATCGGCGGGATCTCGCTGACAAGCGGCACGGTGTTCAGCGGGCCGAGCACCGTAAGCAGATCGGCGTACACCCAGGCTTCGTTAGGGACGACAGCGCGCACATCAAGCTGCAGCCAGGGAACCTGGCTGTGCCGCGCGACGACGCGATAGCGCGTGCCCGTCGTGATTTCGCCGACCGGCGGATACTCGATGCCGGGGCCGCTACGCAGAAACGCCTGCCCGATCGCCTCGGCGAAGACTTCCTGCTCGGATTGCTCTTTTGGCTCGCGCGCCTCAGTGCGCGCCAAGCCGCCCGCGATCAGCACGATCACGAGCGCGAGGCTAGCCGCCGCGAGGCCAACATGGTGACGTCTGCGCATCAATCGCACTCTCCTGCCCCTGATTCTGCCGCGCTTGCGACAAACAAACAAAAGAGCGATGCCACGACCGTGGATCGCCCCCTCAAACCGATGAGCGTGAGAGGACTCGAACCTCTAACCAATGGCTTAAAAGGCCACTGCTCTGCCATTGAGCTACACGCCCGCTACGGGTCCGTATTATAGCATAAACAGGGCCTATTTCAACGCTGGATCGGGCTGGCGTGCACTGTACAAAATGTGCAAAGAGGGTTTGTACGATTTTCCCATGATCTCTTTTACTCACTCTGGCGAGAGCGTAGTATTATAAATGCACGCGAGAGAAGAAGATGCTAAGATCGCGATCAACACTTCCATTGGTTGCTTTATTCACATCTGCCAACGATGAGGAGAAGGCTATGTTCAAAAATAAACGGCTGATCGGGCTGCTGGTGCTAGCCCTGATCATGGTACTGGCGTTGGCCGCCTGCGATGGCGACGACGACGATGACGGCGAGGAGCAGGAAGAACCGACTCCGGTTGTCACCGTCGAGCCCACCGAAGAGGCGACCGAGGAGCCAACCGAGGAGGCTACTGAAGAGCCTACCGAAGAACCTGCTGCTGAGGAAGCAACTGAGGAGCCCACTGAAGAGGCTGCCGAGGAGGCGACCGAAGAAGCTGCCGCTGAAGAACCTACTGAAGAAGCAACCGAGGAACCCGCTGAAGTAGCGATGGCGACCGAGGAAGCGACTGAAGAGGTTGCTGAGGAAATGGCCGAAGAGGCCACCGAAGAAGCCACTGAGGAGCCCACCGAAGAAGTCGCTGAAGAAATGACCGAGGAAGCGACCGAAGAGGCTGCTGAGGAAATGGCCGAAGAGGCCACCGAGGAGCCTGCAGAAGTCGCTGCGGCGGTTGAAGAAGTTGCCGAAGAGATCGAAGCGCCGGAGCTGATCGACTGCGAGCAGTACGATCTGAGCGACCTGCGCATCGGGCTGATTACCGATGTCGGGCGCATCGCCGACAAGAGCTTCAACCAGAGCTCGTGGGAAGGCGTGCTGGCCGCTTCGCTGTGCGGCGCGGAAGTCGACTACATCGAGACGGTCGACGCGGCGGACTACGCTGACAACATCGCCGAGTTCGCCGAGAGCGACTACGACATCATCGTGACGGTCGGGTTCGCGCTTGGTCCGGCGACGCTCGAAGCCGCCGCGAACTATCCCGACGTGACCTTCATCGGCGTGGACCAGTTCCAGGCTGAGCCGGTCGAGAACGTGGTCGGGCTGGTGTTCAACGAAGACCAGTCGGGCTTCCTGGCGGGCGTGCTGGCCGCGCGTCTGACCGAAACCGACACGATTGCCGCGGTGCTCGGCACAGACCAGGTCCCGGCGGTGGTAGCGTTCAATGAAGGCTTCCGCCTCGGCGCTGCGTACGTCAACCCGGACATCAACATCATCTCGACTTATCACCCAGGCGGCATCGACCAGGCATTTACCGACCCTGAGTGGGGCGCCACAACCGCGCGTCAGGTGCTCGACCAGAACGCGGACGTGATGTTTGCCGCGGGCGGGCTGACCGGCAACGGTGGCCTGATCGAAACGGCGAATTCGGTTGGCGAAGACGGCCCGCCGCCGTACTGCATCGGTGTTGACACCGACCAGTGGGAGACCGTCCCCGAAGCGCACGCTTGCCTTGTCACCAGCGCGATGAAGCTGCTGGATGTCGGTGTAGCGGACATCATCATGGCGGTCCATGACGACACGGTCGAGCCGGGTAACTTCTTCGGCGCGGCGGGTCTGGCCCCGTTCCATGACTTCGAGGACGTCATCCCGGATGACGTCAAGCAGGAACTGCAAGATATCGCGATGCAGCTTCAGGACGGCACGCTAACCACCGGCTACGGCGCGGGCGCTCCGGCGGAAGAGGCTGAGGAAGCGACCGAGGAAGCCGCTGAGGAAATGACCGAAGAGGCTACCGAAGAAGCGGCTGAAGAAGAAGCGGCTGAGGAGCCCACTGAGGAAGTAACCGAAGAAGCGGCGGCTGAGGAAGAAGCCGAAGAAAGCGCTGCGGTTGCGATGGCTCCTGCTGCTGAGGAAGCCGAAGAGGCGACAGAGGAGCCCACCGAAGAAGCTGCCGAAGAGGAAGCGGCTGAGGAAGAAGCTGAAGAAGTTGCAACCGAGGAAACCGAAGTGATGGTGACCGACGAAGCAACTGAGGAGGCGACCGAAGAGGTCGAAGAGGAAGCCGCCGAAGAGATCGAAGCGCCGGAGCTGATCGACTGCGAGCAGTACGATCTGAGCGACCTGCGCATCGGGCTGATTACCGATGTCGGGCGCATCGCCGACAAGAGCTTCAACCAGAGCTCGTGGGAAGGCGTGCTGGCCGCTTCGCTGTGCGGCGCGGAAGTCGACTACATCGAGACGGTCGACGCGGCGGACTACGCTGACAACATCGCCGAGTTCGCCGAGAGCGACTACGACATCATCGTGACGGTCGGGTTCGCGCTTGGTCCGGCGACGCTCGAAGCCGCCGCGAACTATCCCGACGTGACCTTCATCGGCGTGGACCAGTTCCAGGCTGAGCCGGTCGAGAACGTGGTCGGGCTGGTGTTCAACGAAGACCAGTCGGGCTTCCTGGCGGGCGTGCTGGCCGCGCGTCTGACCGAAACCGACACGATTGCCGCGGTGCTCGGCACAGACCAGGTCCCGGCGGTGGTAGCGTTCAATGAAGGCTTCCGCCTCGGCGCTGCGTACGTCAACCCGGACATCAACATCATCTCGACTTATCACCCAGGCGGCATCGACCAGGCATTTACCGACCCTGAGTGGGGCGCCACAACCGCGCGTCAGGTGCTCGACCAGAACGCGGACGTGATGTTTGCCGCGGGCGGGCTGACCGGCAACGGTGGCCTGATCGAAACGGCGAATTCGGTTGGCGAAGACGGCCCGCCGCCGTACTGCATCGGTGTTGACACCGACCAGTGGGAGACCGTCCCCGAAGCGCACGCTTGCCTTGTCACCAGCGCGATGAAGCTGCTGGATAAGGGCGTCGCCGATATCATCATGACCGTCGCGGACGACAACTTCCAGCCGGGCAACTTCTTCGGCGCAGCAGCGCTGGCCCCGTTCCATGACTTCGAGGACAGCATCTCCGACGAGATCAAGCAGGAGCTGGTTCAGGTCGCGCAGGGGCTGGGTGATGGCACCATCACCACCGGCTATGGCGCGGGTGCGCCCGCTGAAGAAGAAGACACCGAAGTTGGCATGGAGAGCGAGCTGGGTGTTGTCACGGTCGGCATGAACGCGGAGTATCCGCCGTTCGAGTTCGTTGATGAAGAGGGCAACATCACCGGGTTCGATGTGGACCTGATGACTGCCATCGCCAACGAAGCCGGTTTCGACATCGAGTTTGTCAACACCCGCTGGGACGGTATCTTCGTTGCGCTGCAGTCCGGTGAGTTCGACGCGGTCGCCAGTGCAGCCACCATCACCGAAGAGCGCGAAGAGATCGTCGACTTCTCCAACCCGTACTTCAACGCCGGGCAGATGATCGCCGTGCGCGAAGCGGATGCAGAGACCATCAGCACGCCTGACGATCTGGCAGGGCTGCGTGTCGGCGTTCAGTCCGGCACGACCGGCGACATCTGGGCGAGCGAGAACATCCCCGGTGTGGAGATGGTCCGCTACGACGAGGTGACGCTAGCCTTCCAGGCGCTGGCGAGCGGCAACATCGACGCCGTGTTCAACGACGGCCCGGTGAGCGCCGAGATTATCAGCCAGAACCCAGAAATGAACGTCATGCTGGTCGGCGAGCCAGCCACTGACGAGTTCTACGGAGTCGCGGTCCAGCCGGACCTGCCCGAGTTGCTCGACGCCATCAACGCGGGTCTGGAAGCGATCATCGAGAATGGGACCTACCAGAACATCTTCATGGAGTGGTTTGGAACTGAGCCGCCTGAGATGTTCCAGCCCGCCGACTAACGATCGAAGGTGAAACAGCGCCCGGTGTCCACCTGGACGCCGGGCGTTCTTCCCTGACAAGTTAATCACGCGGCCCTGGGAAGAGCCGCCATCGGGCAAATCTTCTCCGGCGCCCCGCGCCATGCCTTCCTTGCAGAGACATCCGTCTTCTGCATGACAGCATCAGAACGTAACCCCTCCAGGCGCCGGATTGCTCCGACGTTTGCGAGCCTGACTGCCGGCTGATTGATTCACGTAGTGAGATTGCCGATGCCCGACGTTCAAGAACCTCCGGACGAAATTCAACCCGCTCAACCGATGCCCCCTCAGCATTCGGGCGAAGTCTATGATGATCTGGAATTTCAAGAGAATGGCTGGTCTGACCGCTTGGTGAACTGGGCTGCTGGGCTGCCTTGGTGGGCGATCATTCTCGCCGTGGTAGCTGTCGCCGTCATCTACTCGATGTTCACCTCGATGGCGTATCGTGATGTCCTGCGCGCGCTGACCGATAACCCGCAGACCAGCACCGAAGACCTGTTCGACGTGGTGCAGATCGTCGGCGAGCCGACGATGGTGATCGGACGCTACGCCGGCGAGTCGGAAGACTCGGTGTCGTCAGTCGTCACTGCGCTGCTCGATGACGTGATCGACAGCACCATCGTCGAGCGCGCCGGGTTCATCGTGCAAGAAGACCCGGCGGCCATCACGATCCAGACGGATAGCGGGCGGGTGACGGTCCCGCGCCCGCGCATCACGGAGATGGACCCACCCGGTGCCACGTTGGGCGATGACGTCTCGATCCAGTACATCGAGCGCGTCACCATCGCCGGGACGCTCACCGCGCGCGACGACGATACGCTGACCATCCGCACCGTCGACGAGCAGATCGAAACATTTTCCACCGATCGCATCCTCAATGAAGAAGCGACCACCACCGACGATGGCGACACCATTGTCACCATCGAACGCGAGGGCAAGCGACATCGCGGCCCGCTGACAACGCTTAGCCAGACCGGCGTCAGCCTGCAGGGCGAGGATGGCGTGCCGGTCGAGATTCGTCGAACCGATATTGATTTTCTTTACGTGCCCACGCTGACGATCGCGCTCAACGCCGAGGCGTCCGAGCAATCAGTTGGCCAAGGCGATGAAGTGCGGATCGGCTTCGTGCAGGGCACGGACATCACCGAGGCGCTGGAACAGCTCGACACCCTGGACGATGTGCCGGTGCCGCTGCACTATGGCGACGGTACCGCGCGCGCCGCGCTGGTCAGCTATCCCGATGTAGCCGCCATGATGGAAGCAACCGCCTCCGGTGAGGTCGATGCCGCGCTGTATCTCTCCAGCGAGGAAGACCGGCTGGCGGTCGCAGAATGGGTTGACGCCAACGAAGACGCGGGTGTGCTCCTGCCCACGCCGCCGCGTGAGTGCCAGCGGCACTGCACCGTCACGGTTAAGCTGGTGGATGACATCGTCGAAGGGCGCGTGGTGGAGCGGACCGACGAGACGATTAGCGTTCAGACCGTCGCGCCCGAATTCATCGTCATCGACCGCGATCAGATCGTGGAGAACCGCCGGACGGAGCCGGGCGTCTGCGCGCTGAACAATCTGCGCGGCTGCAACGCGGGCATCTTCCTGACGCTGCGCGTGACATTCCTCGCCTACGCGCTGGCGCTGGTGATCGGCCTGATCATCGGGCTGATGCGCGTTCAAAAGAATCCCGTGTTGTATGCATTCGCGACGCTCTACGTCGAGGTCATCCGTGGCATTCCGCTGCTGGTGATTCTGCTCTACGCGGGCTTTGTGGTCAGCCCGTGGCTGCGCGACAATACGCCCCTGACGCTCAGCGACGAATGGGAAGCGATCCTGGGGCTATCGTTCGGCTATGGCGCGTTTATCGCCGAGATCTTCCGCGCGGGGATTCAAAGCATCAGCCGGGGGCAGATGGAAGCGGCGCGTAGCCTCGGCATGAGCTATCCCCAGGCGATGCGGAACGTCATCTTGCCACAGGCGGTGCGCGTCGTTCTGCCGCCGCTGGGTAACGACTTCATCGCGATGCTCAAGGACTCCGCGCTGATCTCCGTGCTGGCGCTGCCCGACATCTTGCAGTTGGGCCGCCTGTATATCTCGCGCACGTTCCGCGCGTTTGAGGGTTATAACACCGTCGCGCTTCTCTACCTGCTGATGACGCTGTTTCTCTCGCTGATTGTCCGCATCATCGAACGACGCAGCCGGCTGCCCGGCTAGGTCAGGAAGACCAGATATGGCACAACCAAACAACCACACCGCTCAGGGGCCGATCATCCAGATTCAGAATGTCCACAAGCGCTATCACACGCTGCGCGGCACGGTGCACGCGCTGCGCGGCGTCAGCCTTAATGTGCAGCCCGGTGAGGTCGTGGTGATCGTCGGGCCAAGCGGCTCCGGCAAAAGCACGCTGCTGCGCTGCATCAACCGCCTGGAGACGACCGACGGCGGGCGCATCGTTGTCGATAACATTCCGCTGACCGGCGCGAAGAACATCAACAAGGTGCGCGCCGAGGTAGGGATGGTCTTCCAGAGCTTCAATCTGTTCCCTGACAAAACCGCACTGGAGAACATCACCCTGGCACAGCGCATCGTGCGCAGACGCCGCAAAGCCGACGCCGACTTCATCCGGACCGCGCGGGGCAAGGGTGTGACGGCCACCCGCA
>CAZVCM010000161.1:0-9612 GCA_964626105.1 uncultured Thermoflexus sp.
CACACCGTGTTGCCGCACGTCGCGGGGCAATCGGACTCACCGAGGTCCGAGCGCACCCAGGTATCGTCTTCGCTCTGCCACCACACGAAGCCATCCGCCCCGGCATCTTGCCCGACAACATGCAGTGTATCGCCCTCATTCAGAAATCCGACCCGCGCGAAGGTGGCGCCAGGCCCCGCGCGCAGCAGCACCACCGGAAACGATACTGTGAACGTGCAATCCAGCGTCGGAGTCACTTGAAACGGTTCGCTTGCAGTCACCGGAACCGGCGTGGATCCCACCGACGCCAGCACGAGCGCAAACGACAGCAAAAACAGGCATCGTCGAAAAATAAGCCATCCCTCCAACATCGCGTTTCTCCCGAATCACTCTCACACCGGCTCGATAGCTATTTTGAATCCGTCAAACGCGCTCCTATTCTCCTATACAGAGTCTTAGCACGTCTGCCGCAAAGTGTAACTTTATGGGTTCTGGCGCATCGCTTATAATGGGCAAGGTTTCTGCGGCGGATTCCGGTGTGGCGCCGCCCGTGCGTTCGGAGAGATTCATGCGACGAGTAATGCTTCTGCTGCTGGTGATGGTGGCGATCCTTAGTTTGGCCGCGTGCAGCAGCGAAGACGCGCCCGCGATCGAGATCGGCGCGGTGATCGCGACCGAGACGTTCGACACGAGCGGCGCGTGGGAAGAAGGCGACTATCCACCAGATGGAGAGACTCCCCGCTCCGTATTAGGTGTGATCGATGGCCGTTATGTGTTAGAGCACACCGCCGGGCGCGCCGCGTCGTTTACGTGGGGCGCGGGTGGCGACGCGTTGGAAGACGTGATTATCGAGGTTGAAGCCGAACAGCTCAGCAGCGACGACGATAACCTTTACGGCGTGGGCTGCCGCCTGACCGGCGACACGCCCGACGACCAGACCGGCTATGTCTTTCTGATCAGCGGCGACGGGCACTTTGGCATCGGCGAGCTGCGAAACCAGATCATCACGTTCGACGACCTGCTGCCCTGGCGCCAGACCGGCGTCATCCACCAGGGTGCGGCGAGCAACACGATCCGCGCGGCGTGCCTGGGTGACACGCTCGCGCTGACGGTCAACGGTGAGAATCTCGGGAGCGCGGATGGCAGCCGCTACCGGCGCGCCGGGCAGGTGGGCTTCTTCGCCGGGGCGAATGAGGAGCAATCCATCCGCGTGGCGTTCGATGACCTGACGCTGTCGGAAGGCAGCGTATCAGCAGTTAGCGATTAGTCGTTAGCAGTTAGCAGGAGCGAAGACAGCATTCAGGTAGACCGTATCCGCCCGCTGTTCTGTAACCCAGGAGACGAAAGCGGGCGCAGCAAGCTGCGCCCCTACGATCACACGGCCTATTGGCTAACCGCTAAAAGCCCTGATAGTTCCAGGGATTGACCGGCACGCCCGCGCCGCCGCGAATCTCGAAGTGCAGGTGCGGGCCGCTCGACCGGCCCGAATTGCCAGTGACCGCGATGTTCTGCCCCGCGCTGACGACCTCACCGCAGCCCACGAACGCGCCGTTGAGGTGACCGTAAATTGAAAGCGTGCCACCATGCGCGATCACGACCGTATAGCCATAGCCCCACGTGCTCCAGCCCTTGAAGATCACCGTGCCGCCGCCCGCCGCGAAGACCGGCGTACCTTCTGGCACGGCGAGATCGATCCCGCCATGCGTCCACGAATAGTCCTGCGTGATGCGGTAATTACGGTAGATCGGTGAGCCGACCGGCGGCGATCCGCCGGAGACGACCTGCACGCCACACGAACCGGGATCGCCGACGGCGAATAGTGCGGTTTCCGTCCCCGCGACGACGCCCACCCCGCGTGATTCGGTGTCCTCGCTGGTCATGACGATGCCGGGGTCCCAGTAAATCGGCTCGGTCGAGCCTGTCCCGCCCGGCACTACGACGAACAGCCCTTCCGGCAGGATTACGTCCGGCGTCACGCCGTAGAGTTCGTTGAACTCCGAGTCAATGATCGTATACGGATCGACTTCGTATTCCTCCGCGATGGTGCGGATTGATTTCGGCTCGTCGACGTGGTGATAGACGCCATCGACCGGCAGGATGTTCAACTCCAGCCCGATCCGCATGGCGTTGACGTAGAAGCGGTCGTTCGACCAGATGATGGTCGACTGTTGCAGCCCGAAGCGCTCCGCGATGCTTTGCAGCGTGTCGTTCGGCTGGACGGCGTAGGTAATCACATCGCTGCGGCTGCGCGCCGGCAGAATTGTGAAGGGATCGAGGTCGCGCCGCAACATGCCACCTGACGCATCGACCGGCTGGGCCAGCGCGTTCGCAACGATCTGTGGATCGGCAGTGGGCTGCGCCCAGTCCACCGGCGCGCTGCGGATCGACGGCTCGGTCGGGAGCGGCGTCGGGTTCTCAACCGACGCGATCTCCAGCGGCGGGAGCGTCGGCTCGGTTGTTGGCTCGGTGGTCGGTTCCAGCGGCGGGGCAGTTGTCGGCTCGGGCGGCGGCGCCGGGTCATCATCGCCGGGTCGCAGCGCCATCACGGCCATCACCAGCGCGAACAGCACAGCGCCCGCGAGCGCGACGCGAACAAGCCAGCGGCCCCCGGACGTGTCTGCGCCCGGCGCGGTGCGGCGCGGTTCGTCAGCGGACATGATCGCATCCTGCCCTGACACAACAGGCAATCAAGTAACCCTTCATCCGATACTCCTGCCCCGTGGACCATCTCACAGTAAAATTCAGCAGCGGCCCACTTTACCGCGCGCCACTGTATTTGACAATGACGCTGGCCCGTCGTCTGCCTCACGGCGCTCGCCTCGTGCGGTTGACAGCTTCCCTCGTCGCGCTATACTTTCAGCCGATCGCAGGCGGAAGGGGCAGCATACCCATGACAGAACGCGCGCGGTTCCGATATTCTGTGGCGCGGCTGGCGCTTGGCGCGCTGGTCACGGCGCTGGCGCTGAGCGCGGCGCTCCCGGCACGCGCGCAGACCGAGACCGGCGCGATCTGCGTTGCCACCTACGCTGACCTCAACGGCAACGCCATCCGCGAAGAGACCGAAACGCCGCTGGCGGGCATCACCGTCAACCTGTCGACCGGCGGCGAGGTGATCGCCACGCACGTCATAGCCGAGGGCGAGGCGCAGTACTGCTTTGAGAACCTGCTGACCGGCGCGTATACCATCACCTTTGTGGACGACCCGGCCTTTCGCAGCACGACCGCCAACGAAGGGACGTTTAACCTCGACCCCGGCCAGCGTCTGACGATCACGGATTACGGCGCGATTCCCCTCACCACCGCCGAGGACCAGCCCGCCCAAACCAGCGCGACTGTTCTCGAAACGACACCAGACGACGAGGAGCTTCAGCCGACCGCCCGCCTGATCATCTCCGCGATCGCGTCCATCGGCGTGATGATTTTCATGATCGGCGTGGGTGCGATTGTGCTCAGCATGCGCATGAGGCAACGCCGCGATCCCCGGCGCGCGCGACGCTACCCCCAGGGCTACCCACCGCCACCAACGCGCATCCGCCCGCCCGGCGCCTGACGCTTCCCTCACGCAGTCCTGACTCCCTGCAATCTCTGGTATAATCCGCGTCATGCAGCCAGCAGAGCGTCATATTGCCCTCAACGCGCACCTGTTGACGGCGCAGGCAGGCTATCGCAGCGCGGGAATTAACGGTTACATCGCTAACCTGCTGCGGGCGCTGCCGGATGCCGACCCGGCGCTGCGTTATACGGTGCTCGCCGGGCCGCAGGCGGCGCTGCCGGACGACCCGCGCCTGACGGTGCGGCGCAGCGCGTGGCGCACGGCGCGGCCCCTGGCGCGAATCGCGTGGGAGCAACTCGCGCAGCCGCTGGCGCTGGCGCAAACCGGGCCAGACCTGTCGCACCAGCTTGCGTTTGTAGCGCCGGTTTTCAGCCGCGTGCCGTTCGTGGTGACGATCTATGACATCAGCTTTGTGCGCTTTCCGGAGCGGCTTCCAGCGGCGCGACGGCTGTATTTACGGCTGCTGACGCGCCGCTCGTGCCACACGGCGCGCCGTGTGATCGCGATCTCGCGCAGCACCGCCGCCGACCTGACTGCGATCTTCGGTGTCCCGGCGGACCGGATTGATGTCGCCGTGCCGGGCGTGAGCGAGGTGTTCGCGCCGCTGCCGCGCGACGAGGTCGAGGTGTTCCGCCAGCGGGCGGGGCTGCCGCCACGCTTTTTCCTGTATCTGGGGACGCTGGAGCCGCGCAAGAATCTGCCGCTGCTGCTGCGCGCCTACGCTGCGCTGCCCGCCGCCGAGCGCGAAGCGGTGCATCTGGTGCTGGCCGGCGGGCGCGGGTGGATGATGGACGAGATCGAGCAAACGCTGGCAGCGCGCGATCTGGCGGCGACGGTTCACCTGCCGGGGTACATCCCGGCGGAAGACTTGCCGCTGTGGTACAACGCCGCCGAAGCGTTCGTCTATCCGTCGGTGTTCGAGGGCTTCGGGCTGCCGGTGCTCGAAGCGATGGCGTGTGGCACGCCGGTGCTGGTCGCGGACACTTCGTCGCTACCGGAAGCAGCAGGTGACGCGGGGCGCTGCTTGCCGCCGCACGACGAAGCCGCCTGGACCGACGCGCTGGCGCAGGCGATGCACGATAGCGCATGGCGCGCCGAGGCATCCGAGCGCGGGCGCGCGCGGGCGCGGCAGTTCACCTGGGCGCGGACTGCTGTGCAGACGGTCGCCAGCTACCGGCGGGCGTTTGGGGAATCGGTGGGGAACGATTGAGCATGAATGGGAAGAGAATTTATAACCTGCCGCGCGTGGTGGTCATGTTCGGCGACGCCGCGCTGGTGGGGGTTGCATTTTTGATCTCGTACTATTTGCGCTACGAACTCCAATTCCTCGAGCCAGTCGATGAAGCGAACGTCGCGCCCTTCACGCCGTACATTCCCTATACAGTGCTGTTCGCCGGGCTGATCCTGCTCTTTAACCACAATGGGCGGCTGTACCGCGAGCGGCGCGGGCGGACGTGGTGGGACGAGCTTTTTGCCATCGGCAACAGCGCGACCAACACCGCGGTCGGGGTGATGGCCGTCAGCTTCCTGCTTCAACCGCTCGTCTTCTCCCGTTTATTGATCGTGCAGGCCGCGCTGCTGGTGATCACCCTGCTCGGCCTGTGGCGGCTGGTGCTGCGGCTGATCCAGGCGCAGATGCGCAAGCGCGGCATTGGCGTGGAGCGCGTGCTGGTGGTCGGCGCAGGATCGGTCGGGCGCTCGGTGCTGCAGACGATGGTCGCCCGGCCCGATCTCGGTTTCAAAGTGGTCGGCTTCGTGGACGACGATCCGGAGCGCGGGCACACCGATCTGGGGCGCGTTCCGGCGCTGGGCGGTGTCGAAAACCTGCCGCATATCCTCGAAACACGGCTGATCGACACGGTGATCATCACGCTGCCCTGGCTGGCGCAGCGGCGCATCCTCAGCGTGATCCGCGAGTGCGAGCGCAATCGCATCCGCGTGCGCACCGTGCCGGACCTGTTCGAACTGAGCTTGAGCCAGGTGCAGGTCGAAATGCTGGGCGGTATCCCACTGCTTGGTCTGAACGGCGAGGCGCATTTCCACATGGGCAGCCAGGTGATGAAGCGCGCGCTCGATCTGACGCTGACGCTGCTCGTCGCGCCATTCGCGCTGCTGATTGGGATCATCGTCGCGATCGCGATCCGTCTCGATACGCCGGGCCCGATCCTGTTTGCGCAGGACCGCGTCGGTGTCAACGGCAGGCTGTTCAAAGTCTATAAATTCCGCTCGATGGTCAACAACGCCGAAGAGATGTGGGCGGACCTGGTCCGGCAGACCGGCGACGACCCGCGCCACCCGAAACCATCCGACGATCCGCGCGTCACGCGCGTCGGACGCTGGATCCGGCGCTTCAGCATCGACGAGCTGCCGCAGATCTGGAACATCGTGCGCGGCGAAATGAGCTGGGTTGGGCCGCGTCCGGCGGTCCCGCAGGAAGTCGAGCTTTACGAGTCATGGCACCGCCAGCGGCTGCGCGTCACACCCGGCCTGACCGGGCTGTGGCAAGTGAGCGGGCGCAGCCAGGTTCCCTTTGAGGAAATGTGCCTGCTCGACATTTATTACATCGACAACTGGTCGCTGGGGCTGGACCTGCAAATCATCCTGCGGACGATCCCGCTCGTTGTGCTGGCGCACGGCGCATCCTAAGAAGCAGTTAGCGGTTAGCAATTAGCAGTTAGCACGAGCATAGACCAGCCCAAGACAGCTAAGCACCGCAACAAGCAGCGGAAGGCGGCGGTTACGCCGGTCTGCGATCCGCGTTTGGCTCACCGCTAACCGCTTTCAGAAGGGAGCAGCCATGACCAAACAGCAGCTTCTCGACAAGCTCGAAAAGGCGTGGGCAGACCTCAAAGCGTCCTACGCCGGGCTGAACGCGGCACAGATGACCGAGCCGGGCGTCACCGGAGAATGGTCGGTCAAGGACATTCTGGCGCACGTCACCACCTGGGAAGAAGAAGCGCTCAAGATGCTGCCGCTGATTCTCGAAGGCACAACGCCGCCGCGCTACGCCGACCTGTACGGTGGGCTGAACGCCTTCAACGCGCAGATGAGCGAGTACAAGCGCCATCTTTCGCTGGATGAGGTGCTGGCGCAATTTGACGAGACGCACCACCGCCTGATCGACTACGTGCGAAACGCGCCTGACGACCAGATCGCGACCGAGACGCGCTTCCGGCGGCGTCTGCGGCTGGACACCTACAGCCATTACCCCGAGCACGCCCGCGCGATCCAGGCGTGGCGCGCGCGTGTCACGGAATAATGGAAGTCTTTCGCTACGGGCAGGCCGAGATCGATCACTTGAAGGCGCGGGACCGCACACTAGGGCGCGCCATCGATCGCATCGGCATAATCGAGCGCCCGGTGCATCCGGATGTGTTCTCAGCGCTGGCGCACAGCATCGTCGCGCAGCAAATCTCCGGCGCGGCAGCGCGGACCGTCTGGACCCGGCTGGTGGCGCGCTTCGGCGCGATCACGCCAGAGATCGTCCAGGCGGTAGCGGTTGAAGACATCCAGCAATGCGGTCTGTCGATGCGCAAAGCGAGCTATCTCAAGGGGATTGGCGAAGCGGTAGCGGACGGCGCGCTCAATCTGGACGCGCTGCGCGATCTGCCCGATGACGAGGTGATCGCGCGGCTGTCGTCGCTGCGCGGCATCGGCATCTGGACCGCTGAGATGGTGCTGATCTTCGCTATGCAGCGCCCGGACGTGGTGAGCTGGGGCGATCTGGCGATCCGGCGCGGGATGATGCGGCTCTACGAGCATGATGAGATCGACAGGCCGACCTTCGATCGCTTTCGCCAGCGTTATTCACCGTACGGCTCGGTCGCGTCGCTGTACCTGTGGCGGGTCGCCGCCGAGAGATAGCCCTGCCCGCACCCGCGCGAATCAAAAACCCCGCCGGCAGCGCGTGCCATCGGCGGGGTTCGCGATCAAGGACCAGCGTCGGAGTTAGCGCCGCGTGATTTCCTCGAGAAAATCGTCATTGTTGTCGGTGTGCCGAAGCTGGTTGATCAGCGCTTCGGTCGCGCTCACGTTGTCGTAATTGGCCGGAGGCTGCTGCATCTGCATCAGCATGCGGCGCATGGTCCAGACGCGCTGCAGGATATCCGGGCCGAGCAGCAGTTCCTCGCGGCGCGTGGACGACTGCGTGATGTCGAACGCCGGGAAAACGCGGCGCTCTTGCAGCTCGCGCGAGAGGTGCAGCTCCATGTTGCCGGTGCCCTTGAATTCCTCGTAGATCACGTCGTCCATGCGGCTGCCGGTTTTCACCAGGCAGGTCGCCACGATCGTCAGGCTGCCGCCTTCCTCGACGTTACGCGCTGCGCCAAAGAACCGCTTAGGCGGGTACAGCGCGGACGGGTCGAGGCCACCGGTCAGCGTGCGGCCGCTCGGCGGGACTACGAGGTTATAGGCGCGCGCCAGCCGCGTGATGCTGTCCAGCAAGATCGCGACGTGGCGCTCTGACTCGACCAGCCGCTTGGCGCGTTCCAGGGCCATTTCGGCCACCCGCACATGGTACGACACCGGCTCGTCGAACGTGCTGCTGATCACTTCGGCATCGACCGAACGGTCCATGTCGGTGACTTCTTCGGGGCGCTCGCCGATCAGCACGACCATCAGATGCACTTCAGGATAGTTGGTGCTGATCGCGTTGGCGACCTCTTTCAGCACGGTCGTTTTACCGGCTTTGGGCGGGCTGACGATCAAACCGCGCTGCCCGCGTCCAACTGGCGCGATCAGGTTCAGCAGCCGAGTAGACAGGATGCGCGGGTTGGTTTCCAGGTCATAACGTTCTTCGGGGAAAATCGCGGTCAGATCGTCGAAGCGTGGGCGTCGCTTGGCTTGCTCGGGGTCGAGGCCGTTGACGGCTTCGACGCGCAGCAGCCCGTAGTACTTCTCTGAGTCTTTGGGCGGCCGCACCTGCCCGATCACCATGTCGCCAGTCCGCAGGCCGAAGCGGCGAATCTGCGTCTGGCTGACATAGATATCATCCGGCCCAGGCAGATAGTGATCTGAGCGCAAGAAGCCAATGCCGTCGTCAATGACTTCGAGAATGCCGCCGCGCAGCTTATGTCCCTGTTTCTCTGCTTTGTCTTTCAGCAGGCGCAGGATCAGGTCTTGCTTTTTCAGGCGGCTGAACCCGGCGATATCCGCGTCGCGTGCCAGGTTGCGCAGTTCTTCGAGATTTTGCGTTTCGAGTTCGGCAATATCCATACGAATCTCCGAGCGAGGAAGGGGCCTTTCACCCCATGTTGAGATTATGTCGTTCTTTGACGGACGTTGACAAGTCGCGCAAAGCGTTTAGCGTCAAAAGAGGGAAGTCGCCGGAGCGACTCGCACCGCCAATTCAAGGCCAATGGGAAACCTTGCGATTAGGAATTTAAACGGATTGTGGACGACCAGATAGGAGTCGAGCACGCTCAAACAATTCGCTCAGACTAGTTTGCTGACTGGCAACAGGGCGTTGTGTGAGGTGCGGTCTAACCACCTGCCTTCTATTGTAAACGATATTCTACGAATACGCCATTATGACTTTTGGGCTGATTCACCCGGAGAAATCGAGCGGCACCGGGGCTGTTTCGCCCGCCAGCGGATCGCTGGTGCGCGGGTCCAGCGCGGGCAGGCGCTCAAGCGTCGCCTCGTGGTACAGCCCGGCGGTCACACTCAGACACGCGGCGGAGACATCGTCCGGCAAGCGGATCAGGCGGCGCTCGACGCGCTCCTCGCCCGGCTGCCACGCGGCGAACGGGTACAGGTCGCCCCAGGGATAGCCGTCCGACTGCGCGACCAACTGGTCCCCGCACCAGACATGCACGAACAGCTTCAGCGGCGCGGGCGCCTGCACGGACCACGCTAACCGCACGCTCAGCGCGCGTGCGTCCAGTTGCGCGGACGCCTGCGCGTCAAGGAGCGTCACCGCCTCGCCAAAACGTGCGAGCGCGCCCGCCGGAGCCAGATCGCGCGGATCGCGGACGATCACTGGCGTGAACTTGTCGACCGAAAACTGCGTCACGGCGATCCAGGGCGCCGCGCGCAACAGATCGTCAAGCGGCTCGCCTTCCAGGTATGGGCCATGCGGT
>CAZVCM010000162.1:0-9608 GCA_964626105.1 uncultured Thermoflexus sp.
GGTGATTCGGGCGGCTCGCAAGGGAAGGTAAGAGGCGGGGACAGTGGCGATAAACAAAACCGCTCGGGTCTCAAGACCACGAGCGATTTATGCCCCATAGGGGACTCGAACCCCTGTTTCTGCCTTGAGAGGGCAGCGTCCTGGGCCGCTAGACGAATGGGGCGTTAAGCTCTCAAGTGGGCGGAATTGTACCAGCCGGCGTGTGCCTCGTCAAGGCTAGATCCCTCACATCCCGCCGGGATCACACGCGGAGCGCATCGCGCTCCCGGCGGATAGCATTCACCCAATGTTCCGCGGCAGCACGTGCCTGCTCGCCAAAATCCGCGCCGCTGCTGGCGTGAGAGATCGCACGCGTGAGATTGATGATCGGGCCGATCCCTGTGCGGGTCGCACCGTGTTGCACCGCTGATCGCAAATCCCCTTCCTGAACACCCACGCCGGGGATAAGAAACGGCAGGTTCGGCGCCCAGCTCCGGATGCGAGCCAGATCGCGCGGCAAAGTTGCGGCAGCGCTCACGCCAATCTGGCCCGGATAGCGCTGCTCTAACGTATTGAGTTCTGCGGTCACATAGCGAAAAAGCGGGGACTCTTTGCTCGGCCACGTCTGAAAATCGTTCCCGAACCGATTGGCGGACCGGACCAAAACCAACACCATCGCATCGGGATTTTGCAGGAAGGGCAGAATGCACTCGATGCCGATATACGGTGTCAGCGTGACGGCATGCGCCTTCAACAAATCGAATGTGAGATGCTTTTGCTGTTGCGCAGTGTAGTCAATATCACCGAATTTCGCATCAAGAATAACCGGAATACCGTCCGGCACGGCTGCGATCATGTCGGCCAGGGTCGCATAGCCTTCTGGGCCGTAGATGAGGAAGAACGCAAGGTTGAACTTAAACGAGCATGCTTGTTCGTGAGTTGCGTCGATGATCGTCTGGCAAAACGTTTTCAAGGACACCCCTGGTGGAATCAATTCCGGATTAGGGTCCAGCCCCACACACAGCCAGGAGTCTTTTTGCTGCTGCGCGTCCCGCAGCTTATCAATAAAGCGCATTGACCGCGCTCCTCTCGCTAAGATCACTATGACGAAAGGGATGTAAGTGTCTCGACAGCTTTCAGTATACCGCATTGCTCTCCGTCGCGCGGGGCTCCTCAGGGCATCCTGGCACGGGATGCATATGGTACAATCACCGTAGGATGACACGCTCGCGTTGCGCCTGCGAACGGCGTGCTGATCGGCGTGCACCGTGAGCGCAGAAGAGTATCACATGATGACTCTGGAGACGCTCGGAGAAGGATGGCTGAGCGGATGCGGGATGGTGGCGCTGCTGTTGCTGGCCGTGATCACCAGCGTGGTCGCGGTGGTGCAACTGCGGAGCCTGCTTTGCCAGCGCGGACAAAAAACACAGCCAGGTGATCGGCGGCAAGCATCGCTCGGGCCGCTGATGACACTTGCGATCGCGCTTGTGTTCTGGCTGTTGTTCGCGACTACCTGGCTGTTTCAATCGATGGAGCGAGGCTTCCGCTCGCCCTGGCTGCGCTGAGCGGTTCCACGGAGCGATATAGGCAGAGGAGTGAGAATTTTGGCGCTATCCATTGGCGATATAGCGAGCCGCAGCAAAACATTTACCGACGAGGATGTGCGCGGGTTTGCGCAGATCAGCGGCGACACGAATCCGGTCCACCTGGACGACGGCTATGCCGCACAGACCCGTTTCGGGCGGCGGCTGGTGCATGGCATGCTGACCGCGAGCTTACTCTCCGCAACGCTCGCGAACGATCTCCCCGGCGAAGGCACGATCTACATGAGCCAGACACTCCAGTTCAAGGCGCCGGTGTTCATCGGCGATACGATTACCGCGACCGTTGAAGTCACCGCATTCCGGCCAGAGCGCGGGATCGCCACACTGGCCACAACTTGCACCAACCAGGATGGCGCGGTCGTCCTCCATGGCGAGGCGGTGGTGCTTGTCCCACGTGAAGCCTGACGCCGCTGTGCGTGTGGTGATCGAAGTACGTCACGTGCCGCGCTTCCGCGTCATGGACCTTCTGGTGCAGGTGGGTGGCACGGTCACTGATTTTCTGGAAGTTACCGGGGAGGGTTGGGCGGCCTGGCTGGAAGCGCTGGAACCCGACTATCTCGGCACTGTCCCCATCGCGCGGGATCGACTCGTGCTTGAAGGCGAGCGACGGCACGTTGAGCGCGTCAGCGCGTTCATGCGCTTGCACGTCACCCGGCGCGGTTAATCGCCCGCGCTTGACATCTATTCCCAGATCGGCTTTAATGTAATCGATTACAACGTTCGCTTTGGCGGCGCTAAACGATTGATGTCGTTCGCGCTGGCAGCCACGCATGAGGTTTTGCTATGCCTGCCAAAATGGAAGATGTCGCCCGGCTGGCTGGCGTCTCCACCGCGACCGTCTCACGCGTGTTAAATAACCCGGAACTGGTCAGCGCTGCTACACGCCAGCGGGTGAATGAGGCGATCCGCCAGCTAGATTACCGGCTGAACATCGCCGCGCGCAGCCTGCGCACCAGCCAGACGCGAACGATTGCGGTCGTGCTGCCCACTATCGCGGATCCGGTTATCAACCGGATGGTCGAGGCGATCGAGGATGTGGCGATTGGCGCAGGGTACACGCTGTTGCTGTGTAGCACGCGCGGGGACGCCTCTCGCGAGCAGGCGTACGTTGAGTTCCTCACACTGCAGACCTTCGCCGACGGCGTGCTGTACATCTCGCCTCGCGCCGCGCCGGATGCTGTTATGGCGCTGGCGCGCGACGAGGTTCCCCTGGTGCTGTGCAATTACCTGGTCGATCAGGAAGATGTCCCCTGCGTGCTGGTCGATCATGTCAGTTCGATCTATCAGACGACCGCGCACCTGCTTGCGCTCGGCCACCGGCGGATCGCGCTGCTAAACCTTGCGGCGCCGCACTATCACCCCGCGCGGATGCGCTATGACGGGTTTGTGCGCGCGCACCAGGATGCCGGTGTGGCGCCTGATCTGTCGCTCTGTTACGAGATCGATCAGCCGACCTACGCCACGCCGGACTGGTACGACGTCATTGATGCGCTGCTGGCGCGTGACGATCGACCGGACGCGGTGGTCGCGTTTAATGACGAGGTTGCGCTCGAAGTGTACGCCGTTTGCCGCGCGCGCGGCCTGCGCATTCCGGATGATCTGGCGGTCACTGGCTGCGACGACATCCTCTCGGCGCGGCATGTTGAGCCGCCGCTGACGACTGTGCGCGTGCCCGCCCACGAGCAGGGAGAGCGGGCCATGCGCGCGCTACTGAAGCGGCTCGCACACCCGAAGAGCCGCATTCCACATCGGACACTGCTGCCGGTTGAGCTAGTTGTGCGCGGCTCGACGGCGCCTGTGGGGCAGGGAGTCCCCGAGACATGACCATCGCTGATGCATTTGATTTCACGGGAAAAACTGCGGTCGTTACTGGCGGCTGTGGCGTGCTGTGTTTTGCGATTGCTAAAGGTCTGGCCGAACACGGCGCGAACGTCGCGCTGCTTGATCGCCTGGAAGAGCGCGGCCAGATTTGCGCCGAGGAGATTGGCCCGCGCGCAATGGCCGTTTATGGCGACGTGCTCGACCGCGACGGGTTAGTCGAGGCGGAAGCGCAAGTGCGCGCGGAGTTCGGCCCAACCTCGATACTGGTCAACTGCGCCGGTGGCAACCGCGCCGAAGCGACGACCGACGAGCAGCGGACCTTCTTTGACCTGCCTGCAGACGTGCTGCGCGATGTGCTCGACGTGAACCTGCTGGGGACGATCATGCCGACGCAGGTGTTCGGGCGCGGCATGGCAGAGCGCGGCGATGGTGTCGTCGTGAACATCTCGTCGATGAGCGCGTTCCGCCCGATGACGCGCGTCCCGGCATACAGCGCAGCGAAGGCAGCGGTCACCAACTTCACGCAGTGGCTGGCGGTGTACGTCGCGCAGGAGTTTTCGCCGGGCGTGCGCGTGAACGCCATCGCGCCGGGATTCTTCCTGACAAACCAGAACCGCTACCTGCTAATTGACGAACAGACAGGCGATCTGACTCCGCGCGGACAGGAGATTTTGAAGCACTCGCCAATGGGGCGCTTTGGCACGCCGGACGACTTGATCGGACCGGTGCTGTGGCTGGCGTCTCCTGCGGCGGCGTTCGTGACCGGCGTCGTGCTGCCTATAGATGGAGGTTTCAACGCGTATGCTGGCGTCTGACACACTCTCACCGCTCTACGCCGCCGCATACTCAGGCGAGGGCGTGCTCTCGCAGGAGCAGATTCGCATCGCGCTGGCCGACGGGCTAGCCGGGCGCTTCGATGGGCAGCGCGTGCTGGTGCTGATCCCCGATCACACGCGGACCATGCCGCTGCCGCAGCTGTTTCCCATGCTGGTGGAGGCGCTTGGCTCGGCGCGCCAGCTTGATTTCATGGTCGCGCTTGGGACGCATCTGCCGCTCAATGACGACTCGATGCTGCAACTGGTCGGCCTGACGCCCGAAGCGCGCGCGACAACCTTTCGCCATGTTGGGTTGTTCAACCATGTTTGGGACGATGACGGCGCGCTGGTCGAGGTGGGCGTGCTCTCGCAAGAGCAGGTGCAGGCGCTCGCCGGGGATGTATGGCATCCGTCGCTGGGCGGGGATGTTCCGGTGCGGATCAGCCGTCGCGCGCTCGAGTATGACCACCTGCTGATCGTCGGACCGACTTTCCCTCATGAGGTGGTTGGGTTCTCTGGCGGGGCGAAGTATCTGTTCCCCGGCATTTCCGGGCCGGAGATGATCAACGTGACTCATTGGCTAGGCGCGTTGAAGACGATTCTCCACACGATCGGGATCGAGCGCACGCCGATGCGCGCCATGATCCACGCCGCCGCTGAACTGGTTCCGACGCCCGTCACGCTGGCGGCGCTGGTGGTCGAGGGCGACGGGCTGGCGGGGGTGTTCATCGGCCCGCACGAAGCCGCGTTTCACGCCGCTGCGCAGTTGTCGTCCGAACGGCATATTGTCTGGCTGGACCACCCGTTTCAACGAGTGCTGTCGCACGCGCCGCCGATGTATGACGAGTTGTGGACCGCTGCGAAAGCGATGTACAAGTTGGAGCCGGGCATCGCGGACGGTGGCGAGGTGATCGTCTACGCGCCACACCTGCGCTCGGTGAGCGTTGTACACGGGCAACACATCTTCCGCGTCGGCTACCATGTGCGGGACTACTTTCTCAAGCAGTGGGAGCGATTCGCGGATGTCCCGCTTGGCGTCCTGGCGCACAGCACGCACCTGAAAGGATCCGGCACGTTCGAGCAAGGCGTCGAACGCCCGCGCATCCAGGTGACGCTCGCCTCACAGATCCCGCCGGACGAGTGCGCGGCGCTCAACCTCGGCTACGCCGATCCGGCGACGATCAACCCGGCGGACTGGCAAGGCCGCGAGGATGAGGGTGTAGTCTACATCCCGAAGGCGGGCGAGCATTTATATCGTGTCCGTTCAGATCAACGCTAGAGGCGCCAGATGGGTGTTTTTGGGAGAGGTAGCGCGCCGCTCGTAGGGCGCGACCTGAAAGGTGGAGTTTAAAGATGGCCAGATTTCAGATTGGTATGATGGGCCTGGGCGTGATGGGTGCGAACCTGGCGCGCAACCTGGCCTCGCACGGCTTTAGCGTGGCCGGGTACGATCTCGCGCCGGAAAAACGATCCGCCTTTAAGATCGCGGATCAGGCTGGGGCGCTCGAAGCGATGGATGACATCCCTGCGTTCGTCGCCGCGCTGGAAACGCCTCGTCGCATCATTTTGCTCGTTCCGTCAGGCGTGGTAGACGCGGCGATTGAGTCCGTTAAGCCGCACCTGTCCAAAGGCGATCTACTGATCGACCTGGGCAACAGCTTCTTCATGGACACCGAGCGCCGCGCTAGCCTGATGGAAGATGAGGGGCTGTACTACTTCTTCGGCGCGGGCGTTTCCGGTGGAGAGAAGGGCGCGCTGCGCGGTCCGGCGATCATGCCGGGCGGGCAGCCTGAAGCGTACAAGCTGATCGAGCCTGCCTTCCGCGCGATCGCCGCGAAGGTGGACGGCGAGCCGTGCGTGGCCTATATCGGACCGCGCGGTGCGGGGCACTACGTCAAAATGGTCCATAACGGGATTGAGTACGGCATCATGCAGGCCATCGCCGAGGCATACGACCTGCTGAAACGCGTCGGCGGGGCGACCGCAGACGAGCTGCACGCCGCTTTTAGCGCGTGGAACCGGGCTGAGTTGAATTCGTACCTGGTCGAGATCACCGCCGCGATCTTCGCCCGGCAGGATGACGCAACCGGGCAACCACTGGTCGAGCTTATGCTCGACGAAGCGCAGCAGAAGGGTACCGGCAAGTGGACCAGCCAGAACGCGCTCGACCTCGGCGTGCCGACGCACACGATCAACGCGGCAGTTGAGGCGCGCATCATCTCCGCGCACCGCGCGGAGCGCCAGCAGGCAGCGCAGGTCTTCCCGCCGGGTGCGCCATCCTTTACGGGTGACCGCGTCGCGCTGTTCGAGGATGTACGCGCTGCGCTTTATGCCGCGGTGCTGTGCGCCTATGCTCAGGGCTTTGACCTGATGCAAGCGGCCAGCGCCGAATACAGCTATGACCTCAATCTGGCGGAGATCGCGACTATCTGGCGAGGCGGCTGCATCATCCGCGCCGGGCTGCTGGAAGACATCCGCGCGGTGTTCGGCGCGCAACCCGATCTGCCGAACTTGCTGCTAGCGGAGCCGTTCCGCAGCGCGATCGCGGAACGGCAGGACGCATGGCGGCGTGTGATCGCGCTGGCTGTGCAGCATGGCGTCCCGGTTCCGGCGCTGTCGGCGTCGCTGGCCTACTTCGACGCGTACCGCTCGGAGCGGCTGCCCGCCAATCTGACACAGGCGCAGCGCGACTACTTTGGCTCGCACACCTATCGCCGCATCGACCAGCAAGGCACGTTCCACACTGAGTGGGAAGATTAGCGGCGCCACCCTATCTGATCGGCGCGTGAAAGGAAAACCTTTATGCCGCGAAATGTGATTGTCGCTCAATCCGGCGGGCCGACGCCCGTCATTAACAACTCCTTGCGCGGGGTGATCGAAGCCTGCCGCGACTATCCGGACACCTTCGGGACGGTCTATGGTGGTTGGCACGGGATCGAGGGCGTGCTGAAAGAAGAATTGCTCGACCTCTCGTCGCAGGACCCGCGCGAGATCGCGCTGCTGCGCGCGACACCCGCCGCCGGCTCGATCGGCACGTGCCGCTACAAGCTCAAAAGCGGCCAGCAGGAAGACTTCGAGCGTGTGATTGAGGTCATGAAAGCGCACGATGTCGGGTATTTCTTCTACATCGGCGGCAACGACTCGATGGACACCGCGCACAAGGTCGCCAGCCTCGCCGCCGAGCGCGGCCTGGACTTGATCGCGGTCGGCGTGCCGAAGACGATCGACAACGACGTGGGCGACTCGGCCTTCCAACTGATCGACCACACGCCGGGGTACGGCAGCGTGGCGCGCTATTGGGCGCTGAATGTGCAGAACCTCAACGAGGAGAACGCGGGGTCTAGCCCGGCGGACCCGGTGCTGGTCGTGCAGGCGATGGGCCGCAAGATCGGGTTCATTCCGGCGGCGGCGCGGCTGGCCGATCCGGGGCGCGCGCTTCCGTTGCTGATCGTGCTGGCCGAAGCGAAGCTGCCGCTGGACGACCTCGCGGATGCCGTGAACGACCTGCTGAAGCGCGAGGGCCGCGCCTTGGTGATCGTTAGCGAGGGGTACGACGTCGGCTCTTTGGGCGAGCGCAAAGACGCATTCGGCCACACCGAGTTCGGCGCGAGCAAGATGATGGTCGGGCAGGCGGTGATCAACGCGCTGAATGGGCGCGGGCTGCCGGTTCCTGGGTCGGCGCGCGCGAACATCCCCGGCACGGATCAGCGTCACAATATGCTGTACGCGTCGGTGGTCGATCTTGAGGAAGCGTACGAAGTCGGGCGCAAAGCGGTGCAGATCGCGGCGGCAGGCGAGCATGGCTTCATGGCAACGATCCTCCGCGAACCTGGGGCGGACTATCGCGTGCGATACGACAAGGTCCCGCTGGAGCAGGTTGCCAACTCGGAGCGCACCTTCCCGGCGGCGTGGATCGCGCCGAACCGCCTCGACGTGACCGATGAGTTTCTCGAATATGCCCGCCCGCTGATCGGCGCGGAGACGCCCGATGTGCCGCTGGAGAACGGGTTGCAGCGATTTGCGCGGCTGGCAATGCACTTTGCAGAGCAGCGTCTGCCCGCGTATGTGCCCCAGACTTATCGCAAGTGAAAGGACTCTTGAATGACTAATCCGGCTCAGGCGCTGCACGACTTTCAGCCGCGCCATAACTTTCTGGTCGGGATCGACTCCGACGGCTGCGCGTTCGACACGATGGAGATCAAGCACAAGGAGTGCTTCATTCCCAACATCATCCAGTATTGGGATCTTCAGCCTGTCTCGAAATACGCGCGGCAGGCGGCGGAGTTCGTCAACCTCTACTCGACGTGGCGCGGCACGAATCGCTGGCCCGCGCTGGTGATGGTCTTCGACTTGCTGCGCGAGCGCGACGAGGTCCAGCGGCGCGGCGTGACGATCCCGCGAGCGGAGTCGCTGCGCGCGTTCATCGCGCAGGAGAAGCACCCCCATAGCGACAGCGGCCTCAAGGGATACATGGCTGAGCACCCGGGCGATCCAGAGCTTGAGCGCGCGCTCGCCTGGACGACCGCCGTGAACAGCGCCGTCGCGGAAATGGTGCACGGCGTGCCGCCGTTCCCCTACGTGCGCGAGAGCCTTCAGGCGATGCAGGATCGCGCGGATATGATCGTGGTCTCTGCCACGCCGACCGCTGCGCTGGACAAAGAATGGCACGAGCATGATATCGCGCAGTTCGTCGCGGTGATCGCCGGGCAGGAGATGGGCAAGAAGGCGCAGCATCTGTCGCTGGCGTCAGGCGGGCGCTACGACCCGAGCCACATCCTGATGATCGGCGACGCGCCGGGCGATATGAAGGCCGCGCGCGCCAACAATGCGCTGTTCTACCCGATCATGCCGGGCGAAGAGGAGCAGTCGTGGCGGCGGTTCCACGAGGAAGCGATGGATCGCTTCTTCGCGGGAACGTTCGCCGGAGAATATGAGGCCGCGCTGATCGCGGAGTTCGAGGCGCACCTGCCGAGCACGCCACCGTGGAAGGCGTAACAGTCGCACTCTGATCGAATAAGTGCCCGGATCGCTTGCTTGAGAGGTTCGGGCATTTTTGCTGCCTTACGCCGGATACGCCAGCGCCGCGCCGCGCACTGTCACGCGGACCTGCTGGCCCGCCTGCCACTCGACGTCCGCCGGGGCAAACGCCTTGAGCGGCGTGCCATCCGCCAGCACCAGCCAGACGATCTGATGCGCGCCGTGGTAAATCGTCCGCTGGACGGTGGCGAGCGCGCCGTCCGGTATGTCGCCCAGAATAAGCGCCTCCGGGCGGACCAGCACTTCGACCGCGCCATCGGCGGGGGTCCGCAGAGGTAGATCGCCGAGCGCCTTTTCCGCGACGCGTTCCCGCGCGGTGCCGGGGATCAGGTTTGCGTCACCGAGGAATTGC
>CAZVCM010000163.1:0-9588 GCA_964626105.1 uncultured Thermoflexus sp.
GCGCCTCGCCCGAACAGCCTTGAAACAATTCGTCCCCAAGTCCCTCTTTTAGATTGCCATTCAAGGAGAATAAAATGCGGCAAGCAAAGTGGTTCCTCCTGGTCGTGATTGTGCTGTCGCTCGCCGCCCCGGCGGTGATGGCGCAGGATGGCGGTGAGGGCCTGACCATCGGGTTCTCGCAGATCGGTTCGGAAAGCGCCTGGCGCACCGCTTTCACCAACGCGGTTCAGGCCGAGGCCGAAGCCCGCGGCATTAACCTTCTGTTCTCTGACGCGCAACAAGAGCAGGAAAACCAGATCGCAGCCATTACCGCCTGGCTCGCGCAGGGTGACGTGGACGCGATCGTGCTCGCGCCGGTCGTAACCAGCGGCTGGGACGAAGTCCTCATGGAAGCCCAGGACATGGGCATCCCGGTGGTGATCGTGGACCGTGACGTCGACGCCGATCCGTCGCTGTACGTGACGCGCGTTTCGTCCGACTTCGTGCACGAAGGCCGTCTGGCCGCAGCGTGGCTGGTCCAGGCGACCTCTGGTCAGTGCAATATTGCTGAGCTGTACGGCACGGTCGGTTCGGCAGCGGCAGAAGACCGCGCCGCAGGCTTCCGCGAAGTGATCGCGATGTTCCCCGGCATGCAAATCATCCGCTCCGAAACGGGCAACTTTGTCCGCACCGAGGGCAAGCAGGTGATGGAAAGCTTCCTGAGCGCGGAAGACCCGGCCAATATCTGCGCGGTGTTTGCGCACAATGACGACATGGGGATCGGCGCAATCGAGGCCATCAAGGAAGCCGGCCTCGTTCCTGGGGAAGATATCCTGATCGTTTCGGTGGACGCCATCCCGGACGTCTTCGACGCGCTGGATGCTGGCGAAGCCAACGCAACGGTTGAGCTCAGCACATACATGGGCGGCCCGGCATTCGACGCTGTGGTGGCGCACCTGAATGGTGAAGAACTGCCGAAGTGGATCCCGGTCGGTGGCAAGCTGTACACCAGCCGCGAGGCCTACGAGGCGGATCGCCAGTAAGACGCCCTATAAAGGCGGCATCGCAGAAGGGTGACTTCCCTTCTGCGATGCGCAGGGGGGAAGCAGCCGTCACGAAGCAAACGCACGCTGCTTCCCTCCCGGATTATAGTACGACTCGCCCAAAAGCTCGACTTCCCCATAAGAGCGCGCCAAACGAGCGCCGCGCGAAGGACGGGCAAAGACGTGGCTAACAGGAACACTCGCTCGCGGTCCGCAACGAGATTTAGCAGGTAAGGCGACTATGAGCACACAGCAAACACAGCCCTCGCTTCTGGAGACCCGCGGTCTCACCAAGACGTTCGGCCCCACCCAGGCGCTCACCGACGTGGATTTCACGCTGCGTCATGGCGAAGTTCACGGGCTGCTGGGCGAGAACGGCGCGGGGAAATCGACCCTGATCAAAGTGCTGACCGGGGTGCACAAAAAGGACGCAGGCACGATCTACCTCGAAGGCGAGCCAATCGACCCGCGCAGCCCCGGGCACGCGCAGGAGCTTGGAATCAGCGCCGTCTACCAGGAGATCAACCTGATTCCGACTCTCTCGGTGGCTGAGAACATCTTTCTCGGGCGCCAGCCGATGCGCTTTGGCATCGTGGATATGCGCACGGCGAACCGCGAAGCCGCCGAGTTGTTGAAAACCTTCAACATCAACATTGACGTCACACGAGAGCTGGCGTCCTATTCGATCGCGATTCAGCAGATCGTCGCGATCGTGCGCGGCGTCGACCTCTCCGCGAAGGTGCTGATTCTCGACGAGCCGACATCCAGCCTGGACCGGCACGAAGTCGAGACGCTGTTCACGGTGATCCGCTCCTTGAAAGAACGTGGCATCGGCATCCTGCTGATCACGCACTTCATCGACCAGGTCTACGAAATCTCCGACCGCATCACGGTGCTGCGCAATGGCTTCAAAGTCAGCGAAAATTACACGCGCGAACTTCCCAGGATGCAGTTAATCTCCGACATGCTCGGCAAGCAGCTCACTGAGGAACTGGATTATCGCGGCAAGCAGAAATCCGAGCGTGCGCGCGAAACGGACGCGTTCCTGAAGGTTCGCGGCTTTGCGCGGCGCGGCATGATGGAGCCATTCGACCTGGACATCAGAAAAGGCGAGATCGTCGGGCTGGCGGGGCTGCTCGGATCGGGGCGGACTGAGATCGCCCATTTGCTCTTTGGCATCACGAAAAGCGAAAAAGGCACCGCCATCGTCGACGGCAAGCAGGTCGACATCTCTTCACCGCGCAAGGCGGTCAAGCTGGGGTTCGGGCTGTGCCCGGAAGACCGCAAGGAAGAAGGCATTATCGCCGATCTATCGGTGCGCGAGAACATCATCCTCGCGCTGCAAGCGAAGATGGGCTGGTTCCGCTTCCTGTCGTACAAAAAGCAGGAAGAACTCGCCCAGCAAATGATCGAAGCGCTGCAGATCGTCACTCCTGACGCCGAAAAACCTGTCAAAGAGCTTTCGGGCGGCAACCAGCAGAAAGTTATTTTGGCGCGCTGGCTGGTCTCTGATCCCGAGTTCCTGATCCTCGACGAGCCCACACGCGGGATCGACGTCGGCGCGCACGCCGAAATCATCTACCTCATCAAACAGCTCGCCGCCGAAGGCAAAGCGATGATGATCAGCTCGTCGGAATTGGCCTAAATCGTGGATTACAGCGACCGGGTGGTAGTGCTGCGCGATCACAAAAAGACGATGGAACTAGAGGGCGATGAGATTAGCGAAAACAGCATTATGCAAGCAATTGCCGAGAGGTAGAGATGAGTGAGCAAATAGTCGCTCCCATACGGAACAAGATGGCCGATCTGCGGGTGGGGATCACCGGCTACAGCGGTCGCGGGCTGTGGACAGTGTTCGCCCTGATCCTGATCCTGATCGCCAACCGCCTCATTTCGCCGAACTTTTTCTCTATCAGGATGGTGAACGGGCGCTTGATCGGCAGCACAATCAACATCCTGGACAACGCGGCGCCGTTCATCTTGCTATCGATCGGCATGACGCTCGTGATCGCGACCAAAGGCATCGACCTGTCGGTCGGCGCGGTGATGGCGATCGGCGCGGCGACCGCTGTGGTGCTGATTAACCGCTACGAAGCCGGTGCAGACAACATCCTCTACAAACCGGGTTTCGTGATCCTGATCGCGCTCGGTGCGGGCGCGTTGTGCGGGCTGTGGAATGGCATCCTGGTCGCGTTCTTCGACATACAACCGATCATCGCCACGCTCATTCTAATGATCTCGGGCCGTGGCGTCGCGCAGATGATCACCGAAGGGCAATCGCCCACTTTCACCAACGAGACACTTGCCTTCATCGGACGCGGCACGATCTTCGGGCTACCCTTCCCCATCTACCTGGCGGCAGCGGTGTTGATCCTGGTCACGGTCGTGGTGCGCCGGACGGCAATCGGCATGCTGATTGAGTCCGTCGGCATCAACGCGCGCGCCAGCTACTACGCAGGGATCAACGCGCGCCTGATCAAGCTGCTAGTGTATATCCTCTCCGGCGTGCTAGCCGCGCTGGCTGGGTTAATCGTGGCCGGAGAAGTGAAATCTGCCGACCCGCATAAAGCCGGTGAATGGGCCGAGCTTGACGCGATCCTCGCGGTGGTGATCGGCGGCACAGCGCTGACCGGGGGACGCTTTAACCTGGTTCAGACCACACTGGGCGTGCTGATTATCCAAAGCCTGCTCACCGCGCTGCATGTGAGCAAGCTGCACCCCACCGCAAACCTGGTCGTCAAAGCGATTGTGGTTCTGGCCGTTCTGCTACTCCAGTCCGAGGAATTCAGACACTCCATGACGCGCCTGGTCAGGAGACGATCATGAAATCTCGATTCTTCCCACTCTTTGTGACATTCGCGGTCTTCAGCGCGCTGTATATTTTCTGCTATACGGAATACTCCAGCTTTGGCAGTATGCGCGTAGTCTGCAACCTGCTGCGGAACAACGCCCACATCGGCATCCCGGCGGTCGGCGTGACCTTCGTCATTCTCTCCGGCGGCATCGACCTCTCCGTTGGCTCGGTGATCGCGTTCACGGGCGTCTTCTGCGCGCTGATGATCGAGCGCCAGGGCATTCACCCGCTGCTCGTGTTCGCCATGGCCCTGACGATTGGTACGGTATTCGGCGCGACGATGGGTGTGTTCATTCACTTCTTCAAGTTACCGGCGTTTATCGTGACGCTGTCCGGCATGTTCCTGGCGCGCGGGATGGCGTACGTCCTGACGACTGACTCGATCAGCATCCGGCACCCGTTCTACCTGGAAGTGTCGAAACTGGTGTACGTCTTCCCTGACAAAGGCAGGTTCACCTTTGCAGCGGGCGCGTTCCTCGCGGTCGTGATCATCGGGATATTCGTCGCGCACTACACACGCTACGGGCGTAATGTGTATGCGATCGGCGGAAATGATACCGGCGCGATGATGCTCGGTGTGCCTGTTGGGCGCACGATCGTCACGACCTACGCGCTGAGCAGCTTTCTGGCGACTTTCGCCGGAATCGTGCTCTCGCTATCCAAGCGCTCGGGTGACTCGACGATCGCGCTGGGCGCAGAGCTGGACGTGATTGCGGCAGTCGTCATCGGTGGTACACTTCTGACCGGCGGGGTCGGCTACGTGATCGGGACGTTCATCGGCGTCCTGCTGCCGGGGGTCATCCATACTTACCTGACGCTGGATGGATCGCTTTCGCCGTGGTGGATCAAGATTATCATCGGCGTCCTGCTGTTTGGATTCATCGGCTTGCAGAAGCTCCTGAGCAGCCGCACGAGCTTCCTGGACATGATACGATTACCCCAGGCAGCGAGAGGCACGATGCAGTCCGGAGACTAAGCCGCACACCGCCAATGGGGTGGCTGGCGCTGTTCGGAAGGCAGGCGGCTGTTTCCTCGACAATCAGTGCAAACTGGCGCAGCACCCGGTCCAGAGACCGGGTCCGCCATTCTTTGCCTCGCGGCACGCAATCTTATAGGTTGCAGCCGGCACGAGAACCGTTTGCGCGCCCAGCCCCCAGCATTCCAGCCTCAGCCATGCAAGACGGGCGCGTGGTTCACCCCAGAGAAAGCAATAGACTTAGGCAAAAAGGATCAACCAGGAAATGAGACGGTTAATCCGCAACCAAGACCTGGGCATTAAGCTCAACATGCTGGTGCTGTTTGTCTTGAGCATCTTCCTCGTCAGCATCGTCTACCTGCTCAACCGCAACACGCAGCGACTGACCGATCAGGTGGGCGACGAGCGCATCATGGAAGAGGTTAACATCCTCGAAAACCGGCTGGCGGAGCTTGAAGACCGGATGCTGGTCGACATCAACTTTCTGACCGGCAGCGTCCTGTTCTTCCAGGCGGTCGGCAGCCGCAACGAGGAGCGCGTCGCGGAGATCGTCAACACCACCAATCTGCTGCTCAAGCTCGACGATATCAGCGTGGTGGATGGCGACGGGAATCGGTTGATCGACACAGAGCGAGACCAGGACCCGACCGAGGAAGACAAGCTGCTGGCGCTCGGGCTGGCCGGGCAAGAGACAATCCGGCTCCTGATCGAGTCGAAAGAGGGTGAGGTGCAGGTCAGCATTGCGGCGGTCGCGCCCATCGTCAACACGACCGGCAACATCCTCGGCGCGATCCAGATGAGCCGCCTGATGGACGACGACTTTCTGCGGACGCTGACCTTCGGGCGCGAAGCCGTTCACCTGGGGCTGATCTACGACAACCATATCATCGCGCGGACCAACCTGAGCGCGGAGCGCCGCGAGACGCAGAACGTGCTCGCCAACGGTATCGACGCCGACCCTACCCCGCTGAGCGTGGCGCGCGACGGGCAAACCGTCGTGCTGGACAAGCTGCTCTCCGGTGACAAAGGCGTGCCGCACGCGGGCGCCTACGCGCCCATCCGCACGGATATGGACACGACACCAGCGGTGGTGATGATCCTGGTCGAGTTGGAAGACATTCACTCTTTTCAGAAGAACACGCTCAACAACACGGTCCTGATTTTCACCGCGCTGACGCTGCTGGCGATCTCGACCATCTACATCGCGATCCACCGTACGACCATTCGCCCGCTAAACCAGCTCAAAGCGATCGCGCAGACGATGACGAGCGGCCAGTACGACGAGCGCGCGCCGGTCACGTCGCATGACGAGGTCGGACAGCTCGCGATCGCGTTCAACGAAATGGCAACCGCGATCCAGCAGCGCGAGATCAGCCTCAAGGAAGCGCGCGAGCAGGCCGAGCAAGCCGATCGCGTCAAGTCGATGTTCCTGGCGAACGTCTCACACGAGCTCCGCACGCCACTCAACGCGATCATCAATCTGACGAAGTTCGTCGCGCTGGGCATGTACGGCGACGTAAACGATGAGCAGAAGGAAACACTTCACAAGGTGGAAGCGAGCGGCAAGCATCTGCTGAATCTGATCAACAACGTGCTCGATATTTCGAAGATCGAGTCCGGCTCGCTGGAGCTGTTCGTCGAAGATGGCGTGAACATTGAGGAGATCATCCGGCTGGCGATCGAAACGGCGAAGGGGTTATTGATTCAGAAGCCGGTCGTGATCCGCTCGGATATCGCGCCGGACCTGCCGCTGATGACCGGCGATCAGCAGCGCATCCGCCAGATCGTGCTCAATCTGCTCTCGAACGCGTGCAAGTTCACCGACGAGGGTGAAATCGTGGTGCGCGCCGATTGCCAGAACGGCGAGGTCACCATCTGCGTGCGCGACACCGGCCCCGGCATCGACCCGAAGGAGCAAGACATCATCTTCCAGGTGTTCCGGCAAGCGAAAGCGGGCGTGCGCAAAGCCGAAGGAACCGGCCTGGGATTGCCGATCTCGCGGCGGCTGGCTGAGGCGCACGGGGGGCGGTTATGGGTGAATAGTGTGCCCGGCGAGGGCGCCAGCTTCTATATCGCACTGCCAGTCGAGTCATCGCTGGAAGTTACCGTCTGATAGGTCCTGAATCATGGCGTCTCCAACCATTCTCTATTTCGAAGACGACACGCTCAGCCGCGAGGTGATGCACATCTGCCTGACGCGCGGCCTGGGCTATCAAAACATCACGATCTTTGAGGACAGTGAAGATTTCGAAGCGCGCCTGGAGCATCTCTCTGACAAGCCCGATCTGATCTTCCTCGACATTCATATGGAGCCGATGGACGGGTTTGCGATGCTGCAGGCTATCCGGCAAAACGAGACCTATGGCGACACCAAAGTGATTGCCCTGACGGCCAGCGTGATGAACGAAGAGGTCAAGCTACTAAAAGAGGCGGGATTTGATGGCGTGATTGCCAAGCCGCTGGACTTCGACACCTTCCCGGGCGTACTGCAGCGAATCCTGGATGGCGAGCAAGTCTGGCATATTAAATAGCCCGGCCTGCGATTATAATGGGGCGCATTCGGCCCACATCGAAATGAAGTGATAAACGAGACACACACGAATGGCAAACCTGCACGCACTGATCATCGACGACGATGCCTACAGCATCTATGTGATGGAGCGGCTGCTCGATCAGGAGAATATCTCCTACACAGGCATCGCCGATCCGGCGCAAATCGAAGACGCCCTGCAATCCCTCGACCGGGTCGATATCGTGTTTCTTGACCTGGAAATGCCCAAGATGGACGGCTACGAAGTGCTCGCGCTGCTCAAAAGTCACCTGGATCCGAAAGTGCCCGTCGTCGCGTGTACCGTGCACACCGCCGAGATAGGGAACACCCGCCGCCAGGGGTTCTTCAGCTTTGTCGCCAAGCCGCTCGACCTGGATCGCTTCTCTGACCAGCTTCACCGGATCCTGGACGGGAATCCGGTGTGGGAAATGCGCTAGTTCCGCTCCACAACACCCGCATCACCGCGTATCACAACCCAAAACGCAAGCGGCGCTGCAAGGTTGCTGCAGCGCCGCTATTTCGATCGCACTCAGTCAGGTCGCCGGGCGGCCTAGTGATGGTGGTGCTCGTCGGCTTCCGCTTCCGCCTTGGTGCGGTGCACGGTCCCGTCCGGATGCTCCGGCGGCGTGTAGATCGTGTAAAGTCTAAGCACGTCGGTGCGGGATGTGTTGGTGACGTTGTGCTCAGCGCCCGCCGGGATCACCACGATCGAGCCATCATGAAGCTCGTATTCGGTGTCATCCACCATCGCGCGCCCTTCACCTTCCTCGACGCGAATGAACTGGTCGATATCCGGGTGCGTTTCCTTCCCGATATCTTCCCCAGGCTTCAGAGCCATCAGCACCAGTTGAAGATGCTCCCCGGTGAACAGCACCTTGCGAAAGAGATCATTCTCGAGCGTGGCCTTCTCGATGTCGATTGAGTATCCGGACATAGCCTTTTTTCCTTTCAGTTATCGACATACTTCCGGTTGAGGCGGGCTGGCGGCAAAGTGTGCGAACAAGCGCCCCAAATCATCTAAGAGTTGCGGCAGCGTGACGCGACCGCTAATCGGATTATAAGCACGCCGGTTAGCGGTTGGCACGCGCGCCACAGTGTGCCGTCGCTAGGGTCGGCTGCTCAGCCGCACCGCAACTTCCGCGCTGCCGGGCTGCGCGCCGTTCGGTCGCAGCATGGTAAGCTGGACTGTCTGGCCGGGCACCGTCTCGCGCGCCAGGTAAGAAATCAGGTCGTTCATGCCTTTCAGCGGCGTGCCATCGACCGCGGTGATGATGTCGTATCGCTCCAGCCCTGCGCGATCCGCCGGGCCGCGGCGTACCACGTCGGCCACCACCACCCCGCGCGTGTCGTTCGGCAAGCCAAGCTCCTCGATCGCCCACAGATTGAGATCCTGACCGGAAATCCCGATGTAGCTGTAATCAACCTCCCCGCGCGTGATCAGGCTCTCAATGACCTGCCGCGCCAGATTGCCGGGGATTGCGTAGCCGACGCCTGAGTTCGCGCCGGTCGCGGTAGCAATCTGCGCGTTCACGCCGACCACCTGCCCCTGCAGGTTGAGCAGCGGCCCGCCGCTGTTGCCCGGGTTGATCGCCGCATCGGTCTGGATCACCCCGCCGATGGAAAACTCCGACATCCCCAGGATCGTGCGGTTCAGACCGCTGACAATTCCGCTGGTGAGCGTCCAGTTTTCGCCAAATGGGCTGCCGATCGCCAGGACTGTCTCGCCCACTTGCAGCGCGTCAGAGTCGCCAAACGTCACCGGGTTCAGCGTCTCTGGACCCACCGACACCTGCAATACAGCAAGGTCAGCGTCAGGGTCGAGGCCGACTACTTCAGCCCAGGCCAGCGTCCCGTCATAGAAATCCACCTCAACCCGATCCGCCCCTTCGACGACGTGGTAATTTGTCGCGATGTGCCCCGCGCTGTCTACCACAAAGCCCGACCCGGTGCCGACTGGGATCATGTCTCCGCGCGCCTGCGCATAGACCTGGATCGCCACCACCGAACGGCTGACGCTGTTGTAGATCTGGGTAAGCGTCCCTGGGTCCGTCTGGCGAGCGATGTCGCTGGGCCCCGGGTCCGCCTGCGCCGCCGCAGCGACCGGCGCGCTGACATCATGGCGCGCAAACACCAATCCTCCCGCAGCTATCACAACCGCCGCAAACACCGCAGCGATGATCACCAC
>CAZVCM010000164.1:0-9571 GCA_964626105.1 uncultured Thermoflexus sp.
CGCATCACCGTCACCCTGTCGGCGATACGCTTCAGCTCGTCCATCTTGTGGGAGATATAGACGATGCCGACGCCCTCGGCCTTGAGCTCGCGGATGATGGTGAAGAGCTCATTGATCTCGACAGCATTCAGCGCGGCGGTGGGCTCGTCCATGATCAGCACGCGACTTTCATGGCTCAACGCCTTGGCGATCTCGACCATCTGCTGCTTGGCGACGGTCAGATCGCTAACTTTCGTGCGCGGGTCAAGCTCAATGTGCAACTGGGCGAGCAGCTCCCGCGTCTGCGCGTTGATCGCCTTGTCATCCAGCAGAATGGGCAGGACTTGACGCGGCTCGCGCCCGATGAAGATGTTCTGCGCGACCGTCAGGTGCGGCATCAGATTGAGTTCTTGATGAATGATCGAGATACCGTGTTGTTGCGCGGAACGGGGATTGGGCAGGTTGACCTCTTGCCCTTTGTATAATATCTTACCCGCGTCTTTGGTATAGACCCCCGCCAGGATCTTCATCAGTGTGGACTTGCCCGCGCCGTTTTCGCCTACCAGCGCGTGAGCCTCGCCCGCCCGCAGGTCAAACCGCGCGCTTTCCAGCGCCTGCACGCCGGGGAAGCTCTTGTCGATCGCTTCCATTACCACTAAACGGTCTACGTCGCCGCTCATGCCTAACCCTCTAATCACGCCATCAAGCGAACAGCTTCCGGCGCTGGATTGCGTTCAGGCGCCCCGTAACGGGGCGTCGATAGTCGATCACATTCGACCGCGCGGGAGCGCGGGCGAGAGGGAACAAACCGTGATGGTGGTGTCGCAATTGGAACGCGAGCCAAAAACGATTTCGTAAGCGTAAATGGGCTTCATAAGCCGCACCAATACAGGATAAACTAACATAGACGTAGGAGAGTGTCAAACCGTCCCGCGAACTACGTCACAACACCTATTGTTAGCATCAGGTTTGCCCACACACGCGCCTCACCGGTCGCGATTACCAGCCCCACCTCGCGCTGCCGCGCAAAATCGTAGAAGGCGAAGCGCTCCAGCGGCTGAAGCGGGACGCCCGGCAACCGCTCGCGGAACTCTGCGAAGATCGGCGGCTCGCTGCCGTCGTCGGGCTGCATGACGTGCGCCGCCTCAACCGGGATCGCGGTGATCAGCGCGTCGAGCACTTCGGTTGCATTGACCAGCCCCGGCCTCAGATTAAGAAAAACGTGTGTCGCCGCCGGGTTGCTGCCGGTCTCGAACGGGAAGTTCCCATCCGCGATCAGCACCCGGCTCCCATGGCCCAGACGCCCCAACACGCCCAGGATCTGCGGGTGAGTGAGTGTCGTACGAAGCATGTGTTTTTTCCTCTCGGTGGAAGCGAGCCGCGCCTCTCGACGGGCCATCGCTACTATTGTACATCGGTTATGTGCCTCGAGATCCTAGGAGACCAGTATTTTCTTCATTCGGTGTGGCGCAGGGATACGCAGCGCCGGTTTGGGGCCGGTGAGCGCCGATTGCGCCGGTTCGCTACAATAGACTTAAAGGAACCCAAAAGATTCATGCGCTATCGGTTAGGCGTACGCTTAGCAGGAGGGTAGAGTACTCATGGCACGGCCCGTGACACTTTTTACCGGCCAGTGGGCGGACCTTCCGCTCGAAGTTGTAGCGGAAAAGGCCGCTTCATTCGGCTATGACGGCCTGGAGCTGGCTTGTTGGGGCGATCATTTTGAGGTGGACAAGGCGCTCGAGAACGACGCCTATGCGCAAACCCGCTGGGATATCCTCGAAAAGCACGGTCTGAAGTGCTGGGCGATCAGCAATCATCTGGTCGGCCAGTGCGTCGGCGACCACCCGATCGACGAGCGGCACAAGAACCTGCTGCCCGCGCGCCTGTGGGGCAACGGCGAGCCCGAAGGGGTGCGCCAGCGCTGCGCCGAGGAGATCAGAAACACCGCGCGCGCCGCCGCGCAGTTCGGCGTCAAGGTCGTGAACGGGTTCGTCGGCTCGAGCATCTGGCATCTGCTGGCCGGGTTCCCCCCCGTTCCGCCGGAGATGATCGAGGCGGGCTACCAGGACTTCGCCGCCCGCTGGAATCCGATCATGGACGTGTTTGACGAAGTCGGCATGAAGTTCGCGCTGGAAGTGCACCCGTCCGAGATCGCGTACGACTATTGGACGACGAAGCGCGCGCTGCAGGCCATCGGCCACCGCCCGGCGTTCGGCATCAACTTCGACCCCAGCCACCTCTACTGGCAGATGCTGGACCCGGTCGAGTTCGTTTACGAGTTCGCGGACCGCATCTATCACGTCCACGTCAAAGAGTCGGTGCGCGTCCTGAACGGACGGAACGGGATTCTGTCGTCGCACCTGCCCTTCGGCGATCACCGGCGCGGGTGGGACTTCGTCTCGCCGGGGCGCGGCGGCGTGCCGTTCGAGCAGGTCTTCCGCGCGCTGAATCGCATCGGTTATGACGGCCCGCTCTCGGTCGAATGGGAAGACACCAACATGAACCGCGAGCAGGGCGCGCCCGAAGCGGTGCAGTTCGTGCGGCGGCTGGACCTCACGCCCTCAGATGTCGCGTTCGACGCCGCGTTCGCCTCGAAGGAATAGGAGCGTCTCATGTCTGAGCACGTCGGGTTCACCAGCATGGCCGGCCCACACGCCACCGGCGACGCGCCATCCATCGGGATCGGGATGTTGGGCTATGCTTTCATGGGCAAGGCGCACTCCAACGCCTTCAAGACCCTGCCGTACATGATGTATCCGCCGGTGGCGATCCCGCGCCTCGTTTCGATCGCCGGACGGAACAGCGAAGCGGTCCGCGAGGCCGCGCGGCGCTATGGGTACGAGAAATACACGACCGACTGGCGCGATCTGGTCAGCGATCAGGATATCCAGGTGTTCGACAATGGCGGTCCGAACGACGCTCACGCCGAGCCGTCCATCGCCGCCGCCGAAGCGGGCAAACATGTCTTTTGCGAAAAACCGCTGGCGCGCACCGCTGAGGAAGCCAAAACCATGCTCGATGCGGTCGAGAAGGCGGGCGTCAAGCACATGGTCGCGTTCAACTACCGCTTCGTCCCGGCCATTGTGCAGGCGCGGTGGCTTTTGGAGAGCGGCGCGCTGGGCCGTGTGTACCACTGGCGCGCGGTTTACTTGCAAGAGTGGGGGATGGACCCTGCCATGCCAACAAGCTGGCGCTTCCAGAAGGAGACCGCTGGCAGCGGCGCGCTGGGCGACCTCGGCTCGCACATCATTGACTTGGCGCGCTTCCTGGTGGGCGAGCCGGTGACGGTGATGGGCATGGCGAAGACCTGGTTCACCGCGCGGCCCGCGGGCGGCCCCGGCAGCGAAATGATCCCGTCCGACGTGGACGACGCGATCACGGCGCTGGTCGAGTTCGAGAGCGGCGCGCTCGGCACGTTTGAGGCGTCACGTTTCGCGCAGGGCCGCAAGAACTACAACCGTTTCGAGATCAACTGCGAGAACGGCTCGATTCACTTCAACCTGGAGCGGCTTAACGAGTTGGATGTCTTCTGGAAGGGCGAGAACCCGCGCGAGACGCAAGGCTTCCACAACGTGCTGGTCACCGAGGGTTACCATCCCTACTGGGAGAACTGGTGGCCGCACGGACACATCATCGGGTGGGAGCACACCTTCGTGCACGAGTTCCACCACTTTTTCGACGCGATCGTGAACGATAAGAGTGTGGCGCCCTATGGTGCGACGTTCGAGGACGGCTATCGCAACGCCGTGATCTGCGACGCGATTATCGAGTCCGCGCAGTCCGGGCGGCAGGTCGATATTCGTTACTGATCATCTTGTTCACCGCGCACGCTGAAAAAACACACCGGGGAGATCGAACGATCTCCCCGGCACGTTCTTCCTACCACCCACCTCACCTAGACAGTGATAGCCCATTGATCCCGGTCGAATATCCCCTAAACTGCGGATGTGTGCGCACGTGTGAGTCTCTATACTTCTCCCTTGAGGCAAACGGCGCCTGCATCGGATTGTGATGCGCCCGACAATCAACACGGCAGCGCCAATGCAAGCACCTGAAAGGGAAAGAATGCAGCGCATCAAAAGCATGCTTCCGGTCGATGGCCGGTATCTGTTGTCGCGAATGATCCTGATCATCGCAGGCAGCCTCGTCAGCGCCACCGCGATCAACCTCTTTTTCATCAACGCGAACATCGCACCAACCGGCTTGACGGGGGTCGGCGTCATACTGAACGAATTCGTGACCGTGCCCATCGGGCTGGTTTTTTTGATCGGCAACATCCCGATCCAGTACCTGGCGTTTCGCCGTCTGAGTGGCTGGCGCACCGTGTCGGGCACGCTGCTGGCGATGGCGGTGTACGCCTTTGGCCTGGACGTGCTGCCGCAGTTTGTCGACTTCGGCAATCCGACCGATGACGTGCTGCTCAATGCCGTGTTTGGCGGCATCCTCGCGGGGCTTGGCGGCGGGCTGATTTACCGGGCGGGTGGCTCGCTGGGCGGTGCCTCGACCCTGGCGCGCGTCGTCCGGCATGAGTTTGGTGTCTCGCTGGCGACAGCGGCCCTGGTTAGCGACGCCGCGGTGCTGGCCGCCGCCGGGATCGTGCTGGGGTGGGAGATCGCACTGTACGCGACGGTAGCACTGTTCCTGAGCCGGATGGCGTCGGATTACATCCTGGAAGGCACGGGCAGCACCCACACCGCGCTGGTGATTTCAGACCGCTCTGATCAGATCGCCCAGGCCGTGCAAGAGAAGCTCAATCACGGCGTGACGTCGTGGAAAGTCAAAGGGCTGCACCTCCAGCGGCAATACGACGCGCTGATGATCACGCTGACGCGGACCGAGCTCAACGCGTTTCGCAAGCTGGTGATGCTGGTCGACCCCGATGCGTTCGTGACGATCCTGCAAGCGCAGGTAACGTACGGTCGCGGATTCAGCTCATTGGAGCCGCAAATGCCGCTGGCGCTGGATCAGGTGGATGACGAACAGGCGATGCAGATCTCGCGCGAAGACCTGGTGACGCACTCAAAATAGCGGCCCGCGCCATCACTGGAGCTCATTTCGATAAGAAGTATCCCGCTGCAAACAACAGCGCTACGCCGATCACGCGGCTCGCGGTGATCGGCTGCGGCGTCATGCCGAACCACCCGTTCTGGTCGATCACCAACGCCAGCACAAGCTGGCCCCCGATCAACAGTGCGGTCGCGTTTGCGGCGCCGATGCGCGGCAGCGTTACGCTGAGGGAGATGAACAAGACGAGGCCAAGCGCCCCAGCAGCGAAGTATGGGCGCGGGATGGTGCGCCACTCGCGGAGTTCTTGCCCGCCAAGCGCCAGCAGCAGCACCACCGACGCAAGGAACCCGCTCAAATGCATGATCACGCTGCTCGCGACTGGCCCCATCCGCGCGCTCATCACGCCGGAGATCGGCCCCTGGAAGCCGACCGCAACACCGCCTAACAGCCCGATCAACAGCACTGGAAGTATCTGTAGCAGCCCACTCATGCTTCGTTGTCGCCTTTCCGTCGCGCTTGCTGCGTTCCACTGCCAGACCGCCGCTCATGCAGCGCGCCAAGTGTAATCCCCCGGGCGCGAAACGTCGAGCCTCAGCTCGAGTTTTGAAGCTGGGGATTGACATTTTTACTCATCGTCCTTATACTTATCGCCGATGATACACCTGCGAACAGTAATCCTCTCCTTCTTTCACCACTTTTGACCAGCACTGTGGTAAATGAGGTCGCAGACACGGCGGGCGCAGGGCCCGATCGTCCCGTGCTGCATGATGCGTTTTATTGGTGAACTGGTGTTCTTCAAACGTACCGTTCGAAATAATTAGGTCCAGTTGGACGACGATAGGAAAACAATGGCACAGAAACTGCGTATCATCCCCCTCGGCGGCTTGGGGGAAATTGGTAAGAACATGACCGTCTACGAGTATGGCCGCAACATGATAGTCGTAGACTGCGGGGTAATGTTCCCCGAAAGCGATATGTACGGCATTGACCTGGTGCTGCCGGACTATCGCTACGTTGTCGAGAACCAGGACAAGCTGCGTGCGATCGTACTGACGCACGGGCACATGGATCACATCGCGGCGCTGCCTTATCTGCTGCGGCAGGTGAAGGCGCCGATCTACGGCACGCCGCTCACGCTGGGGCTGGTCGAGCGCCAGCTCCGCGAGAAGAACGTGCTTGACCGCGCCGAGCTGATCCCGATCACACAGGGGCAACCGGTGCAGTTCGGCCCGTTCCGCGTGACGCCGTTTGCGGTCGCGCACTCGATTCCGGACTCGGTTGGGTTCGTGATCGACACGCCCGCTGGCAAGATCGTGCACACCGGCGACTATAAGCTGGACGAGACGCCCGCCGGCGGACACAAGACCGACCTGGCGATGCTCCAAACGCTGACACAGGATGGCGTGCTCGCGATGCTGGCGGACAGCACCAACGCCGACCGGCCCGGCCACACGCCGACCGAGCGCGTCGTTGCGGATACACTAGATCGCCTGCTCAGCGAAGCAGGGAACCAGCGCGTGATCATCGCGACGTTCTCCTCGCTGCTGGCGCGCCTGCAAGAGATCATGTATCTCGCGCACAAGCACGGTCGCAAGGTCGCGCTCACTGGGCGCAGCCTGATCGAGAACGTGAAGCTGGCGCGCGAACTGGGCTACCTGGAAGTGCCCGAAGGGTTGCTGGTCGACCTCGACGCGCACGTCCCGCCCTCGAAGATGCTGATCCTCTCCACCGGGTCGCAGGGAGAGCCACGCTCTGCCCTGAACCAGATGGCGAATGACCAGCATCGCAACCTGAAGGTAGGCCCTGGCGACCTGATCATCATCTCGGGCGGCACGATCCCCGGCAACGAGGAATCGGTCGGCCAGATGCTCAACAAGCTGTTCGAGCGCGGCGCGAACGTGATTTACGGGGCAATGGAGCAGGTGCACGTCTCCGGTCACGGCAGCCGCGACGAAATGCGCGCCATGATCGACGCGGTCAAGCCGCGCTACCTGATCCCGGCGCACGGCGAGGCGCGTCACCTGCACCTGCACGCGCAGATCGCCATCGACGCGGGGATGCCGGACGATCACGTGTTCGTCCTCCGGGACGGCGCGCAGTGGTTGACGGATGGGATGGAAGCCTGGACCGAGGAGTCGATCCCGGTGGACGAAGTCCTGGTCGACGGGCGGCTGATCGGAGAGATCGGCGAGATCGTCATGCGGGACCGGCGCCGCCTGTCGCAAGACGGCTTCATCGTCGCGCTGATCCCGATCGACGATCAGAAGCGTCTGATCGGCGAGCCGCAGATCGTCAGCCGGGGGTTCGTATACCTCAATGAAGCGGAAGATCTGCTCGACTCGGCGCGGCACGAGATCAAGAAGCAGTACCGGCGCGGGTCGCGCAGCGTGCAGCGCGCGCTGGAAGACTTCTTCTACCGCGAGACGCAGCTTCGCCCGGTCGTTCTGCCGCAGTACATCCAGGTCTAAAAACGGCGACTGCTAGCTCATAGCAGCCAAAAGCAGCCAGACGCAGCGATAACTTGCTGCCCTGGCTGCTTTTTCGTTTTACGGAGCGATGCCTGGCTGTTCTTTTATGGCGGCGGCAGCACCGGCGACAGCGCCGGGCAATAGGTTTCCGCCGCCTCAATGAGCGCCAGGTTATCCCATTCACCCGACGCGAACGTCATAGCGCCATCCGCATCGCGGCAGATGCCCGGCCCTTCGGCGGACGCGTACAGCGCCAGCAGGAAGCTCAGGCGCGGCGCGGCGAATGACGTCCCGGTGACCGGCCCGGCGCTGCTCTCGAACTCACCCGGCATCATCACCTCGCCATAGTTGGAGATGCGCTTACGCTGGCCGGGCGCGTCAGACTCAGTTTTCAACAGCGGCGAGTCGCTCTTGCGGTCCCATGGCTCAGCGGCGTGATAGCCCGTCCCCTCGCTAGCGCTGACGCTGATCACCTGCCCCCACGCGCCCGGCCAGAACGGGTAATCAAGCCCGAAATTACCTGCCGCTGCGACCGGGATCACGCTCGCGCTGCGCGCCACCAGCAGCGTCTGGATCGGGTCGAGATCGGTCGCGGTCTGCGCCTTTTGCGACATCACCGGGAAGACCGTACCATCGTAAAACATCACCGCGCGCTGAAACAGGCTGCGATAGCGATTCAGGCTCTTGGCTTCGCTCGCGGCGAGCAGTTCCCCGCCCATCGCCGCAAACGCCTCGAGATATTCACACGGCATGATCGCGAAGCTCATATTGATCACGTACGCGTCTGCCGGATGCTCGTCGAGCGCGTCTTCGATCAGCGCGGCGGCTTCCTCGGTCGTCGCGCCGTGAATGTCCACCGGTACCAGCGTGATAGAGTCCGCAGCATCAGCGCTGGCGACCAGTTCTTCCAGTTCTTCGAGCACCAACTCTCCGTGCGGGGCTGTGATCGGGTCTGCCGACACGCCGCGCACAGCGAACGCTTGCCCTTCCAGGCTGATCGCGCACACGGCGTCTTCCGCATAGCTTTCGTCAGCAAGGTCCGACAGGTCAGGGCTGGTGAAGTCATCCACCACCAGGATGACGACCTCGTGCGCGCCCTGCGCGCGAGCCACCTCCCCGCCCGGCGCGAGCACCAGCGCGATCAGCAACACCCCGGCGATAAGCCCGCCCATCACATTTCGTAAGGTGGTATGCGTGCGTTCCATACTCAATATCCCTTCGTCTAGTCCACCGGATAGTTCGCAGACCGCATATAGGCGGCGACTTCGTCAGCTTTGGCGTGCATCCCGCTCTCACGAAACAGGGCCAGCGCGCGGTCGAGACATTCCCGCGCGGCGATGTGATCGTCCAGCCGGTGATGGTCTTCGCCCATCGACTGGAGCGCGTGCGCCCGGTAGATACGGTTGTCATGCGCCTCGGCGATCGCCAGGGCGCGTTGGTGATGGTCTAGTGCGTCGGCGTACTGCCCGAGCACATGCTCTGCCGAGCCGAGATTGAGCAGCGCGAAGAAGTGCGCTTCGGGGTCGTCCATCTGCTCGGCGAGCGCCGCTTCTTCGGCGAAATAGCCGCGCGCCGCTTCATAATCACCCCGCGCCTGCGCGTAGTATCCCTGGTGCTCCAGCACGAACGCGCGCAGGAACCCGTCATCCTGCGCCTGCGCGATCTGGTACGCCGCGTCGAAATGCGCGGTCGCGTCGTCCGTCCCTTGATCGGCGCGCACCTTGCCCACCTCGGAGGGGACGATGCTCATGAGATCACCGTCGAGCTCCGTCACCATCGTGACGCAATCCTTGAGGTACTGGATGGTCTTGGCGCGCCCCGCCTCGTCCGCCTGGATGAGATCGAGCCCCGTGAACATGAGGCTGATGGAACCCAGGCAGCGCAGGTCGTTCTCCGCCAACAGGCGGCGCACCTCCTTGAGGTCGTACTTGTCCGGTTCACCGCCGATCTCGATGCTGCGGTAACCGTACTTCGCGAGCCGACGGATGGTGACCTCGATGGGCTCGGCCCGCATCCAGTTGTGCATGGATAGGTGCATCCTCTACCTCCTTTGACTGCTCTGTCACAAGCACCCGCTTCGGGGCTTGGCTCAGACCGGTGTCATGGGGCCGACG
>CAZVCM010000165.1:0-9557 GCA_964626105.1 uncultured Thermoflexus sp.
CCACCTGGAAGGTATCATCCCTGCGCTGGAAAGCGCGCACGCGATCGCTGAGACGGTCAAGCTTGCGCCCACCCTGCCTCGTGACGCGATTGTGTTGGTCAACCTGTCGGGGCGCGGGGATAAAGACCTGGACACGGTGCTTGGCGCGTTGGGGGAGCAATCATGAACGGCGCAACGAAATCCACCGGGCTTGATATGCTGGCGGCGATGTTTGCGCGCACCAGAGGCGAGGGACGCGCCGCGTTTCTGCCATATTTCCCGATCGGCTATCCGAGCGTGGACGAATCGCTCGACGCGATCGCGGCGCTGGCGGCGGACGGCGCGGACGGATTCGAGATCGGGCTGCCGTTCAGCGATCCGCTGGCGGACGGGCCGACGGTCCAGGCGGCGACACAGGTCGCGCTCGAAAACGGTGTCACGGTCGCGACCGGGCTGGATGCGGTGCGCGCGCTCCGGTCGCGCGGGGTGACTCAGCCGATGCTGCTGATGGGCTACCTCAACCCGCTGCTGGCGTACGGCCTGGACCGCTTCGCCCGGGATGCACGGTCGGCGGGCGCGGCGGGCGTCATCGTACCCGATCTGCCGCCGGAAGAAGCCGGTCCGCTGGCCCAGGCGTGCGCGCGCGAAGGTCTGGCGCTGATCTTTTTCCTCGCGCCGACCAGCAGCCCGGAGCGGATCGCGCTGGTAGCCGAGCGGGCGCAGGGGTTCATCTATCTCGTTTCGGTGACGGGTGTGACCGGCGTGCGGGACACGCTGCCGCCGGAACTCCAAACGTTCGTTGCGCGCGTTCGCGCCCAGACGCAGACGCCGCTGGTGCTCGGCTTCGGCATCAGCCGGGCAGAGCAGGCGCGCCAGCTTAACGAACTGGTCGATGGGTTTATCGTGGGGAGCGCGCTGGTCCGCGCCGCGCAGTCCGGCGTGGATGCGGTGCGCGATCTTGGTGTGACATTGCGTCGCGCGCTGGACGAGGCGTGAGGCGGCGGGCGCGTCTATAATCCGATCAGCGCCGGGCGTTGTGCGGTCCCGGCCCGGTGAAAGGACGCATTGTGACGGATGCCGACGCCTTGCGTGAGAAGACGACGATCACGTATGACCGTCTGGTGGAGTTGCATGATCCTGTGCCGCTCAAGCCACGCCGCGAGCCAATGCACGAGTTGATCTCCACCATGCTCTCGCACCGCACCACGCAGGCGAACGAAGCGCTCGCGTTTCAGCGCATGTGGGACCGGTTCGGCTCGTGGGAAGCGATCCGGGATGCGCCGCTCGACGCGCTGATCGAGGCAATCGAGCCGTCCAACTTTCCAGAGACGAAAGCGCCGCGCATTCAGGCGGCGCTGCGCCGGATTATTGATGAGCGCGGCGAAGCGTCGATTGACTTCCTGCGCGACCTTCCGCCGGAAGAGGGGCTGGCGTGGCTGATGGCGCTGCCCGGTGTCGGGATCAAGACCGCGTCACTCGTGCTGTTGTTCTGCTTCGCCAAGCCGGTGCTGCCGGTCGATACGCACGTGCATCGCGTCAGCCAGCGCGTCGGGCTGATTGGGAAGACGGTCGGGCCGGCCCCCGCGCACGCCGCGCTGCTCAGGCTGCTGCCGGACGACCCCTACGTGCTGTTCAATTTCCACGTCGCGCTGCTGCGGCACGGCCAGCGCATCTGCGTCTGGCGCGATCCGCGCTGCGCACGCTGTCCGCTGCGGGATATTTGCAACTGGTATCAGGCGCATCGAGCGCCAAAAAGCAGCGGTTAGCAGTCGGCGATAAGCGAAGAACGTCTTGGAGCAGACAAGATTCGCCTGGGGTGCAGGGGTGGAACAAGCTTCGCCCGCTTCTGGTTAACGGTTGATGTGCGGCTTATGATCGCGTGGCGCATTCTGCTCCCAGGCGGGACTTGCTTTTGCTAGTCGCTGGCCGCTATATTCGCCGCAAAGTCCTCCGCGAACGCCTGCGGGATGCGCATCGGGCGGCCCGTCTTCAGGTCCACCCACACCCAACGCGCCCGCGCTCGCGCCAATACTGCATTGTCTCCGGCGCGTTTGAGCTCGTAGCAGCGCACCGCTGACGTGCGCCCGAAGTCCGCGATATACGTGGTGATCTCCAGCGTATCCCCGATCAGCGCAGGCTGCTTGTACTCCAGCCGGTAGTGTCGCGCCACGATGCCAAATCCCGCCTCGATCATGCGTGCCATCGTCCAGCCGAACGCGGCGGCGACGTGCACGCCTGCGTCTTCGCAGTACGCCATGTAGTTCGCGTTGTTGACGTGTCCAGCGGGATCGAGATCGCGCCATTCCACCTCGCGGCGCATGGTGTACGCGCCCGGCGGCGGGGGCGGCGGCTTCGGGAACGGGTCGCGGGGGATGTGTCCATCCGGCGAGGCTTCCGGCGAAAACGCGGCGATCATATCGTCCGGGATAGTCACCGGGCGGTTGGTGTCGGTGTTGAGGTAGACCCAGTCACTGTGCGCCCGCGCGACGATCTCGCCGCTTTCGGCTTCGCGCAGCTCGTAGGCGCGGCGCGAGCGCACCCGATGAAAGTCCTTCACCCAGGTCTTCACGATCACCGTTTGCCCGTAGGTTAGCGGGCGTAGATAGTCGATCTCTGTTTCGCGGATCCACCACTGGCGGTGCAGCGCGGTGTAGCGGTCGAGGTCATATCCGGCATCGGCGGATGCGTCCATCGCCGCTTCCTGCATGTAGCGCAGAAAGTTCGCGTGGTTGACGTGTCCATACGCGTCGCATTCGTAGTGGCGCACGCGAAAGGCGCGCTCGTAAACACGGGGCATCAGGCTCTGTCCTCCACAGGGGTCGAAAGCGCGTTCGAGTGCTATACTAACGTCCGCAGGGGTGATCTGCCACCGTGGAACGCCGCGCAAGAGGAGAGTTGCTCATGGCTCGTTTTGATCGTTTGACGGTCTATCGCACGATGCTGGATATGGGGTTCGTCCCCCTGTTCTATCACGGCGATCTGAGCGTGGCGCAGAAGGTCGCTGGGGCGCTGGCGCGGGGCGGTGCGCGGGTACTGGAGTTCACCAACCGGGGCGATTTTGCGTTTGAGGTCTTCGGCCCGCTCGTTAAGCACTGCGCTGCTGAGCATCCCGACCTGATACTTGGCGTTGGTTCGGTGGAGGACGCGCCGACCGCCGGGCTTTACCTGGCGCTTGGCGCGAACTTCGTCGTCGGGCCGAACTTTAATGAAGAAGTCGCGCGGCTCTGCAACCGGCGCAAGGTGGCGTATCTCCCCGGCTGTGGCACGGTGACCGAGATCGCGCGCGCCGAAGAACACGGCGTGGAGATCGTCAAAGTCTTCCCAGGCGAGTCGGTCGGCGGGCCGGGGTTTGTAAAAGCGGTGCGCGGGCCGCGCCCGTGGACGCGCATCATGCCGACTGGCGGCGTCACGCCCGACGAAGACAACCTGCGCGCGTGGTTTTCGGCGGGGGTGGCGTGCGTGGGGATGGGGAGCAACCTGGTTCGTAAGGCGTGGATCGACGCAGGCGATTACGCTGCGATTGAGAAACTCACCCGCGTCACACTGGAACTGATTCGCACGATCCGCAGCTAGCACGGCGTCTGGACGTGTGTAGAGGGTGGCCCGTTCCTCGCTGGCCACCCTCTACGCGGACGCCGCTGACGCTCGACGAGCGTCTTTGGAAGAGAGAGCATAGGACAAATCAGACTGCTGCCCGTTAAGCGCCCCAAACGACGCCGCCCGACTCCACCCACACCATTGGCGCGGTGGTGGCGCTCGGCTCTCTCTCGACCCCTTTTCTCTCAGGCTGTACGCAGCCTATCCCACTGGTGTATGCTCAGTCTACCGCTGTCACTGAGGCTGCGCATGAGCAAGTCTGTGGATTTTGCGATAGGACAGGTGGTGGGACGATCAGGGGGTGAGTCGGCCCCTCAGTCACGATGGGGGTTGCTGCTCACGCGTGGCGCTTTGGTTGCCCGCTGTGCCTGGTGTCTCAGAGGCTTGCTGCTCGTATTGCTCGATCATGTCCAGCAGCAGGTCATCGGTGAACGCAAAGGTGCGGTCGCTGCTGGCGAGCACGCCGCGAAAAATGCCATCGCGCAGAACGACGAGCAGGTGTGCGGGGCTGTTCTGCTGGAGAGTCCGCGCGCGCGCCTCTGAGACGGCATCCTGGTCGACGGTGCGCGGTTCGATCACGCCGGGGACTGGCTGCGTCCAGTCTGCCGGGTTGCGCTGCGCGGGCGGCAGGTCTGCCAGTCGGGTTTGCATCGTCACGCCGAGATCCCGGCGCAGCAGCAGTTGGCGCAGCGTATCAAAGCGCAACGCGGTGAAACGCCCGCCGCTGTGATCGATCACCAGCCACCACCACGCAGCGGCTTGCGGGGTGGTGCGCCACATCTGCAGCGCGTTCAGCACGGTGTCATGCGCCGGTCGCCAGAGGTGCGCGTTCAACGGGCGAGTTAGGGTGGCGTCGGCAATGGGCATTAGCACATCCTCGTGATATGACGAAGCCGATCTTAACACGAGCGCGTGGCGCTGCCCACCTCGCCTTTACGTTCTTTGATTAAGATAAGATTGTGTCAAGATTTCAAAACATTATCGTATTAGCGGTAAATTTTTTGTGAAAGTGGCTCTCGCGCTCTTGATTTGCGTGGATGGACTGTGTTACGATGTGTGCGCATCAATCGATGGCTCATTAATTAATCATCCATCAAGGAGTAATCCACAATGCTGTACCTCCCGCGCGAAGAAGGTCAAGGTCTTGTCGAGTACGCTCTGATTCTCGTTTTGGTCGCCGTCGTGGTGATCATCATTCTGGCCCTGCTCGGCCCGGCCATCGGTAACATCTTCTCGAACATCGTCAACGCGCTGTAATCTCTCACTCGTTTCCTGTGCTGTGCCAGAAGCCCCGCCTTGCGCGGGGCTTCCTTTTTGTCTCCCTGCGGATCGCGACACTTGGTCATGTACTGTAGATTTGCGGTACACTAGCCCGCCTTAAGGGGATGCGACGCGCGTGAAGTGTGGAGGACGGTAGGATGGTTTTGACTGCTCGGGCGAAGGTGTTGTCGCTATTGGTTGGCGTGCTCGCCCTGACAATCAGCGCCTGTGACACATTCATGGATACGACGTCGGTCAGCGACCTGGAGACGGAAGTCTTTCAGGTGAAGGCGACGCTTGAACAAATGGGGCAGGCGGGAACGCAAATCGCTGAGCTTCAGCTCACCGCCGATAACAGCCTGGTGCTTGAGTCTGAGCGGAACAGCGCCGAAGCGACCGCGTTCGCGGCGCAGGCAACCCTGACCTCAATGAATCGCGGCGGCGTCCCTTCGCAGCCGAACGTTGCAGGCGGCGCGGGCACGCTCCCCGACGGGACACCCGAACCAGGTGTCACTCCGCTGATGGACGAAGGAGCGGGCGGCACGACTTTCTCGGATACAACCACGGCGATGGGTGTACGCGACCAGGATGGTTGCGCGATGGATCAGACCACTGTGTTTGACGCCACGGAAGATCAGATTTACGTCGTCACCACATTGAATAACCTTCAGGCGGGCTCGGTGTTCGGCGTGCGCTGGTTCGCCAACGGCACGCTGAACTCTGAGGAACCGGAGTGCTGGGTTCCCAACCAGGACTGGGACCAGGTTTGCGCGTGGTGCCGGATTGTGCCCAATTCGCCGGATAACGCCTTCCAGATCGGCGAGTGGTCGGTCGAATTGCTGCTCAACGGGCAGCTCTATTCCCAGGCGCAGTTCCAGGTCGTCGGGGCGGAGCAGTAGCCCGCGTCACGCAGCTTCATCCTCACGCATACCGATGAGCGAGCGCCCTGCTCGCTCCTTTTTATATGAATAGGTTGCGCCGAGCCCTGTCGTATCTTTATAATCAAATGTAGATTTGATTAATTGAGCCCCGGAGCGCATGATGCCACGCAAACCGGCCGGGCAGACCGTCCATCCCGACGCCATTCTCAAGGCGGCGGCGTCCGTGTTCTATCGCAAGGGCTATCACGGCGCGACAATGGCGGACATCGCCGCCGAGGTGAACCTCACCGCCGGAAGCCTCTATCATCATTTCCCCAGCAAAGAAGAATTGCTCTGCGCGGTGCTGGACCGCGGCCTGACGCAGATCACGCGCGACGTTCGCGCGGTCGTCGAGGGTGACGTACCACCCGACGAAAAGCTGCGTGGGATTGTGCACGTGCATGTGCTGAGCGAGATCGAGCACAGCAACATCGCGGCGGCGGTGATCTTCGAGGGGCGCGCGCTGCTCGACGTGCCGGGTGTGCGGGATCAGTACGTCCGCCAGCGGGACACGCTCGAAGCGCTGTACCGGCACGTGGTCGAAGACGGCATAGCGGCGGGAGACTTCCGCCCGGTGGACGTGGGTATTTTCGTGAAGACGCTGTTCGGCGCGCTGAACTGGGTGAGCCTGTGGTATCGCGAGGGCGGGCGTCTATCCGGCGCGCAGATCGCTGACGAGATCGCCGCGACATTCCTCGCCGCGCTGCGGCCCGGCGCGGCAGGCGATGACCTGTCACACCGTGAGACACTTTGACGTTCGTTAAGCTTAGGTGAGGAGGCAACTGCATGATCAGTCTGACCCCGACCGACGAACAACAAATGCTTGTCGAGACCGTCCGCCGCTTCAGCGCCGAGGTGGTGCGCCCCGCCGCGCACGACGCCGACGAGCGCGGCGCGTTCCCTGAGCGCGTCGTGCAGACCGGCTGGGAGCTTGGCATCTTGCCCGGCAGCATCCCGGAGCAGTTGGGCGGGTTCGCCGAGGAGTACAGCGCCATCACCGGCGCGCTGGCGTACGAGGAGCTGGCGTACGGTGATCTGGCGCTCGCCTTGCAGGTGATGACACCCGCGTTGCTCGCCGTGCCGCTGCTGCTGGCGGGCACCGACGAGCAGCGCGCGAGCGGAATCGAGCAGTTCCTCGACGAAGCGCCGCCAGCCGTCACCGCCGCGCTGCTGGAACCGGCGATCAGCTTCGACCCGCTGCAACCCAAGACGCTCGCGACGCTGGACGACGAGGGCTGCTACCTGCTGAATGGCAGCAAGGCGTATGTGCCGCTCGCCGACGGCGCGACCTCAATTCTGGTCTACGCCTGGAACGCAGAAGCCGGGCAGGTTGACGGGTTCTTTGTTGCAGGGGATGCCGAAGGGCTGACGATTGGTCCGCGTGAGAAGCTGATGGGCTTGCGCGCGCTGCCGATGAACCGCTTGGCGCTCGACAATGTGCGCGTCAGCCCGACGCAGCGGCTCGGCGGCGAGGCGGGGATCGACTTCCCGGCGATTCTGGCGCACAGCCGTGTCGCGCTGGCGGCGCTGGCGGTCGGCGTGATGCGCGCGTCGCTCGACTATGCGATCGATTACGCCAAAGAGCGCGAGCAGTTCGGCGCGCCGATTGCCACCAAGCAGGCGATCGCCTTCATGCTCGCCGAGTGCGCGATTGAGATCGACGCGGCGCGGTTGATGGCGTGGGAAGCCGCCTGGAAGCTGGATCAAGGTGAGGACGCGTCGAAAGAGGCGTACCTGGCGAAGGAGTACGCCGCCAAGGCCGCGCTGACGGTGACCGACGCGGCAGTGCAGACGCTTGGCGGGCATGGCTACATCCGCGAGCACCCGGTCGAGCGCTGGCTGCGCGACGCGCGCGGTTTTGCAGCGTTCGAGGGACTGGCGATCGTCTAGGGAGCGGGAGACAGCGAAATGGCGATCAGTTTTAATATTCCAGAGAAACTTCAGCAGGGCCTGCAAATGACTGAAGCCGTCGCAAAGGCGGTGATGCGCGAAGAATCTCGCAAACTGGACGAGAACGAGCACCAGCGCCCCGCAACGTTCATTTCGATGATGTGGCCGGTGCTGCGCGAGCAGCAAAAGCGCCAGCTTGACCGCCCATCCGGCGAGCGCAAGCGCGAAGGCCCTGGCTCATTCAACCTTAACATGGTGCTCACCTTCGAAATACTCAGTTGGGGCGACGTGGGACAGATGCTGTGCCTGCCGACCGCGCTGCTGGCAGGTGCGGCGATTGAAGCGGTCGGCACGCCGGAGCAGAAGGAGCGCTTCCTGCGCCGCTTCGCCGAGGGTGACGCGCCGGCGTGGGGCGCGATGGCGATGACCGAGCCGGGCGCCGGATCGGACACGTCCGCGATCCAGACGACCGCCACGCTCGACCCGGCGACTAACGAGTGGGTGCTCAACGGCGAGAAGATCTTCTGCACCAACGGCAAGCTCGCGTTGGACGAGTCCGACGGGATTGTCGTCGTGTGGGCGACGGTTGACCGCTATGCCGGGCGCGCGGGAATGAAACCGTATGTTGTCGAGTCGGAAACGCCGGGCGTCACGGTCGAGAAAGTCGAGATCAAGCACGGCATCCGCGCCAGCGACACGGCGAGTATCGTGTTTCGGGATGCGCGGATTCCTTACGAGAACCTGCTCGGCTCGGCGGAAGTGCGGCGGCCCGAAGTCACGACGATGGGCTTCAAGGGCGCGATGGCGACGTTTGACGCCAGCCGCCCGCTGATCGCCGCCAGCGCGATCGGCGTGGGCCGCGCGGCGCTGGAGTTCGTCAAGGAGAAGCTGGCGGGCGAGGGGATCAAGATTCCCTATGATCAACCGTACCACAACCTAAGCGCCGTTCAGCGCGACGTGATCGAGATGGAGATGCAGCTCAAGGCGGCGTGGCTGCTGACGCTGCGCGCCGCCAGCCTGATCGACCACGGGCTGCAGAACAACCTCGAAGCGTCGATGGCGAAGACGAAAGCGGGCAAGGCTGTCACGGCGATCACGCAGAAGGCGGTCGAACTCCTGGGGCCGCTTGGCTACAGCCGCGAGTGGCTGGTCGAGAAGTGGATGCGCGACGCCAAGATCAACGACATCTACGAGGGAACCGGCCAGATCAACACGCTGATCGTCGCGCGGCGCATCCTGGGCTACGGCAGCCGCGAGCTACGCTAGCCTGCGCGTCGGGTGAGCGGTGGGCGGGCATGGGGCCGTTGGCGGCAAAATCTGGCATAATCTAGCAGTTAGCCATTAGCAATTAGCGGTTAGCTGAACCGGAGTGCCAATGCTGTCTTTCACGTAGGGGCGGAGCTTGCTCCGCCTGTTTGTAGTACACTCCCCAAGGATACCGCCCGCTAGCTGCTCTGTGCTGTTGTACAAGGAGAGGCAACTGTGAGACGACGAGGACTTATGCTCACCGCGCTGGCGCTGATCGCGGCGCTAACGGGCGCTGTGATGGTGACTGCGCACGATGGCGGCGATCGCTCGCCGATCGACGCGACGAATGCCGGGCAGCTCGCCGAGTTGGCCGTGCTCGATACGCAATCGCAAGAGGCGTATGATTCCGCCTGGTCAGCCGATGGCCGCTGGCTGGCGGTGGCGAACTCGAATGGCGTGTGGCTTTACGACGCCGCGGACCTGACCGCCGCCGCACGTGAGCTGGATGGCGACGCGACGCTGGTGACGAGCGTGGCGTTCAGCCAGGATGGCGCGCTGCTGGCCACCGGCAGCGCGGATGGCGGCGTGCGCCTGACCGAAACCGCGACCGGTGAGCGCCGCGCCTTGATCAGAGCGCACAACGCGAGCGTGACCGATGTCGCG
>CAZVCM010000166.1:0-9533 GCA_964626105.1 uncultured Thermoflexus sp.
GCAGTCGTGCGGACCTCTTGCGGTTCAAACCCGGCGCGGTTCAAGCCGAGCGTAAACGCCATTGAGAAACATCCGGCATGCGCCGCAGCCAGCAGTTCTTCGGGGTTAGTCCCTTCCCCATTCTCAAAACGCGAATCGGCGGAATAGCGCCCCTCATACGCGCCGCTGCCAAACGCCATTGTGCCACTGCCTTCACGAAACGAGCCATTCCAAACCGCTTCAGCATGACGAACAGGCATTACGCTTCCTCCGCATACATATCATTTTATGTTCAACACATGCAGATTGTAGCAAAGTCGCCCGGCAACAGCCGTTCCGTCACGGGAAAGGTGCGCGGCAGTGCGGCGGTCGTTTTTGCTACAATTGAGAAGACTCCGACGCTCACATGAGAACCGCACCGATGCCCGCTTCGACCCGTCCCCTTACCGTCGTGTTCGATGGCGACTGCGGTGTCTGCCAGGCGCTGGCGCAAGCGCTCGCCGACCGGGATCGTCACCGCCGCCTGACGTTCGCCGCCTATCAGCGAGCGGACCTCGCCACGCTCTCGCCCGGCCTAACGCGCGAAATGGCGTCGCGCTCGGTGTACGCCGTCGCGCCGGACGGGATGCGCTGGCATGGCGCCCGCGCCGTGTTCGAGATGGCGAAGCGCCTGCCGGGCCTCTGGGGCTGGATCGGACGGATTGGCGCGCTCCCTCCGCTGAGCCTGCTTGCCGAGCCGGTGTACCGGTTGGTGGCGCGGCACCGAATGCGGATCTCGCGCTGGTTCGGTCTGACGCAGTGCCGCCTGGATATCCCGCACGAGCCATGACCGGTGGTTAACCGCTTGGAATCGGGTCCGGCGATGCGCTACAATCGCGCTACACCACGCGGTACGCGCGCCCATCATTCCCCTACACTGTTTCCGGCGCGCAGCCGGATCAGTTACTGCATGAGATTTTAGTACGCTGCAATGATTCTCTAAGGAGGTATGAAATTGAAGGACTATGGGCTGTACATTAACGGCGAGTGGGTCGCGTCGGAAAGTGACAAGCGCTTCGAGACGCGCAGCCCGATCGACGGTAAAGTGCTTGCCACATTTCCACAGGGCACGCCCGGCGACGTCGAGCGCGCGATAGACGCGGCAGAAGCCGCCTTCCCCGCCTGGAAGGCCACGCCCGCGCCCAAACGCGGCGAGATTTTGCTCCGCGCCGCACAGATCATGCGCGCCCGCAAACAGGAACTCGGCGAACTGGTCACGACCGAAATGGGTAAGGTCATCGCCGAGGGTAAGGGCGATGTGCAGGAAGCGATCGACTTCCTTGAGTACATCGCGGGCGAAGGCCGCCGCCTGCTCGGCGAAACCACGCCTTCGGAGCTTCCCAACAAATTCTGCATGACCGTGCGCCAGCCGATCGGCGTCGTTGGCTGCATCACACCCTGGAACTTCCCGACCGCGATCCCGATCTGGAAGATTGGCGCGGCGCTGATCACCGGTAACACGATCGTCTTCAAACCCGCCAGCTTGACTCCCCTCTGCGTGGCGGCGCTGGTGGAAATCCTCGAAGAAGCGGGCCTGCCGCCGGGCGTGCTGAATTTCGTGACGGGCGGCGGGCGCTCGGTCGGCATGGCGATTGTCGAAAGCCCGCGCGTCCATGCGATCTCGTTCACGGGCGGCGTGCCCGCCGGGCGCGAGATCTACCAGGCAGCGGCGAAGTACCTCAAGCCCGTCGAGCTGGAACTGGGCGGTAAGAATCCGCAGATCGTCATGCCCGACGCGAATCTGGATCTCGCGCTGGAAGGCGTCCTGTTCGGCGCGTTTGGGACGGCGGGTCAGCGCTGCACGGCAACCAGCCGCCTGATCCTGCACAGCGATGTGTATGACAAGTTCCTGGGGATGCTGGTCGACCGCCTGGAGAGCTTCTCGGTCGGCAACCCGCTCGATCCGGCGACAGGCATGGGCCCGGTTGTCGATCAGTCGGCGGGCGAAGGCATCATGGAGTACATCGAGGTTGGCAAGGGCGAAGCCAAGCTGCGCTATGGTGGCGAGCGTCTGACCGGCGGCGAGTACGACCAAGGCTTCTACATCCAGCCGACGATCTTCGAAACCGAGCACGGCACGCGCATTAGCTGCGAGGAGATCTTCGGCCCGGTGCTGAGCGTGATCAAAGTCGGCAGCTACGAGGAAGCCGTGCGCGTCGCCAACGATGTCGAGTACGGCCTGTCGTCGTCGATCTACACGAAGGACGTCAACCTCGCCTTCCGCGCGATTGATGACCTGGTGACCGGGATCACGTACATCAACGCGCCAACCATCGGCGCCGAGGTGCACCTGCCCTTCGGCGGCACGAAGAACACCGGCAACGGGGGTCGCGAGGCGGGCACGACCGCGATCGACGAGTTCACCGAGATCAAGACGGTGTTTGTGGACTACAGCAACCGGCTGCAAAAGGCACAGATCGAGGAGTAAGCCCGAAGCAGCAGCGAGCAATTAGCGTAGCGAAACAAAAAGCCCGCACTCGTGTGAGAGCGGGCTTCTTTTTCAGGCTGGGGGACCTGGATTTGAACCAGGACTGATGGATCCAGAGTCCACTGTTCTGCCGATTAAACTATCCCCCATCAACGCGGCGCATTGTAGCACAACCGGCCCGCCTTGACAAGGGTTTTTTGCGGCGGCGGGAGCACGTTTCACTAGCCGAGCGGCGTGTCCGGAATGATCGAAATCCCAACCGTGCCGGGGCCGCTGTGCACGCCCAAAGACGGCGCAAGCTGCGCCACCACCCACTCGATCACCGAATAGCGTTCTTCGAGCAGCGCGCGGAACTTCTCAACCTCGTCGCGGGCAGCGACGTGCATCAGCGCGGCGCGGACTGTGCTCCCTTCGGGGATGCGGTTGAGCGCCAGCGCCACGATTCGCTTATACGCGCCCGTGCGCGAGCGCGCCACGCCCAGCGGCGCAGGCATCCCGCCGCGCATCCCGATGACCGGCTTGATATTCAGCAGATCGCCCATCATGCTGGTGACCTTGCCGATCCGCCCGCCGCGCTGCAGATATTCGAGCGTATCGTTGGTGAAGCCAACGAACGCCTGCTCCGCAATCGTCCGCGCGACATCAACCACCTCGGCCAGCGAAAGCCCCTTGAGCGCCGCGCGCGCTGCCTGAATGACCGCCCAGCCATGCGCCATCGCCACCTGGCAGGTATCGACCACCTCAATTGGGAAACCGGGCATCTCTTTCTCGGCGAGTCGCTTGGCGAGCAGCGCAGATTGATAGCCACCGCTGCCCGCGCCGGTAATACTCACCGCGACCACGCCGTCCCCCCGGCGCGCCGCCTCGCGATACGCTTCCAGGTATTCACCGGCGCTAGGGTTGGCGGTCGTTGGCCATTCAGGCGCGGACCGCAGCCACGCGTAGAACTCGTCACCGGGCAGGTCCACATTATCGCGCAGCGTGCCGCGCGCGCTGTGCACGTAATAGGGAACGACCTCAACACCCAGCTCGGCGACCATCGGCTCCGGCACGCTGGCGCAGCTATCTGTTACAACAATTACCATGACGGTCTCTCCCCCCCTGAAATGAAGGTTCTCCACGCGACGCGCTGGCAGCACGCACGAATCTGTGCTCTGAAGTATAGCCAGAACTGTGATTTTGCGCTGGTCGTAGCGCTCGCCTGGGCGAATTTCCACACCGGGGAAATCATGCGATAATGAGGCGATCTGTCCGCCTGCTGTCAAATGGGGACACCATGATCGACTCCCTACTGAACGAACTCCACAGCACAGACCCGCAGGTCCGCGGCGAAGCGATCATCCAGCTCGCCAACCTGCGCGATCCGGGCGTGCTGCCTGCACTGGCCGAAATTCACCGCACCGACCCGGACCCGCGTCTGCGCGATCTGGCGCTAAAAGCCGGACGCTACGTGCGGCTCAACGCCGCGCCCGCTGACCCGTCCTCCGAAGCCGCCTCGTTCATGAGCGCTGCCGTGCCCGCGAAAGAAGCGCAGCAGCCTAAAGCCGACCCTGCCACGCGCCAGCGTGCGCGCAACCTGCTCGACGCTGCGGCAGGCTATCACATCCAGGGCTTTCGAGCGCGGGCAATTGAGAATCTGGGCAAAGCGCTGGACATTGACCCTCTGCTGAAGTCGGATACCTTCGCCACCAATCTGGCCCAGGCCGTCACCGATCTGCCGAGCGACGCTGCGATGGACGCGATGCGCGATCCCGCACGCCGCGTCCACCTGATCGCTGAAGCAGGTGGCAAAAAGAAACTGCCCGCCGCCACGCCGGACGGTGCAGACGCGTCCGGCGCAACCTGGGGCAACGTGACGATTGATTTGCTGCTCTACGCGCTGGTCGCAGCGCTCAGCACAGTGGCGATCTTTGTGCTGACGATCAACACCATAGTGGAGCTATTCGAGACGCTGCCCGCCAGCCCAGGGGCGACTACTCTCACCGCAGACGAGCTGGACCTACTGCGCGACACCAGCTTCGGCGTGTTGATACCGTTCGCGCTGCTCAGCGCGGTTTACGCCGCCATCGGGATTCTCATCCAGGGCGTCGCGATCCATTTCGCCGCGATCACGTTCTTCGGCGGCGCGGCGTCGCTGGTCTATTTCTACCGGCGCTTCATCCCGTTTCAGACGGTCGTCATGCTTGCGTACGCGGCAGTATTTATCGTGGCCGGGCTGCTGGTGTCAGGCATGGAGTTCTGGATTCTCGCCGGTGCCGCCGGGTTAATCGGCTCGATTATTACGTTCGTGCTACTCTCGTCGCTGCTCGGCAAGGTCTATAATTTCGGCTCGGGCGCGGGCTGCGGCGCCATTCTGATCGGCGGGCTGGTGCTGGGCGCGATCTCGTTCGTGGGCAGCATGATCCTCTCGGCCCTGCTGAGCGTTCTGCTCGGCGCGTTGGCCTGAGACGCTTACGCCTCTGGCTGGACCGCCCGGAGCTGCTCGATCGCCAGATCGATCCGCCGCAAGGACTCGTCCCGCCCCAGAATCTCCATCGTCTCGAACAGCGGCGGCGCGACCTGCTGCGCGGTCGTCGCCGTGCGCAGCGCCCCGAACAACTGCCCCGCCTTGAGCCCAAGTTCCTTCGCGAGCGGGCGGAGCGCCGCTTCCTGCGTGGCAGCGTCAAAGGTTGGCAAGGTTGCCAGCGCATCGCGTGACGCTTCCAGCGCGCGAAGCGTGCTCGCCGCGTCCATCTTCGCCTGGATGAGTTCCTCGGCGGGCGCGGGCGCGAATTCCTCCGCGAAGAAGAACCCGCCCATCGGGATCGCGTCGTGCAGCGTTTTGATGCGCGGCTGGAGCAGCGGCACCACCTGGATCAGCCGCTCCACGTTGACCTCATAGCCCGCCTGCTCGAACACCGGCAGCAGCAGGCGCGCCAGCCGCTGCGGGTCCATCTCGCGGATGTAGACGCCGTTCAGCCAGTCGAGCTTTTCAATCGGGAAGACGCTCGCCGCCGGGTTCACGCGCTTGAGGTCAAAGCGCTCGATCGTCTCTTCGACGGTGAACACTTCGCGGTCGTCGCCGAAACTCCACCCGACATTCGTCAGGAAGTTGACGATCGCTTCCGGCACATAGCCCGCTTCCTGAAATTCGTACAGCAGCACCGGAATCTTGCGCCCACTGTCGGTAAACCCGGCGCTGCGCTTGGAGAGCTTGCCCTTCCCGCTCGGGTTGAGGATGACCGGCAGGTGCGCGATCTGCGGCATTTCCCAACCGAACGCGTCGTACAGGTTGCGGTGCACCGGCGCGGACGAGATCCATTCCTCGGCGCGCAGGATGTGCGAGATGCGCATGAAGTGATCGTCCACGACGTTGGCGAGGTGGTACGTCGGGTAGCCGTCCGACTTGAGCAGCACAAGGTCCTGCAGTTGCTTGTTATCGAACGTAATTTCACCGCGCAGCAGGTCGTGCACGGTCGTCGTGCCGTCGACCGGCATCTTAAAGCGCACCACGAACGGCAGCCCCTCTGCCTCGCGCTGCGCGCGTTCTTCGGGCGACAGGTTGCGACAGTGGCGGTCATAGCCGGGGTCTTCCTTGCGCGCGATCTGTTCCTTGCGCACCGCTTCAAGCCGCTCTGGCGTGCAGTAGCAACGATACGCCAGGTCATGCTCAATCAGCCAGTTCGCCCACTCCTGGTAGAGCGCGGTGCGCTCTGACTGCACGTACGGCCCGTACTCGCCGCCGACCTCTGGTCCCTCGTCCCAGTCGATCCCCAGCCAGCGCAATCCCTCGGTGATCAAATGCACCGAATCTTCGACGTAGCGCTTCTGGTCGGTGTCTTCGATCCGCAGGATCATCGCGCCGCCATGATGCCGGGCGAACAGCCAGTTAAACAGCGCCGTGCGCACCCCGCCGATATGCAGCGGTCCGGTGGGGCTAGGCGCAAAGCGAACGCGAACAGAGTCAGGTGCGGTCACGGGAAAAAATCTCCTTTGGATTGAGCAACTAGCCATTAGCAGTGAGCCGTTAGCCAGAAACAGAGCAGCTAGCGTGCGTCCTCTGCTAATCGCTAATTGCTAGGCGCTAATCGCTCCCATACAGCGCGTGCGGGACATTATACCCCATGCACCGGAGATAATTACCGCTCCACGCGGCGATCTGTTACACTTGTGCGCCGAAACGAACGCCCACTATCCCGACACGAAAGAGCGCACGAATGGCGAGCAGCGAAGACAAGACCACCATCCGTACCAATGACAGCGCCGCCCCATCCGATGGGGCCGAGCCTTCTAATTTCATTCACTCGATCATCGAGGAGCACAACCGCACCGGGCGCTTCGGCGGGCGTGTGCATACCCGCTTCCCCCCGGAGCCGAACGGCTACCTGCACATCGGCCACGCCAAGGCGATCATGATTAGCTGGCGGGCGACGCAGAAGTTCAACGGCAAGTTCAACCTGCGCTTTGACGACACCAACCCGTCCAAAGAGGAGCAAGAGTATATCGACGGAATCATCGCGGATATACGCTGGCTCGGCGTGGACTGGGAAGACCGGCTGTTTCATGCCTCGGACTACTTCGGCCAGCTTTACGAGTGGGCGATCCAGCTCATCAAAGACGGCAAGGCGTATGTCGATGATCTCACCGCTGAAGAAATCCGCGAGTATCGCGGCACGCTCACCGAGCCAGGGCGCGAAAGCCCGTACCGCGACCGCCCGGTAGAAGAAAACCTCGACCTGTTCGAGCGCATGAAGCGCGGCGAGTTCCCCGATGGCTCGCGCGTGCTGCGCGCCAAGATCGACATGGCGTCGCCTAATATGAACATGCGCGATCCGGTGATGTACCGCATCCTGCACGAGGAGCATCCGCATACAGGCCGCGAGTGGTGCATCTACCCGATGTATGACTGGGCGCACGGCCAGTCGGACTCAATCGAGGGCATCACGCACTCGCTGTGCTCTCTGGAGTTTGAAGATCACCGCCCGCTCTACGACTGGTTTATCGAGCAGCTTGGCATCCACCACCCGCAGCAGATCGAGTTCGCGCGGCTCAACCTGACGCACACCGTCATGAGCAAACGCAAGCTGCGGCGGCTGGTCGAAGAGGGCACCGTGCGCGGCTGGGACGACCCGCGCATGCCAACGCTGGCGGGAATGCGGCGGCGCGGCTATACACCTGAAGCGATCCGCGCCTTCACCGATGCGATCGGCGTGTCCAAGAGCAACAGCACCGTCGAGCTGTCCTTGCTGGAGCACCACCTGCGCCAGGACCTCAACGCCCGTGCGCCGCGCGTCATGGGCGTGCTACGCCCGCTGCGCGTGGTGATCACCAACTATCCCGAGGGGCAGGTCGAGCTGATGGAAGCGATCAACAACCCCGAGGACGAGAGAGCGGGCACGCGGCACGTCCCGTTCTCGCAGGTGATCTATATCGAGCAGGACGACTTCATGGAAGACCCGCCCAAGAAGTTCTTCCGCCTGGCGCCGGGCCGCGAAGTGCGCTTGCGCTATGCCTACTTCATCACCTGCAACGAGGTGATCAAGGATGACGCCGGGAACATCGTCGAGCTGCGCTGCACGTATGACCCGGCCACACGCGGCGGCGACGCGCCGGATGGCCGCCGCCCGAAGGCGACGCTGCACTGGGTATCGGCGGGCCACGCGATCGACGCCGAGGTGCGCCTGTACGACACCCTGTTCTCCGTGCCCGACCCGGACAATCCGCCCGAAGGGAAAGGCTTCACCGATCTGGTCAACCCGGACTCGCTCGAAGTTATCACGCACGCCAAGCTAGAGCCGAGCGTGCGCGGCGCCGCGCCGGGCACGTTCTACCAGTTCGAGCGGCAGGGGTACTTCTGCGTCGATCCCGACTCGACTGAGGACGCTCCGGTCTTCAACCGCACCGTGACGCTGCGCGACACCTGGGCGAAGATCCAGAAGAAGGGCGGCGCGTAAGCCGTCGCTCACCGCGCGAATTTCGCACCAAACCGGGAGCCGTGAACGCGGCTCCTGTTGTTTTTGGGCAGTCTGCCGTCGCGCGGCGCGGCGCCGTGCTGTATACTGGCAGCGCGATCCAATCCACCAACAGCGAGACGCGCATGACAGCCCGTTCGAACCACCGCCCCGCCCGGCCATTCCTCAAATGGGCTGGCGGCAAAGGTCAGATGCTGGCCCAGTACGAAGCGTTCTTCCCGGCGGGACCGGGCGGCGCGTATTTCGAGCCGTTCGTGGGCAGCGGCGCGGTGTTCTTCCATTTGCAGCCGCGCAATCTGTTCGAGCGCTATGTCCTGTCCGACGCCAACGTGGAGCTGGTTAACCTCTACCAGGTCGTGCGCGACCAGCCGGACGCGCTGCTCGATTGCCTGCGCGAGCATGATGCGTGTCACAGCGCCGACCATTACTACGCTGTGCGCGCCCTTGATCGCGATCCAGAGTGGGCAAACGCCTCGCCGCTAGAACGCGCCGCGCGGATGCTGTACCTGAACCGAACGTGCTACAACGGGCTATGGCGTGTCAACGGGCGTGGGCATTTCAACGTGCCGCTGGGGCGCTATCGCCAGCCGGACATCTACCGGCCCGAGAAAATCCGCGCCGCGTCACGCGCGCTGCAAGCGGCTACGCTTTCTGCGCAGCCCTTCGATGCGGTGCTGGAGTGCGCGCAACCGGGCGATTTCATCTACTTCGACCCGCCATATGTGCCGGTCAGCGAGACAGCCAACTTCACGCATTATTCGGCGGACAGCTTCGGCGAGGCGGAGCAGCAGCGGCTGGCCGAAGTCTTCGCGGCGCTGGCGGCGCGTGGCTGCCAGGTGATGCTCAGCAACTCCGACACGCCGCTCGTGCGCGAGCTATACGCAGATTTTCGCATTGAGCGGGTCAATGCGCGGCGCGCAATCAACTCGAAAGCCGGGCGTCGCGGCGCGGTGTATGAGGTTGTGGTGCTGAGCGGGTGAGGTAAACGGGGAAATTGAAGACAGCGGGAGCAGCAAGCTGCTCCCCTACACTGCACTTCGCTTTTGCTAATCGCTAACGGCTAACTGCCCGCCTCTTCCAGATAATTCAGAAAATCCTGCTCCATCGTCGGGGCGCCGAACTGCGTGTGCATCATC
>CAZVCM010000167.1:0-9488 GCA_964626105.1 uncultured Thermoflexus sp.
CTGCTCATGCCAGAGACCTCGATCTCGGTCGCCGCGCGCTTAATCCACTGCGTGTCATACGCGGTCAGCGCGACGAACAGCAGCACACCCGCATAGGTCACGATCCAGTACAGCGTGGAGCTGGCCCAGAAGATGTTGATCACGCTGGCGATGATCAGCCCGATCAGCCCCATCAGCAGGTAGCTGCGCATCCCGGATAGGTCCATGTTGGTTGTGAAGCCGATGATGCTCATCGCGGCGAACATCGCGCCCGCGGCAAACAACGCCAGCCAGATATCGGCCAGGCTCGCCCAGAAGAAGACGGTCGAGAGCGTCACGCCATTCAACGCGGCGTAGAGCAGATACACGCCCGTGGCACGCTGGGCGCTCATCTTCATGATGCGCATACTGAGATAGATAACCAGCCCCAGTTCCACCACCACGACCGGTAGCAGCACTGGCAACAACGCTTCGGTCATCACGGTGGCGAAGAAGACGGCGATGACGGCGCTCAGCCCGAGCCCGGCCATCATCCACAGGTAGACCTGCTGCATGACTTCTCGCATGCTGACGCGGCTGCCAATTACAGCCGCCTGGGGTTGAGGACGGCAAATATCCATTCCTATGAGTCTCCTATGCACTCTGACAGCCTTTTTCTGCCTTCATTTTATCCCGAGAGAGGGGGATTAGCACGTACCTTAGGTTAGAACTCGATAAAAACCGACCCGGTCGCGCTCCATTTGCCAAGACCGTAAAAAATCCCTTAAGCAGCGCGCCGCCGGATTACCGGCAGCAAAGGCCCGTGCTATACTATGGATGTGGTCGTGCCTGGAATGGCGCCGCCCGTGTCGGGCGTCGTGTGCGTTGGTTTGATTAGCATTCCGTTGCCTCGACCGTCTTATTCTGGGTCATTCAGAACAACTGAACGGATCGCAGGGCACGTGCATGGATCGTCCGAATCGTGAACATAGAGAAGAAGCGGTTCAGTTCTATGTGCCAGGCGATATCCTCTGGTTAGGCCCCGAATCCTCTCTGCTCCAGGCGTTTGCTGCGCAACAAAACGTTTTTCACGTGACCCAACCGCAGGCCGCAGCGCGCGCGCTCGAGCGCAGGCTGACGGAATATGTGGTGGTGGATTTGAAAGCACTATCCACCCCGGTCGAGCCGCTTACCGAGGCGCTGCGCCGTGTCAATACATCGGTGCGGATTTTGGCGCTGGTTGATGACCCATCCGCCGCGCTGCCGGGCGAGCGCCCCGCCGGGCCGGACGCGTTCCTCCGCCGGGACTGCGCGCCCGACGAGCTGGCGCGCGCACTCGCGTCGCTAGCCGCATCAACCCGCCAGCGCGCCGCGCCGCCGGAGGACAGCGCGCCCGATTCTGACGCGGTGAGCGAACTGCAAGAACGCATGCGCAGCCTTGAAGGGTTGCTCCAGGCCGCGCTGCTTCCAGCCGATTCGTTTGAAGAAACCGCGATTTTGGGCGATTTGCGGCATGTGGCGCGGATCGCGGTTGATGCTGACGACCTCGCTGTGCTGCTGGCGGATGCGGATTACGCTTCGCTGACGGACGGGCTGGGGCTGGGTGTGCCAGAGGCGTACCTGCGCATCTGCCAGGAACAGTTCGGCGCGTTCTCGCGTGATGAGCGGATGATGTATCTGGGCGACGAGGTGTTGCTGCGCGAGCGCTTGCCCGACATGCTGCGCTCCGCCATGCGCGTGCGCGAAGCGGAGGCCGCGGGCGCGTGGTCGTACATGCGCCTACCGCTGATCATCGACCAGCGGCTGATCGGGTTCGTGGCGCTGTTTTCTGAGACGCCGGGGCGCTTCAACGGCGCGCATCTTCAGCTTGGGCGCTTGTTCGCCGCGCAGGTCTCGACCGCGGTGCGGAACATGCGCCTCGCGTTCCGCCTCAAACGCGCCGAGCAGCGCCAGCAGGCGGTTGCCCACGTCGCGCGCCTGATCGCAGATGATCTGGCGCTCGACACGGTGCTGACCCGCATTGTCGAAGAGGCGATCGGGCTGGTACAGGGGCGGCTCGGCGCGGTGATGCTCGTTCAACCGGACGGCAAGCTGATCATCAGCGCAGCGATTGGTGAAAACAAAGACGCCATCGGCCATCGCATCGAGAGCGGGCGCGGCCAGGCAGGGACCGTCGCGCTCACCGGGCAGCCGAGCGCAATGACCAATTTCGAGAAATGGGAGTCCGCCAACCCGGTCTTCGCGAGCGTGCCCGTTGAGGGGGACGTGCTGCTCGCCGTGCCCCTCTATTACCGGGGACGCGTGCTGGGCGTGTTACAGGTGCTGGCGCCGCGCTCCCCGCTGGACAGCGTGCAGGAACAGCTTGACGTGCTGATGATCCTGGCGCCACAGGCCGCGATCGCAATCGCCAAGGCGCAGCTTCACGAGATAGTGCGGCAGGATCAGCAGCAGTTACGCGCCATTCTCGACTATACCGCTGCGGCGATCGCGGTCTGTGACGCGAAGGGCCGCCTGCTGATCGCCAACCCTGAAGCGCAGCGCCTGTTTGACCGCATCGGGCTGACGGTTCCCCCTGGCACGGAGATATCATTCCTGCACTTGATCAAGGAGCGGTTCCCTGAAGTGATCCCGGCGCTGACACCGGGCAGCTTGTTGGAGCTGAATCTTGGCGACGCAGGCGAATACTTGCTCCATATCGCCGCGGTGCAGCGTCCGAATGGGAGCATCGACCGTTATGTGTGCGTCGGGCAGGACGTCTCGGAACTCCGCCGCGTCGAGCGCCTGAAGACCGACATGATCCATGTGCTCTCGCACGATCTGCGCAATCCGCTAGGGCTGGCGCGCGGCTCGCTGGAGCTACTAGAAGAAGACGACCTGCCCGAAGACCAGCGCGCGCAGCTTTCGAGCATGGTGGTCAGCAGCCTGGAGCGGATGGACCAGCTTATTCAGGATGTGGTCGACCTGGAGCAGGCCGAGTCGCTCGGTACGCAGTCCGCCACGCCCTACGATCTGGCCGCGCTGGTCGAGAAGGTCGTCAAGCGGAACCAGAGCAAGGCGGATACCCAGAACGTCACGATGGTGTACACCGAGCAAAGCCGCCCCGAAAAGAATCTGCGCGGGCACGCGCTGATGGTGGGGCAGGCGATCGACAACTTGGTGTCAAACGCGATCAAGTACACGCCATCAGGCGGGCGCGTCGAGATCACGCTGGCAGTAGAGGGCGAGCAGGTGGTAGTGCGCGTCAAAGATACTGGGTACGGCATCCCGCCGGAAGCGGTGCCGCATCTGTTCCGCCAGTTCTATCGCGTGCACGATCCGCGTACGCGCCATGTGCAAGGGACTGGCCTCGGCCTCAGTCTCGTTCAGGCGATCGCGCATGCGCATGGTGGGCAGGTGACGGTCGACAGTGAAATTGACGTTGGCAGCACCTTCGCGTTCTCTCTGCCGCTAGAGCAACTCCCCAGCGCTGAGGGGAGCGCCAAGCCCATTACCCGGCTCGACCTCTCGGCCTTGCTCAAGCTGCGCAACGGCGCCGGTGACAAGCCTTCCGCGCCCTAACTCTGCGCAACCATTTCTTCGCCTGCCAGCATCGCCGCGCCGAGCAGCACGGCATGGTCGCCGAGCGCCGCGGGCAGGATCGGCAGCTTTTCCGGCTCGATGGGGCGGATCAGGTAGCGGTACGTTGTTTCGCGGATGATCGGCAGCATCGCCTCGCCGCACGCTTCGATCAGCCCGCCACCGTAGACGATGCACTCTGGATCGAGCGCGTTGATCAGGCTTGCCGTGAAGACGCCCAGGTGATACGCTGCGCGCTCGATCACGTCGGTGACCAGCGGATCATGCGCTTCGAGGGCGCTGGCGAGCGTGCCGCTGGTGATCTGCGGATCGTCCTGATCGATCAAGTCCACGATCATGCTGGTGCGCCCGCCGCGCAGCTCGCCCAGGATGTCCCGCTCGATCGCGGTGCGGCTGGCGAGCGCCTCGATGCACCCGCGTCGCCCGCACCCACAGCGTGGCCCGTCGATCAGCACGACCATGTGTCCGATCTCGCCTGCGCCGTTGTGCGCGCCGCGCAGCAGCGTCCCGTCGAACAGGATCCCGCCGCCGATGCCGGTTCCCGGAAAGATGCCCACGACCGAGCGATAGCCCGCCGCTGCGCCAACCGTCGCCTCGCCGTACGTCCCCGCATTGACATCGTTCTCGACAATCACCGGCATGCCTAGCTCTTTTTCCAGGCGCGGGCCAAGCGGGACGTTCACCCAGTTGTTGAGGTTGGGCGCGAACTCGATTACACCGGTACGATAGTCCGCCACGCCGGGCGCGCCAATGCCGATCGCTTTGATCGTCCGCAGATCGAGCTTGGACGCGGCTACTGCATCCTGCGCGGTCTTCACGACGCGGGCGATGACCTCGTCTACGCCGCGCTCGGCGCGCGTTTTGCGTTTGGCGCTGCCCAGGATGTGCCCTTGATCGTCCACCACCCCGGCGAGAATCTTTGTTCCGCCCAGGTCAATGCCGAGCCGGATGCCGTGCCGTGCTGACTCGTGCGCTCGCTTGCGGTCTTTCTTCTGCTTTTTGCCCACGTCACCCGCTCCTCTCTGGCAGAGCCGCCGCTGACTGCTCCGTTCTGATCGTAGCGAACTCGCGCCCCCGCAGGCAACGCGGCGCATGCTTGCGGGGCGGCGACCCCTGATATAAGCTTTCCGCAGCGTATTCACCTCGTCGCGTGAGGAACCAGCTATGAGCGAGAACGATAAGCTTGATCCGCTCGCGCGCCAGAAAGGCGCGGGCACGTATCAGATGCTGTGGGATTGCCGCTTCTGCGGGACTGAGAAGCTGTTGGGCGTTGACCATCGCCACTGCCCAAATTGCGGCGCCGCGCAAGACCCGGCGTGGCGCTACTTCCCGTCGGAAGAGGACATGATCCCGGTGGAAGATCACGAGTTTGTCGGGGCGGATCGCATCTGCCCGGCGTGCAGCCAGCCAAACAGCGCGGCGGCGACCTATTGCGTGGCGTGCGGCGCGGATCTCTCGACCGGTGAAGTAGCGCCCGTGCAGGGCGTGCGCGAGCTAGGCACAGAGGGCGCGGCGAGCGATACCAAGCGGGATGTCGTCCTCGACAATTTCCAGGCAGAGATGGCGCGCGTCCAGACGGAAGAAAAAGCGAAGGAGCGCGCGCAGCCGATCTTCTTGGGCCTGACCAAGACACACCTGATCATCATCGGGGCGCTGGTGGCGGTGGCGCTGGTCTGCGGCGCGATCTTCTACGCCGTGACGTACCGCAAGGCCGGAACCGGCACTGTCCAGAGCGCGACATGGGAGCGGGTCGTCGAGATCGAGGAGTTCGCGCCGGTGCGCGACGAGGCGTGGCGCGATCGAGTCCCCGGCGGCGCGTACAACCTGAGCTGCCGCGAGCGCCAGCGCGACACCCGCCGCGTCGAGGCCGGACAGCACGAGGAATGCAGCGACGTGGATCAGGGTGACGGGACCTTCCGGCGCGAGTGCCGCACGGTGATCGACTATCGCGACGAGCCGGTGTACGATGACTTCTGCGACTACACGGTCGATCTCTGGGTGCCGTCGCGCAGCGTGCGCGCCGAGGGGGCAGGCGCCTCGGACGCGCCAGCGTGGCCGGTGTTCAGCCTCAGCGCGGGCAGCGGCCTGGGCGCAGAGCGCGAAGGCGACCGGCGCGAGGTGTACGAAGTGGTGATCGAAGTCGATGGCGAGCGGCATACGTGCGAGGTTCCCGATCTCGCCACGTGGGAGCAATTCTCTGAGGGGGGCGCGGTCAGCCTGGAGTTAACGCTAACCGGCAGCGTGGACTGTAGCAGCTTGCAGCCACAGTAGTTGCGGCGCGTTGGATCCACGACAGACAGCATGGGGGTGTTATAATCAACCTCAGAGGCGCCCGACTTTATCATAGCCCTAGGCGCCTGGGTTTGGTGAGGAGCATTTCCCTATGACGATGGCCGGCGATCCTCTTGACGATCTTCTTGATTCCAGTGGTCCGCGGCCGTTGATTGTGATTGCGTCGAATCGCGGGCCGTACAAATTCAAAGAGAAAGATGGCGCGCTTCAGGCTGAGCGTGGCAGCGGCGGGTTAGTCACCGCGCTGGCTGCGCTAGCAGAGCAACATGAGGTGTTGTGGGTCACTGCGGCGCTGGACAAAGCCGATCGCATGTGGATCGAGCAGACTGGCAACCAGGCGACCGAAGTTGACAACGTCCTGCTGCGGATGGTGCGCCCCTCGCGGCAGCGCTACGAGCAATACTACAACGTGATCGCCAATCCGCTGCTGTGGTTTATTCAGCATCAGTTGTGGGACATTCCGCGCGCGCCGAGCATCACCCGGGAAACATGGAAAGCGTGGCGCAGCGGGTATGTTGCGATTAACAAGCTGTTTGCGGATGTCATCGTGGACACCGTCAAAGACGAGCGCCGCCCGGTGATCATCTTCCCGCAAGACTATCACTTGTACCTGCTGCCGCGCTTCTTGCGTGAGTGCCTGGGTGACAACGTGCAGATTCAGCCGTTTGTGCACATCCCCTGGCCAGGGCCGGATGCGTGGCGCATTTTGCCGGAAGAAATCCGCAGCGACCTTCTGCGCAGTCTGCTGGACTCGAATCGTATCGGTTTCCAGACGCTGCATGATGCCTTCAACTTCGTGCAGTGCTGCCGCTTCTATATTCCAGACGCGCACTCGCGTGGCAGCCGTGACTCGATCTACTATCGCGATCGCAAGATCGAGGCGCGCGCCTATCCGATCTCGGTGGATGTCGACAAGATTCAGTCGCTGTTGGAAGAGGGCGAGACGCGCCTGCTGAAGTCGCAGATGATCAACTCGATTGGCGACCACCGCCTGATTCTGCGCGTCGATCGCATCGAGCCGAGCAAGAACATCCTGCGCGGGCTGGAAGCGTTCCGCGCGCTGCTTGAGAACCACCCAGAGCATCGCGGGCGCGTGCAGATGATGGCGCTGCTGGTCCCGTCGCGCATGGAAGTCAGCGAATATCAGGACTACTTGCAGGAGATCATGGCGCAGGCGGGGATGATCAACGCCGAGTTTAGCGATCAGTATTGGGAGCCGGTACGCATCCTGGTGGGCGAGAGCTATCCACGCGCGCTGGCGGCGATGCAGTTGTACGATGTGCTGCTGGTCAACCCGATCGCGGACGGGATGAACCTCGTCGCCAAAGAGGGCGCCCTGGTCAACCAACGCGATGGCGTGCTGGTGCTGTCCGAGCGCGCGGGGGTGTTTTATGAGCTGGGCGATCACGCGCTGGTGGTGTCACCGTTTGACATCCACAGCACCGCCGAGGCGCTTCACCAGGCGCTGACAATGCCCGCTGAGGAGCGACACGAGCGCGCCGAAGCGATGCGCAAGCAGGTGCAGGGCGCGAATGTCCGCCAGTGGTTTTACGATCAGGTGGAAGACGCGCTCAAGGCGTTGAGCAAGCGCCCCAAGAAAGCCTCGACGCCCGGCACGCCCGGCAGTAAGAAATCCGACGCGTCGCGCACTGATGCGGGCGTGTCATCTGACTCCACGCCGAGCGCCAGCGCATAGCACGCACCCGCCGCGCGCAGCTCGCGCGCGGCCCGGAGCGCGTCGGCATCCGTTGTATCGTCGCCCAGGTACACCGCGCCGCCGAGCGCGTAGTCGTGGACCAGGCGGCGAAACGCCGTGCCCTTGTCGATCTCAAGCGGCGGGCGCAGCTCGAAGACCATGCGCCCGCGAAACAGGCGCAGACCGTGACGGTCTGCCACGGTCTGCGCGATGGATCCGTAAGTGGCTTCTGCTGCGGCTGGATCATTGGCTTGCCGGAAGTGGACCGAGAGTGTTGCGCCCTTGTCTTCGACGTGCATTCCAGGCAGCAACGCATCGCTGAGCGCGGCGCGGGCGGCTTCGAGCGCGGGACGATAGGCGGCGGCTTCGGGCGCGAGTTGGACCGCGCCATCGGCCCAGGTTTCCAGGCCATGGTTGCCGACCGTTACCAGCCCCGGCACGCCGACACGCTCGCGCACGTCATCGGCGGCGCGCCCGCTGACCCCCGCGACACGCGGCAGGTGCGGGCGCCGCGCTGCCAGCAACTCACGGGCGCGCGGTGTGACCTGCGCTGCGTCTGGCTCGTCAACGATCGGGCTGATTGTTCCATCCACGTCGGTTATTAGGCCGATGCGGGATTGGCGAAGCAGGATGTGCAGCGCATCGTCTGCCGCGATTTGCCAGTCCATTGGTTCCTCTCATCGAGTTAACGCCGCGGCGCGCAGGCCGGATAGCCTGCTGTTGCGCCGGTCAATTGGAGGTTGAATGAGTATGAGCGACGGTACACCCGAGCCTACTGAGGTTCATCAAGAAAGCAAGATCATCACGGTGACGCTAAACCCCTCGCTGGATCGGACGTTTGTCACCCACTTTCTGGCGGTAGGGTACCATAACCGTACGGTCGAAACAACCAAACTCCACGTCGCCGGGCGCGGGATGAACGTCGCGCGGGCGGTGCATGCGCTTGGTATGCCGGTGCATGCCGTCGCCCTGATCGGCGTGGATGCAACGGGCCGCTCCTATGAGGCGTTGTTGACCGAGGAGCAGTTCCCTATCACCGTGCTGCGGCGCTCGGGCCGCACGCGCAGCAACATCGTGATCAAGGACACCGGCCTCAACAATGAGACTGTCATCCTCGAAGAGAGTGAAGGCGTTACGCAGGAAGACCTGCGCATCGTGTCGGATACGCTGATCCAGTTGATCAATCCGAACGATGTGGTCGTGTTCGCGGGCAGCCTGCCCGGCAGCGTACCGACCGACACCTATACAGGGCTGATTGACACCGCACAAAAAGCCGGGGCGAAAGTCGCGGTGAACGCGGGCGGCGGCGCCGCGCTGGAGGAGTCGCTTTCCGCCGGGCCGGACCTGATCTACCTGACGCGGACGGAGCTGGAAGGGATGTTTAACTTCCCGGTGCGCGCGTATGAAGACGTGGTGTATTGCGCGCAGCAGCTTCGCGAGCGCGGCGCGCAGCGCGTGCTGGTGTCGATGCCGCGCGAGATGGACGCGCTGCTCGTCACCGAGGAGGGGATGTGGATGGCGGACCAGCCAGAGGTCGAGTTTGGCACGCACAGCGGCCAGACCGAGGCGCTGGTCGCGGGCTATCTCGCGGTGCGGCGCAAAGGTGGAAACGCGGAAGAAGCGATCCGGCTGGCGGCAGCGGCGGCGGCGTTTGCCGTGTCGCACCTGGGCGCGGAGTTCGGCACCATGCATGACATCGAGCCGTACCTGACCGAGACGCTCGTCACGCCGATTCGCACGCTGGAGGACCTTCCGCAGCCCGATCCGGAGAATCCGCCGCCATCACACCCGGTTTCCGACATCGACTAACCGCGGCGCAGAGCATCACGGCGGCTGGCATCAGGCCAGCCGTTTTTTGTGGGTGCGCGCGGCGCGCGATGCAGACAATCGACATTAGCGACCGTTGGGTGCGGCCCAGCCGCCGAGGACTCACCAGGAACGCTGCCCCTGAAGCGCCGCGTGCGAC
>CAZVCM010000168.1:0-9440 GCA_964626105.1 uncultured Thermoflexus sp.
GACGCAGGTTTGACTCCTGACTTTTCGCGGCGCGTGCTCGGGACGAACTCCGCTGAAGGGTCGGCGTATTTGGGCGCGATCCCGCTAGTCCTCGCCGCGCTCGCGCTGGCGAAGCGGCGCCGGGCGTGGGTCTGGGCGCTGCTGGCGCTGGGCGCGATGCTGCTCTCGCTGGGGCCGCTGCTCAAATGGCAGGACGCACCGGTGACGCTCACCATCGAGGACGTCGAGACGCACATTCCGTTACCCTGGGCGCTGCTCGAAGAACTGCCGGTGTTTGACGCGACGCGCACGCCGGGCCGCTTCAACCTGGCGACCGGCGTGGCAATGAGCGCGCTGGTGAGCATGGGCGCCTCGCTGCTGCTGGATCGCGTGCGGCGGAGCGGATGGCGAACCGCGCTGATGATCGCGCTCGGCGGGCTGATTCTGCTCGAATACCAGTTGTTCTGGCCGTTTCCGACCGACGACGCGCGCCAGCCGGATTATTTCCGCGATCTGGCGCGGGCCGAAGATGTGCGCGCCGTGCTGAACGTTCCGGCGGACGATCTACTCGTCGCCAAAATCAGCCTCTACCAGCAGACGATTCACGGCAAGCCACTGATCGCCGGGCACACGCTGCGCCGCACGCCGCAGGACCCGGCGGTGCTCGCCCTGCTGGATCGCGCCGCGCTTGGCAGCATCGAAGGGGACTGGGGCACAATCCGCGTTGAAAATGCGGCGGCGCTGCTCTCCGCTGCGGGCGCCGACCGGGTGATCGTCCACAAGACGTACCTCGATGAGCCGGACGCTGCGCTCGGCTGGCTGAGCGTGACGCTGGGGCTCGGCCCGCCGGAGTACGAGGACGGGCGACACGCCGTATTCGCTATTCCCCATGATGACGCGCTGGAAAACGACGACACGCTGCTGCTCGCGCCGGGGTTTGAGGGCTGGAGCGCGCCGGTCAAAGCCGCCGGGCAACGGGTGATGTTCCTGGCGGATGAGGGCGCGTGGCATCTCTACAGCCCAACCGGGCAGTTCGGGGAGCTGGTCTTCGGGGCGGCGCCGTACCGGACTGCGCGCCCGCTGTCTGTGTCGCTCGATGGCCAACTGCTCGCGGCGTGGACGGTGAGCGCGGAAGCCCGACTCGGATACGGCTTCGAGCAGGATGCGATCCGCCTGCCGCTGTGGTTGGAGCCAGGTTTCCACACGCTGACCTTCGAGGCGCCGGACGGCTGCACGCCGTACCCGTTTGCGCTCGCCTGCTGGGACGAGCCCGCGCTTAGCCCCGCGTGTCCGCTAGCCGATCCCCCCGCGTGCCTCAGCGTCGCGTTCACACCGCCCGCCTGGGAGCCGCTGCCCGACCTGCCCACGCCGTCGGATATTCGCTTCGAGGATGGGCTGCGCCTGCGCGGGTACACGCTCGATGTGGTGGGGCGTGTGGTCAACTTGCGGCTGTTCTGGCAGGCGGAGGGGTCGCTTCCGGCGGATTATGCGCTGTTTGTGCACGTGGCGGACCCGACGACCGATCAACCGGTAGCGCAGTTCGACGGTTATCCGGCGGTGCGCACCGACGAATGGACGGACGGCGCGCAGTGGGTGTCGCAGGTGGAGATTTTTCTCCCGAAAGACTTGCCGCCGGGCGAGTACGCGCTTAACCTGGGGTGGGCGGAGCATGAGAGCGGCGCGCGCCTGCCGGTGCAGGGTGCGCCGGATGCGCTGGCGCGGCTAGGGACGGTCACATACACGGGCGAATAGATAACAGGGGCAAGCGTCTGCACGCCTGCCCCTGATCAACGATGCGTTCTGCGGCGCTCAGCCGCGAATCAGCTTGGGGATATCGCGCAGCTTCGGCATGCTGCCGCTGAGCAGCGTATTCACGCGGAACAGCCGCCCCGCCAGCCAGATCGTGCACAGGACCGCGATCACCAGCAGGCCGATGCTCAGCGCGAGTTCTCCAGCCGGGATCGTCGTTACCGAGGCGCGCATAATCATCGACAGCGGTGAGGTAAGTGGGAAGATGCTCAGCGCTGTGGCAACGGTTCCGTTTGGCTCCTCAGCGAACATCGTCAGAAAGAAGAACGGGACCGCTGCCGGGAGCGTGACGAATGTGACGTAGTTCTGGCTCTCGCGCAGTGAGGGGGTCAGCGCGCCGATGGCCGCCATCGCGCTACCGAACATCAGGAAGCCGAGCACGAAGTAGACGATCGCGACCACCACCGACTGGGCTTCCACCTCGAACCCCTGCAGCACGCCGAACGTATCACCCGCGCGGCTCATGATGAAGAGCGCCGTGCCGAGCAGCGTGACCACTTGAAGGATCGAGGCCAGCCCCATTGCCATGATCTTGCCAAACAGCAGCGGAACCGGCGGGACCGACGACAGGATGATCTCGATCACGCGGCTCTCTTTTTCTTGCACGACGCTCTGCATTAGATAGCCGCCGCCCCAGAACAGGCTCAGCATCAGGATCAGCCCGAACGCGTAGGTCAGCGCGAAGTTGTCGCCTTCTGCGCTTTCGTTCACCTGCCCCTCGCCCAGCGAGTGGGTGATGAGGTTGGCAGGCCAGCGCAGCCGCTGGTACATCTCCTGATAAATCTGCGGTTCGGCTTCGTAGAGCAACGTACCGACGATGAACTCCTCCATCAGCGAGCCGGAACGCTGCGCGGATTCGAGGGTCAGGTTCGGCACGTAGATATCGATTTCACCGGTCTCGAAATAGGTATCCGCGACGACATATAGCGCGTCAAGCTCGCCTGAGTCGAAGTCGGGCCGGGCCGCGTCCATCGAATCATATGCGCGGATGTTTTCGCGCAGGCAGTAGGGTGAGGTGACGCGCTTGATCAACTCCCCGCTGACCGCTTGCACCTCGTCCGGGCCAACGCGGCAGTCATCCGGCTCGCCGGGGTAGCTTTCCGGGGGTGGGAACGCCCCGCCGGTGGTAGTGTCCACATATCCGATCAAGCCACTGCGCGCTCCGGCCTCTTCCACAACGGGCGCGGAAGTCTCTTCGTCCTCTTCGTCGCTTGTCGCTTCCTGGAATATCTGATATCCGAAGAAGGCAACGATCGCAAGCACTGGCAGCCCGAAAGTCAGCAAAACATACGCTTTGCGACGAAACTGCATTCGCAGTTCGTAGCGTGCGACATCAATCCAGCGATTCATCGTCTACTCCCTACTTCGCAGCCGCGCCGTCAACGGGCGCGCTGGCGGTGGTCAGCGTGGCGCGCCCTTCGCGCAGCGCCTGCCAGAGCGTGCGCGGGGTGAGGCGCTTGCCGTACATCAGCATCCCCAGGCGGAAGATCTTGGCCGCCAGCCACATCATCACGAACACCGCTACGATCTGGATCGCCAGGCTCAGGATGATCTGCCACAGTGGGACCGTCGTCAGCCCGAAACGCAGGATCAGCCCGGTCGCAGCGGTGAACGGGAAGAACGTGAAGAACAGCGGAATCGGCCCGTCCGGATTGGTGAAGAACGTGACCACGCCAGCCATTGGCAGGACGGTGATGAAGGTGAGTATTCCGGCGATCTGACGGCTCTCTGCTTCGGCGGTGGATGCCGCGCCAATGCCCAGCATTGTGGCGGAGAACAGCAGAAAGTTGATCACGAACATGAAGACCACCAGCGCAATGTCCAGCGGCGCTAAGCCCAACGCACCCACGAACTCGCGCGCGCCCTCAAGTGAAATCACCAGCAGCGCGCCCGCCGCCAGCCATATTCCAATCTGTGTGAACGAAAGCGCCGCCAGCCCAAGCATCTTGCCCCATAGAAGCTCGGTAGGGCGAATGCTCGTCGCCAGAATCTCCATCATACGGGTCTCTTTTTCCTCGACGATGCCATTCATCAAGTACTGCGCGGTCGTGCTTGTCGCGAGGACGTAGATGAACACGAAGATGAACGGCAGCAGCATCCGGCCAACCAGCGCGGCTTCGCTCATCTCGTCGCCAGAGTCGATGTCACGCATCACCTCTTCGATCGGCTGCGCGAGCAGGTTGGCTTCCATCTCAAGCGCCTCAGGCGCGCGCGCCGAAACCTGGCGGCCCATGAAGCTACCGATATCGCTGGAGAGCGCCGCCGGGATGTTTCCCTCGGTGTAAAGGTTGACCACCCCGTTCATCACATATTGATCCGCGATGACGAGGTAGCCGTCCAACTCGCCCGCGTCAAACTGCTCACGCGCGCGCTGCTCCAGCGCGGTGAAATAGGCGTCGCGCGCTTCTGGATCGTCGTTATCGGGAACGGGCAGGGACGGATCGCTAATGAGCACATACTCCGGCGCGTCGCTGTCCGCAGACGACCCTGGCGCGTCCAGCACGGAGACGATCCCCGCGCGGTCGATCACGCCGATGCGCGCGAAGTCATCCAGGTTCGACTCGCGATTGGCGGTGAACTGAAAAATCAGGAACATCGCAACAAGTGTGAGCAGTGGCACGCCATACGCCGAGAACAGAAAGCTCTTGCGCTTGAAGTTGAACCAGTACTCGCGCTTGGCGACTAGGAATATCTTGTTCCAGGACATCGCTTAGCCCCCGTTGCGGTTGTTATTGCCGCCCGCCACCTGAATGAAGATATCGGTCAGGCTGGGCACGGCCAGCTCGAAGCGGCGCACCTGATAGCCGGAGTTTGTTGCGAGCGATTGCATGATCGAGTCCGGCGTGGCGCCGTCCGCCAGGTGGAGCGTGACCTCGCGTCCGGTCTCGGACAAATCGAACGAGCGCACGCCCGGCAGCGCGGCCCAATCACCCGTGCCTTCTACCACGACTGCGTCCTCTGCAAACCGATCGCGCACATCCTGCACGCTGCCGTACAGCACGCGATGCCCGTGATCGATCATCACCAGCCGGTTCGCCATCTCTTCGATGAAATTCATCTGGTGGGTGGACATCACGATGGTCGTGCCGTCGCGGTTCAGGTCATACAGCAGGTCCTTGATCATCTGCGTGTTGACCGGGTCCAGCCCAGAGAACGGCTCGTCAATAATCACCAGCGAGGGCCGGTGCAGCACCGTCGCCACGGTCTGGACCTTCTGCTGCATCCCTTTGCTCAGCTCGCTGACCTTGCTCTTGATGTTGGCTTCCAGGCCGACCTGTTCCAGCATGGTGGCCGCGCGGCGCTGCGCTTCGGCGCGGGGCACACCCTTCAATTGCGCCAGATAGGTTAGCACGTCGATCACCGGCACGTCCCGGTACAGCCCGCGTTCTTCCGGCAGATACCCAATCCGATCTTTGGTCGCGTCGCTGATCGGGCCACCGAGGACTTCAATCGATCCGGTGTCCGGCTTCAGAATATCGAGGACCATGCGGATCATCGTCGTCTTGCCCGCGCCATTGGGGCCGAGCATGGCGAAGATCTCGCCGGGCTCGACATCAAATGAGAGGGCGTCGACCGCGGTGAAATTACCATAGCGCTTCGTGACATTACGCACGCAAATCGCGCAGCCGTTAAGTGGCGTATTCATATTTGCTGCTCCTTACCAAGCAGGGGCACATTTCAGAAGCGACAAAACGTCTGGGATGAATGCACAGAACTCCCTACCATTAGCCCTGTGTCTGTTCTATATCCTAGTACGTACCATGTAGTGATTTCGGTGCGGAATTGTACCGCATTTGGTGTAGTTGGGGCGGGTGGGTTTGTGCGCGTGTGAAGTTTCCCGCTACAATCGGCTTGAGGGTCGCGTTCTGTCGCTGCATGAGCCTTGTCACAGGCGGTGCGCAGCGAAACTCCAGAGAGGGGATAGCCGATGAGTGCTCTTGGCGCCTTCACCTTTGTTTTGCACAGTCACTTACCCTACGCCCGGCTGGCCGGACGCTGGCCGCACGGCGAAGAGTGGATTCACGAAGCCGCCAGCGAGACGTACATCCCGCTGCTCAACGCGCTCTACGACTTGCGCGACGAGGGGATCGAGTATCGCATCACGATCGGCGTGACGCCTGTCCTGGCGGAGCAACTGGCCGACCCGGATGTGCTCGACAACCTCGGCGAGTACCTGGACGACAAGATCGCGCGCGCCAAGCAGGATGTGCTGCGATTCCGGGGTGACGAGGAGCCGGTCGGCGTGACGCGCGAAGACGCCGAAGAAGGTGATCTGCCGCCGGTCGATCGGGCGGCGGTCAGCGAGGCGCTGGAGCGCTCGACGGCGGGCGACGCGGCGTTGGATGACGAAGACGCCGAAGCGGATGACCTGCTCGCGCCGCCGGAGCCAAAGCCGTGGTGGGTCGGGCATGAGCATCTGGAATACCTCGCCGGGTTCTACCAGCGCTATTTCGAGCACATCAAAGACTCGTTCGACCGCCGCTTCAACCGCGATCTGCTCGGTGCGCTGAAACAGCTTCAGGACGAGGGCTACATCGAGATCACAACCAGCGCGGCGACACATGGCTATCTGCCGCTGTTGGGGCGCGACAGCGCGATCCGCGGCCAGCTTGAGGCCGGGACGCAGAGCTATCGCCGCTTTTTCGGGCGCGATCCGCGTGGCATCTGGCTGCCGGAGTGCGCCTATCGCCCCGCGTACTACGACCCGTCCGGCGCGATCCGTCCCGGGATCGAAGGTTTCTTGCGGCGGGAAGGGCTGCAGGTCTTCTTCGCTGAGACGCACATGATCACCGGCGGCGCACCGGTTGGCGTGGCAGCAGGTGAAGCGATCGGCCCCTATGGCGAGATCAAGCGCCGCTATCTGATCCCGATGTCCGCCAAGCCCGCGCCCACCCAGCCGCTGACGACCTTCCATCCCTATTACGTCAGCGACACCACCTCCGGGACGCACGCCGACGAGCACAGCGGCGTCGCGGTGATTGGCCGCAACAACGAGACCGGGCAGCGCGTGTGGTCGGCGGACTGGGGCTACCCCGGTGATTTTGATTATCGCGAGTTCCACCGCAAGGACGGCGTTAGCGGGCTGCAATACTGGCGCGTGACCGGCGCAAAGGTCGATCTGGGCGATAAGGACTTCTATCACCCGGACTGGGCGGAGAACAAGGTGCGGATGCACGCGCAGGATTTCGCCGCGCTCGTCGAGCGAATCCTCGAAGCGCGTACCGCCAGTGGCGAGGGCTATGGCATCATCGCGTCCAATTACGACACGGAACTATTCGGGCATTGGTGGTTCGAGGGCGTGGACTGGCTCAAGCAGGTGCTGCGCCATCTCGCGAAAAGCCCGAAGGTTGATCTGGTCACGGCATCCGGCTATATCGAGGCGCATCCGCCGCAGCAGGTGATCCATCTGCCCGAGGGTAGTTGGGGCGCAGGCGGCAACCACTTCACATGGGATAACAACGACACGCACTGGATGTGGACGCCGATCCACGAAGCCGAGCGCCGCATGGAGCAGCTTGCGAACACCTACAAGACCCGCTATGACGACGAGGCGTATCGTGGCGTGCTGAATCAGGCCGCACGCGAGCTGTTGCTGCTCGAAAGCTCCGACTGGCCGTTCCTGGTGACGACCGGGCAGGCGCGGCAGTACGCAATCCAACGCTTCAGCCAGCACCTTGAGCGCTTCAACGACCTGGCAGACAGCGTGGAGCGCGGCCAGCCGGACGGCGCGCTTGCGGCGCGGCTGTGGGAGCGCGATCGGCTGTTCCCCGACATTGATTACCGCTGGTGGGCGACGCGCTGACGCAACGCTTGCTTTGAAGATACGTGTGCGCGCAGAGGCGGCGATGGCTTGCCTCTGCGTCTTTGTTTCCGGTGTTGTCAGCCGGGCGCATCGTGCGGCGGCGCAAGTGCGGCTATAATTCCACTCAAATGGGCGGCCGGGCGGTCCGGCGGCAGCTAGCAGGAGCGACAGCGAATGCGCGTGCTCTTTATCGCGGCAGAGATGGCGCCCTTTGCCAAAACGGGCGGGCTGGGCGACGTGGTCGGCAGCCTGCCAGCGGTTCTGCGCAGCAAAGGAGTTGACGCACGCGTGCTGATCCCGCTGCACGGGCCGATCAAGGCCGCGTATGGCGACCGTCTGGAGCACCGCTTCACGTTTGCGTTTTCGCGCCGCCTGGGCACGGCAGATGTGCGCATCTACGCCACCGAGCAAGATGGCGTGCCGGTGTACTTCCTCGAAAGCTGGCCGTTCTTCGGTGAGGGCGACAGCGTCTACACCGATCTGGACTGGGATCGCCAGCGGTTCATCTTCTTCTCGCAGGCCGCGCTGGCGACCGCCTGGGAACTGGGACAGGGGCGCGATGGCGGCGCGCGCTGGATGCCGGATGTTCTGCATGTTCACGACTGGCACACCGCGCTGGTCCCGTTCCTGCTGCGCGAGGCGCGCTACCAGCCGGTGTGGGAGAGCGTCGCCAGCGTGCTGACGATTCACAATATGGCGTACCAGGGCTGGGATGCGGGCGGCTTCTTGTGGATGGCGGGCGTGCCGGGGCGGCACGATCCGAATCTCGTCTACCAGGACAAGACCGACAACCTGCTCGGCATCGGTATTGCCTATGCGGACAAGCTGAACACCGTCAGCCCGCGCCACGCGATCGAGCTGCACTATCCGCGCTTTGGCGAGGGGTTGGAAGGGCTGATCTGGACACGCGATGGCGATCTCGCTGGTATCCTCAACGGGCTTGACATGCACCGCAACGATCCGGCGACCGACCCCGCCTTGCCACAGCGCTTTGACCGGCACACCTTCCGCACGCACCGCATTGACAACAAGCGCGCGCTACAGCACGAGTTCGGCCTGGAGCAGCGGGACGACGCGCCGGTAATCGCGATTGTCAGCCGGTTGGTTGAGCAGAAGGGGATGGACTTCGCCGCCGAGGGGCTGCGCTGGGTGCTGGCGGAGACTGGCGCGCAGTTGATCGTGCTTGGCGCAGGCAAGCCGGAGATCGAAGAGCAAATGAAGCGGCTCGAATGGGACTTCGGCTGGAAGGCGAAGGTGTACACCGGCTATAACGCGGACCTCGCGCAACGGATATACGCAGGTGCGGATATGCTGCTCGTCCCCAGCCGTTACGAGCCGTGCGGCCTCACGCAGATGTTGGCGATGCGCTATGGCGCGCTGCCGGTTGTGCGCGAGACGGGCGGGCTGGCCGATACCGTCACGAATTATGACAACGGCCCGGCGGATTATGGGACCGGCTTCATCTTTTTGTGGGAAGAACCCGAAGCCGTGCGCCACACGCTGCGCTGGGCGATCGACACCTATCGCCATCGCCGCCCCGCGTGGGAGCGCATGCAGGCGCGTGCGATGCGGATCGATTGGAGTTGGGCGCGCCCTGTGCAGCAGTACATCGCGCTTTACGAGCGGGCATTGGGAGCGATCGGGCGCGGCCCGGTGGGGCTAGAGCAGCTCCACCGTCCGCATTGATCGCGCTGCTTGGTAAGGATTCTGTGAGACCATGAGCAACGAAGTGAAACGCAAGAACCCGGAGTACGCGGTCGATTTTGCAACGGCGCTGCCGGTGCGAGACTGTATCGAGCGGCTGGAGCGCGACACGGCGCCGCTTCAGCGCGGGCTGGGCGGGGCGCAT
>CAZVCM010000169.1:0-9421 GCA_964626105.1 uncultured Thermoflexus sp.
CGGCGGGACGTACATCACGATTGAAGGGCCGCGCTTTAGCACGCGCGCCGAGAGCGCGCTGTACCGCGCGTGGGGCATGGACATTATCGGGATGACGACCTCGCCCGAAGCGTACCTCGCTCGCGAAGCGGAGATGTGCTACAGCGTGATGGCGCACGTGACCGACTATGACGTGTGGCACGAAGCCGCGGACGATGTCTCGGTCGGCCTGGTGATCCAGACGCTGAATGCGAATGTCCGGCTGGCGCAGCAGGCGCTGATCGGCGTAATCGCGCGGCTGGCGGGTGGGATTGATGACTGCGCCTGCTATCACGCGCTGGAAAACGCGCTGATCACCGATCCGCGCCGGATTCCGGCGGCCACGCGCGAGCGACTGGACTTGCTGGTTGGAAAGTATCTTTAGCACCGCCGGGCGCCGGATGATCCTGAGCAGCGTATGTCTACTGCTAGCACTGTGATCAACGTCCCTGACATTGAGGACGAGCAGAGCCAGAGCCGGGTCGAGACCGAGCGCTGGCTGCTGGCGCTGGCGGGCGCGTTCGTGCTGATTAACCAGGTCGCGCTGATCATCGCGCGCGATCGCGGCTGGATGACGCTTTGGCCGGTCGGCGTGTGGATCGTGTGCGCGGCGTTCGGGCACAGCGCGCTCCAGCGGCGGCTGCCACACCGCGATCCGCTGCTTTTTCCGCTGGCGATGTTCCTCACCGGCTGGGGGCTGAACCTGATCTCGCGCCTGGTTCCCAGCTACACCGACCGGCAGACCTTGTGGCTGGTGATGGGGCTGGCCGTGATGCTGGTGCTTACTGCCGCGCCGGGGGATTTGCGCTGGCTGCGGCGCTATCGTTACACGTGGTTGATCGGCGGGCTGGCGCTGCTGGGAACCACGATTGTGCTGGGGCAGAACCCCTCCGGCGAGGGGCCGCGCTTGTGGCTCGGCTTCGGGCAGATCTATTACCAGCCGAGCGAGCTGCTTAAAATCTTGCTGGTGGTCTTTTTGGCGAGCTATTTCGCCGAGCACGAGCCGTATATGCGCCAGGACTCGCGCCGGGTGTTGCGCTGGTCTGCGCCCGCACCGGCGTTTCTAGGGCCGGTGATGCTGATGTGGGGCGTGTGTGTGGTTGTGCTGGTATGGCAGCGGGACCTCGGCACGGCCACGCTCTTTTTCGTCGTGTTTATGATCATGCTGTATCTGGCGAGCGGGCAGGGCGCGCTGTTGTTGGGCGGTGTCGCGCTGCTGGCGGTGGCGGCGCTCGCCGCTACGCAGTTGTTCGACGTCGTCGCGCTACGCGTGCGCGTGTGGCTCGATCCCTGGCCGACTGCGAACAACGAAGCATACCAGATTGTCCAGAGCCTGATCGCCGTTGCGTCGGGCGGCTTGTTCGGGCAAGGGATCGGGCAGGGCCAGCCGACGATCATCCCGGTCGTCCATTCTGATTTTGCGTTCGCCGCCATCGGCGAAGAGTGGGGGATGGTCGGGATGCTGGCGGTGACCGTCGCGCTGGCGATGATCGTGGTGCGCGGGATGCGGATCGCGGTCGAGGCGCGGCAGCCGTTCGAGCGTCTGCTGGCTGCAGGGCTGAGTGTGATGCTCGCGGTGCAGGCGCTGCTGATCATGGGCGGCGTGCTGAAGCTGATCCCGCTGACGGGGATTACGCTACCCTTTGTGAGCTATGGCGGTAGCTCGCTGCTGACAATGTTCGCGATGACCGGCTTGCTGCTGGTGCTGAGCAACCACGAGCGAGAGGCGCCATGACAACCGAGTTCAACCGGGTGACGCGGTGGCTGCTGGTCGCGTTCGCGGTGATCATGATCTCCGTCACGTATTGGGTGGTGGTCGAGGCGGATAACCTGGTCGCCCGCGAGGACAACGCCCGCAACGTGATCGCGGAACAGCGCATCCGGCGCGGCACGATCTACGACCAGGACGAGGAACCGCTCGCTTATACGCGCGTGCTGGACTCCGGCCTCACCGAGCGCGTTTATCCCTATCCCGAGGCGGCAGCCGCCACCGGCTATTACAGCTTCGTCTACGGCACGTCCGGCATTGAGGACGCGTTTAACGATGTGCTGCGCGGTGAGGATGGCTCTGCCTGGGAAGCGTTTGTCAACAACGCGCTGCACCGTCCGCAAGAAGGCGGCGACGTGCGGAGCACGATCGATCTCGATGTGCAGCAGGCGATCTTCGAGGCGATGGGCAGCCGGGCCGGGGCCGTCGTGGTGGCGCATGTGCCGTCTGGGCGCGTGCTGGGGATGGTGAGCTTGCCGGGCTACGACCCGAACACGCTGGACGCGGACTGGGAGCGCCTGACGGTGGACGAAGCGACATCGCCGCTGCTCAATCGCGTCACGACCGGGATGTACCAACCGGGCGGGGCGCTGCAGACGGTCACGCTCAGCGCGATCCTCGCCTCGTATTCGGATCTTTCGGAAAACGCCGGATTTGTCCTCAACAGCGACGTGCCCCGCGCGCAGGAAGCGGTGCGAGTCAATGGGTTGGAGCTGACGTGCCTGCCGGAAACGCCCGACGAGGCGCTTACACTCGCCGAGGCGTACGCCTATGGTTGCCCTGCGCCGTTTGTGGCGGCGCTTGATGAGCGTGTGACGCCTCCGTCTTTGTGGGAGCGGCTTGACGTGTTGATGCTGCTCAGCCCGCCAGAACTCAACGGCTTCCGCACGATTGCAGCGCCGGATCTAAGCCGGCTGGATGACAACACGCGCCCCGATGAATGGCTTGAGGCAGCCACCGGGCAGGGCGCGCTGACCGTCACGCCGCTGCACATGCTGCAGGTGGTGGCTGCGATCGCCAATCAGGGGAACGGCATTCCGCTGCATGTGGTGGACGCGGTGCGCCCGGTCGACGCGCAAGAATGGGAGCCGGTCGCCGTGCCGCTGCACCGGCCTGCGCTTTTGCGCGCGGATGTGGCCGAGGTTGTGCGATTGACGATGTTGCAGGCTGCCGCGCAAAGCTCCACCGTGCGCGCCGCGCAGCGCGGTGACCGGGTGCTCTACGGGCATACCGGGCTGGCGTATGGCGGGCCAGGGGTGGGGAGTGAAACGGAGACCGAACTCACCACGCCGTATAGCTGGTTCCTCGGCTTTGTGGATCAGACGCGCGGCGACGAGATGTCCGCGATCGCGGCGGTGGTGGTGCTGGAAGGCGAGGCCGATCCTGCGGTGGCCGCAACTATCGCGGGGGATGCGCTCGCCGCTGCCACCGCGCAGAATGAAGGCGAGTAGGCGGCCAGCAGCACGCGACAGCGCAGACTAGCGCAAGTCATCAAAAAGCAGCGACGGGTTTGCGCCCCTCGCTGCTTTTTCGTTTGGTGTCTCGGTAGCGTTACTGCGCTTGACTGACCTTAGCGCGCGACGTGTGTTTCGGCGTACTTGCGTAGCGCGCGCAGCCGCGCGGCGGTCTGCGCCTGATTGCTTGCTTCAAGGTCTTCCGCAATCGCGTCCATCAGCGCCAGCAGCTCGCCGCCAAATTGCGCGCCTTCCGCGGCGATCAGTTCCTGCGCGGCCTCGTCGGTTTCTGCCGACATCACCTGGTTGATGAACCGGATCTGCGGCGGGGCGCTCTCGCGCAGGATGGCGAGCACGCGCTCTAGCACCAGCTTAAGCCGCGCGGTGAGTTCGAGGTTGTTTTGCTGCTCGGCGGCTTGAATGTTCGCCTGTAGAACGGCCAGGAATGTATCGTCCAACTGGTCGAGGCGCGGGCGAATGGCGGCGTCGAGGTCTTCGCTGTTGAGGATGACACGCAGCGTATCGGCGGCGCGCTGCAAGACAGCCTGCGTCTGTTGGTCGAGCAGCGCGGTTAGCTCCAGCACCTGATCGCGCAGGTGCACCAGCCGGTCGCGCTCGTCATCTTGCGCCGCGTCGATCTTCTCGGAGAGCGCCTGGAAGAACACGTAATCAAACGCCGGGCGCATCACACCGACCAGCGCCTGGATGTGCTCGTCGTCTTCGGCGTGACGCAGCACGAGGTCCATGAACTGCTCGCGCGTCATGTTCTCACCCAGCGCTTCCAGTTCTGTCGTAATGTCCTGAATCACCTTTTCTTGCGCTTCGGCGGCGCTGAGCGCCTCGCGCCCGGCGGCAGTGTTCTCGATCAGGAAGTTGTATAGCTGGATCAGCCCTTCCGACATCTCGGCGCGGCCTGTTTGTGCAGCGTTCTCAGCGGTCACCAGCAGCAGTTGGAAGAACTGCGCGTCGATATGTGCTTCCTGTTCCTCGACCATCTGCGGCCACTGGTCCGGGCTGACCTGCAAGAACATCTCCATCACGCGCAGCTTGTCGCGCTGCGCCTCGCGCATCTCGGCGGTGATCCCGTCTGATTCGAGGATCGTGTCGATCATGCCGGGGATGGTGAGCGCCTGGCGCGGCTGCAGCAAATAGGCGCGGCGCTTTTCCTGCGGGATTCGCTCAGTGAGGCGGCGGACCATGTCCCCGGTCACGCGCTCGCGTTCTTCCTGCGAGATGTTCAACTCCATCGGGACATAAATGAGCAGTAGTTCTTTGTCGGGATCGTGGTAGACCAGCGGCGTGCCGATCGCAACCGGGTTGCCGCAATTCGGGCAGGTGAGCATGTTAATCTGCCCGGACAAAAACCGCTGCTTGGCCTGGGGGTCTTCCCCGACATCAATAATTTGCTCAATGATCCCGGTGAAGGATTGCCCGCAGCGCGGGCAGGTGATTTGCGTGCGTACAGCTTGGGACATGCAGACTATACTCCTCGTCAGCGCTGGCTGCCAGCGCCCTATGGGCCAGAACGCGCCTCAGCGACTGGCGAAGTGTACCGCAGGGCTGGCGCGGCGTCGAACACCGGCGCCGCTCAGCCGCCTGGTTGGCGCGGGAGAACGAAATGGAACGTGGCGCCGCCGGACGGGTTATTCGCCGCCCAGATGCGCCCGTTATGCGCGGTGATGACTGCGTGCGCGAGGTACAGGCCGAGGCCGGTCCCCTGCGTGTTGTTGGTCAGCGCGTTGTCCACGCGGTGGAAACGCTCGAAGATGCGCTTGAGCTGGTCCGGGGGCAGGCCGCTGCCCTCGTCGCTGACGGCGATATGCACCTGTTTGGGGTCGTACGTGCCGCGCACGACGATGCGGCCCCCCTTCGGCGAGTACTTGATCGCGTTGTTCAACAGGTTGTCGATCACCTGCCGCAGCCGCGTGTGGTCGCCGGTGATGACCGGGAACCCCTCTTGAATCTCCGCGCTCAGGGTGTGCTTGGTGGTCTGTGTCTGGAAGCGCTCGATCGACTGCTCGACCAGCACGGGCAGGTTCACGTCGTCGAGCGTCAGGCGCATGCCTTCGGCTTGCAGCTTGGACGCTGCCAGCAGGTTTTCGATGAGATCGCCCAGACGGTCCGCTTCCTCTTCGATCACGCGCAGGCCGTTTTGGAAGGTGGACGGGTCCCAGTTGGCGTCTTCGCGGCGCAATGTGTCGGCGTAGCCCTTGATCAGCGCGACCGGCGTTTTCAGCTCATGCGAGATAACCGAGATAAAGGTCGACTTCAACTGTTCCGCCTCGCGGAAATGCGTGATGTCGCGCACGTTGGCGATCACGTTTTGCAGGTCGCCATTCGGCCTGCGCAGCGGCGCGTAGGTGATCCCGACGCTGATCGTCGTCCCGTCGACGCGCTCCAGATCGCCCTCGACGTAGAGCGTTTCGGGCGACTCAGCGCCTGGGTCGCCCGGCCAACCGCCTGTAATGGCCTCGCTCAAGCTGGGACCGAGCGCCCGCTGCTTCCAGCGAATCACCACGTCATGCGAGCGGCCCTGCGCTTGCTCGGCGGGCAGGCCGGTCATCCAGCTCAGCGCGCGGTTCCACCGCTCGACCACCAGTTCCGCGTCAAGGATCATCACGCCGTCAGCGCTGTAGTCGAGGATCGCAGCCAGGCGCTGGCGCTCTTGGTTGGCAAACTCATACATGCGCGCGTTGTGAACGGCAATCGCGGCCTGATCGGCGAAACTTTGCAGTAAGCGATAGTCGTTATCGGTCGGCGTGCCTGCGTAGGCGCGAAAGACGAACAGAATCCCCAGCATGTCGCCCGCCATGACCATCGGCAACGCGACGATCTGGCGCAGGTGCGGGTCGAGCGAGCGCGCGACACGGCGCATCTGGCTGTAAGCGGGTGTGAGGTCTAGCTCGCTCGCTGCTTCCGGGTTGAGATCGCGCAGGATGGCGTCGAAGGTGCGCGCGTCCTCGGCTGCCAGGCCGAACACGGCGCGGACACGGAAGGTATCGCCCACGCGCAGCGCGATCAAGCCGACCTCGCCGGACAGCATCGAGGCGGCGGCCTGTAGAATCATCCGCAAGACCTCGCCCAAGTCTAGCTGCGAGGTGAGCGCGCGGCTGATGTTCAGCAGATAGTCGCGCTGGCGGACGCGGTAATCCGGTAGGAGAAACATAGTGCTTCGATTGTACACGGGCGGACAGCGCCGCGTCAGTAAATGTGGCGGTTTTTTGTGGAGTTCTAGCGTATTTCTTGCGCGATTCTTATGCCGTGCGTGTGTTGCACCTTGTTGGATATAGAAAAGGGGCGCCCGCAGGCGCCCCGTGCTTGCAGATAGTTGCGTTACGCGAAGTCTTCTTCTGCCGCCGCGATCGCGTGCTCGAAGCGCGCCAGCGCGTCGTCAATCGTTGGCTTGTCGACGTTCAGCGGCGGGATCAGGCGAATGCCGCTCGTCCCACAGCCGAGGATCAGCAGGCTCTCGTCAAAGGCATGGTCGACGATTGCGTTGCGCAGATCGACGGCGTAGGCGCGCGTGTCGCGGTCCTTGACGAACTCGATGCCGAGCATCAGCCCCTTGCCGCGTACCTGCCCGATGCTTGGATGACGCTCTTGCATCGCGCGCAGCGCGTCCATCATGTACGCGCCCATCGCGGCGGCGTTGTCGATCAGCCCGTTCTTGAGCAGGTCAAACGTCGCGATGCCTGCCGCGCAACTGACCGGATTGCCGCCGAAGGTGCTGGCGTGCGCGCCGGGCGCCCAGGTCTTCATGATCTCCTTGCGGGCGATGATTGCGCCGAGCGGCATCCCGCTGGCGATCCCTTTCGCCGAGCAGATGATGTCCGGCTGCACGTCCCAGTGATTGACGCCCCACCACTTACCGGTGCGGCCCATACCGGTCTGCACTTCGTCGGCGATCAGCAGAATCTCGTATTTGTCGCACAGGCGGCGCAGCGCGGGCAGGAAGCCATCGGGCGGGACGACGTAGCCGCCTTCACCCTGGATTGGCTCGACCAGGATGCCCGCGACCTCTTTCGCCGGGGCGATCGTCTGGAAGATCTCCTTCTCGATATAGTCCACGATCCGCTCGCCATAGTCCTCAAAATCGTCACTGTTAAGCAGCGGGCGATAGGGGTTGGGGTAGGGGACGTGGGTGATGCCGGGGACGAGGGGAAAGAAATCTTCGCGCTGGATGTACTTGCTGGCGGTGAAGCTCAGCGCGCCCATCGTTCGCCCGTGGAAGCCGCGCAGGAACGCGATAAACCGCCCGCGCTCGGTGTAGTAGCGGGCAAGCTTCGCCGCGGCCTCGACTGCCTCGGCGCCGCTGTTGCAGAAGAAGACCATCGCGTCGTCGTCAAACGGCGCGACGGACGCGAGACGCTCGGCCATTTCGATCTGCGGGCCATAGTAAAAGTCTGTGCCGGACATATGAATGAACTTCTCGGCCTGGTCCTTGATCGCCTGGACCACACTGGGATGCGCGTGACCGGTCGCGGTCACCGCGATGCCGGTGGTGAAGTCGATGAACTCGTTGCCATCGACATCCCAGACGCGAGCGCCCTCGCCGCGCTCCATCACCAGCGGGTAGCCCCGCGTGTAGGAGGGCGAGATCACAGCGGAATCACGCTCGATCATCGCTTGGGCGCGGGGGCCAGGCAGAACTCGGTGGGCGGTCGTCATAGCATTAACTCCTGTTTAGATCGATTTAGCTCACTGATTCAAAGCTCGCGCCAGGCGCAAGCAAACTCCGCACGTGGTACCACGCGGCGCGCCGCACAATAGCTGCTAACGTGGTCACCAATGGGCGTGGCGCCAGTCACCCGCCGGTCAGACAGCGTGGCAGCCCGACCGGCGCGCTAGCGCTGCCGCTCGAAACGATAACCGACGCCCAGCTCGTTGACGATGTAGGTGGGGTTTTTGGGGTTCGGTTCTAGCTTGCGGCGCAGGTGCCAGATATACACCCGCAGATAATCAATATCATCAATGTACTCAAAGCCCCAGGTGTTTTGGAGCAGCTCGCGATAGGGCACAATGCGCGGCGCGGCCTCAACCAGGTGCGCCAGCAGGTTGAACTCAGTCGGCGTGAGGCGCACCTGCTCGCCGCCTACGACCACGCGATGCTCTTCAAAATTGATCGTCAGATGGTCGTCGCTGTACGCGATACTGTGCTTGGGCACGGACGGCTCGCTCGCTGCGCGGCGCAGGTTCGCGCGCACGCGGGCCAGCAAGACGTTCATATCAAACGGCTTGACGAGATAATCATCCGCGCCGAGGTCCAGCCCTTTGACGATTTCTTCTGGATCGCTCTGGGCGGTGAGCATGATGATCGGGATATTGCTGATTTCCCGCACGCGCTGGCAGACCGTCCAGCCGTCCATGGCGGGCATTTTGACGTCGAGCACAATCAGATCAGGGTGTCCCTGATACAACTGGCGCAGGCCCTCCTGGCCGTCGCCAGCCGTCAGCACCTGGTAGTCTTCTTGTTGGAGCGAATTCACGACAAGCTGGCGCAGCGCCGGGTCGTCGTCGATGATCAGTATTTTATCTTGCGAAGTCATGTAATTTTTTCCGTCATGCAGATGCCGGTGTCAATGCTTCCCTAAAGATAGCTGCCTCCCTTCGTTGTGACAAGTGCCGCTGCGCCGATCAGTGCGACGTTGTCTCCCAGCGCCGGGGGGATAATCGGCACGTGCTCGCAATACGACTGGTCCAACACGTACTCGCGCACGGCGGCGCGCATCGGCTCGAAGAGAAGATCGCCTGTTTTCGTCACGCCGCCGCCGACCACGATCACTTGCGGGTTGAACAGATGCATCAGTGTGACCAGCCCCAGCCCAACCAGCCGCCCGGCCTCGGCGATTTGCTCGATGGCGAACGCATCGCCCTTCGCTGCCGCCTCGCCCACTACCTTGGCGGTGATCTCGTTCAGATCGCTGACCCGCTCGGTAATGATTGAGGTTGCGCCCGCTTGCAGCCGCGCGATCGCCTTGCGCGCGATGGCGGGTCCGGCGGCCTCTTTTTCGAGCGTCGAGACGCGATCGCCGACCAGCATCACCATGTGCCCTGCTTCTGCGCCAAGCCCTTCCGCGCCGATCACGAGCCGTCCCTCGTCAATCACGCCGCTGCCGATGCCCGTGCTGACGGTGACGTAGATCACGTGCGTATAGCCCTGGGCCGCGCCGTGTGTGGTTTC
>CAZVCM010000170.1:0-9374 GCA_964626105.1 uncultured Thermoflexus sp.
GCGCCTGGCGTATGTAGGCGACAGCAACAACGTCGCCACAAGCCTGATGATGGCTGCCGCGCAGTTCGGCCTAGAGATGAGCATCGGCAGCCCTGACAGCTATCAGCCGAAGGAAGAAACGATCGAGCGAGCGCAGCGGCTCTCGCGCGGTCGCCTGACCGTCCAGGTCACCGATGATCCAGCGGCGGCGGTCGAGGGCGCAGACGTGGTCTACACGGATACGTGGACAAGCATGGGTCAGGAAGAAGAAGCCGAGAAGCGCCGCGCGGTCTTCCCCCCGTTCCAGGTGAACCGCGACTTGCTGACGCACGCTTCGGCGCGCGCGATTGTGCTGCACTGCCTGCCCGCCCATCGTGGTGAGGAGATCACCGACGAAGTGGCGGACGGCGCGCAGTCGAGGCTGTTCCCGCAGGCCGAAAACCGGCTCCATGCGCAGAAAGGCATCCTGGTCTATCTGCTGGCAGACGCGGGCCAACTGAGCAAGAAAGCGCAACAGCGCTACGAGAAGATCACGAAGAAGCTCCGCAAGCAAGTCGAGCACGAGATCGACTAGACACGGCTGCAAAGAACTGAGCGCGACATGCCAGGGAATCGTCACATCTACGAACAGGCGATGAACGTCGGCCACAGCGCGGCGTGGGATCAGCAGTGGGACCGCGCGATCGCCGCCTATGGGCGCGCGGTGCAGGAGTTCCCCGATGATGCAGCAGCGCATAACAGCCTCGGGCTGGCGCTGCTTCAGGCGCGGCGGCTCGAAGACGCGCTCAAAGTGTACACCCGCGCGCACCAGCTTGCGCCGGACGACGCCATCCCGCTTGAGAAAAGCGCCGACGTGCTGGAGCGGCTGGGCCGCCTCAAAGAAGCGGCGCAGCAGTACGTCAACGTCGCCGAGATCTACCTGGCGCAGCGCGACCTCGAAAAGGCAATCGCCAACTGGGAGCGCGCCACGCAACTGACCTCTGGCATGGTGCAGATTCACCAGCGGCTGGCGCTTGCCTACGAGCGCACCGGCCAGCGCCGCGCCGCGATCCGCGAGTATCTCAGCCTGGCGTTCACGTTCCAGCGAGCAGATCGCGCCGACATCGCTTCGCAAGCAGTCGAGCGCGCCCTGCGGCTAGAGCCGAACCATCCCCAGGCGCTCAACGCGCGCCAGGCGCTCCAAACCGGGCAGCTTATCTCGCCGGACGTGCTTGAAGAAATGGGTCCCGCGACCATCGCCCGACGCGAGCGCGCGTTTGACGCTGCCGCGCTGGAAGACGAAGCGCCCGAGGGCGACGCCGATCCGCGCGGGCCGCTGGGCGAGGCGATGGAAGATGGGCTTGCAGCGCTAGCGGCAGCCGTCTTCGAGGAAGGCGACCTGAGCGCCGGGGGGACGGATATCCTCGACGCGATCGAGTACCAGCGTCTGGACGCAGTCGAAGAAGCCGTCACCGCCTACCAGCGCGCGCTGAAAGCAGGCGTCGATCATCCCGGCATTCACATCAACCTCGGCGTGCTGCTGCTCGACCTTGAGCAGTGGCGAGACGCAATTCGCAGCCTGGAAGAAGCGGGCAAGGACCCGCTGCTCTCGCCCGGCGCGATGCAAGGGCTGAGCTTGGCGCATTTTGCGCAGGGCGATCATCGCGCGGCGGCGTACTATCTCACGCAAACGCTGCGGCTGGTCGATATGGAGCTGGCGCAGCGCCCTGAAGACGCCGCGCAGTTGGGCGAGATCTACGACAAGCTGACCGCTGGGATCGACGAGGCGGACGACCAGCATCTACGGCGCGTGAACGAGCGCTTCCTGGAATTGCTCACCGGACCAAACTGGAAGCAGCGTGTCGCCAAGACCCGCCGCCAGCTTGAGGAGACGATCACGCTCGAAGACCCCGAGTCTCTGATCAGCATCGTGCCCTACATCAACGATCGCGTGACCGAAGGCCTGAACCTGATCGACGAGTACCTGCGCGATGGCCTGCTGACCCTGGCGATGGACCAGGCGCACTACCTGCTCGAATCCGCGCCGGACTATCTGCCGATTCACTGGCGGGTCGGGCAGATTATGCTAGAGCGTGACAACATCCAGGAAGCGATCATCAAGTACGATCTGGTCGCCAACGTCTACCTGATGCGCGGGGACAGCGAGCGCGCCGCCGAGATTTTGCAGGAAGCGCTCAAGATCGCGCCGATGGATGTCAAGCTGCACCGCAGCCTGATCGACCTGCTCCAAGACCAGGAGCGCTGGGAAGAAGTGCTCGACCAGCATATTGATCTGGCGGACGCGTACTATCAGCTTGGCGACCTGGAAGCCGCCCGCACCACGTATCAAGCGGCGATCCAGCTTGCCGAGCGCACCGGCTCGCCACCAGAGAAGATGGTGCACATCCTGCACCGGCTGGGTGACATCGACGTGAGCGTGTTCGATCTGCGGCAGGCAATGCGCACCTACGAGCAGATTCGCAAGCTGGACCCGCACGACGAGCGCGCGCGGCGGATGCTGGTCGACCTCAACTACCGGCTGAACGACCCGATCTCGGCGGTGCACGAGCTGGACGGGCTGCTGCGTGTCTACGCGCGCCAGCACCGCGCCGGACAGATCATCAAGGTGCTTGAGGAGCAGGTCACGCGCTATCCGCAGGATATGGCGCTGCGCTCGCGGCTGGCGGCGGTCTATCGCCAGACAGGTAACCTGATGAAAGCAGTCGAGCAGCTTGACTCGCTGGCAGAGCTTCAGCTTGAGGCCGGGCTGCACAGTGACGCGATGGTAACCATCCGGCGGATCATCGCGCTCGACCCGCCGCAGGTCAACGATTATCGGCGGCTTTTGAAGCAACTGAGCGGGTGAGCGTGTATTTTAAGCAGCGATCCGTCTCGAAGCGGCTTCAAGGCGGCTGGCAGCAGTACCCTTCGGGTAAATCGGTTGTGATGTGTATTGGTAGCGAGTTCAACCGGCGTGAGCGAGTGCAGGTAGGCAGTGTGTAGGCAATGAGACTGATCTGGACGCTTCAAACTTTCCGCTGGAGCGACGTGCCGGACGTGCTGGTCGTCGCGGCCCTGATCTTTATCGCAGGGCTATACATTCGTGGAACGCAGGCCGTCCCGCTGCTGCGCGGCACGCTGGTCGTCGTCCTGATTATTGGGTTCTTCGCGACGACGCTTGAGTGGGTCGCGTTCCGCTGGGTGCTGAATAACCTGCTGACAGCGGCAGCGGTCGCCATCCCGATCATCTTCCAGCCAGAATTGCGGCGCGCGCTCGAACGCGTGGGGCGCACTGGCCTCAGCAACCTGTTCAGTCGCGCGCCAACGTACACCGCCGACGAGCAGGTGATCGACGCGATCTGCGCGGCGGGCGCGCGGCTCTCTGAGCGGCGGCATGGTGCGCTGATCGTGCTGGAACGCAACGACTCGCTCGAAGAGTTCATCAAGACGGGCGTGCCGCTCGATGCGGATGTAAGCCCGCAATTATTCCTGACCGTCTTCTGGCCGAAGACCGAGCTACACGATGGCGCGGTGATCATTCGCAACGGCCGCGTGGCGAGCGCCGCGTCGGTGCTGCCGCTATCGTCCGGGCGCAACCTGACTGATCGCAAGCTGGGGACGCGCCACCGCGCCGGGCTGGGGATCAGCGAAGTCTCCGATGCTCTGTGCGTGATCATCTCCGAGGAAACAGGTCGCATCTCAGTCGCCAACCGGGGCCGCATGATCCGGCGGCTGGACGCAAACCGGCTTCGCACCATCTTGAGCGCGTTTTACACCAACGGCAGCAAGCCCGAAGAAGCGCACGCCTGGCCATGGACCGGGCTGCTCAACCGCGCGCGTGATGAGATCGCCCGCCTGCGCGACCGGGACGACTCTGGTCACGGGCGCAAAGCCGCGTAAGTCGACCGTGATGCTAAGCGCAGTGATACCATAATGTCTGAGCCATCGCCCCCCTTGCAAATCATAGGCCGCAACCTCGGCTGGATGATCGCGTCGATCCTTCTGGCGCTGGTCGTGTGGGTCGCTGCGACGATGGCGAACAACCCCGTCGAGCAGCGCGAGCTCAGCCGCGTGGAGATCACGTACGAGATCCCTGACGGCTTCGTGCTGGTCAACGAGGGTTCGCTGCCGCAGACGGTTAGCGTCTTCATTCGCACGCAGGAGAGCGAGTGGGGATTGCTCGTCCCCGATGACGTTACGGTGATCGCCGCGCCGGAAGATGTGCGCAGGCCGGGCGAGTATCGCGTGGAGTTGGACGCAATGATCAACGCGCCCCGCTTTGGCACGGTGGCAGCCGTGCGCCCCAGCACGCTCACGCTGGAGATCGGCGTCCTGTCCGAGGCGCGCGCGCCGATCGACGTCGTGGTGCGGCGCGAGCCGCCGCTCGGCTATAGCTATCCCTCAGAGCTGGTCTGCGACCAGACTGAGGTCATCGTGCGCGGCAGCACCGAGCGCGTGCAAAGCGTGCGCAGCGCCGAGGTGCGCATAGACCTCAGCGACAAGCGCAACCCGTTCACCGACACCTTTGACCTGATCCCGGTCAACGCGGACGGGCGCACGGTCTCCAACGTCGAACTTTCGCCATCCAGCGTTGTGTGCTCGGTCGATATCCAGGTTCGCGAAGACGTCACCCCGATCGAGGTGCTCCCCGCGACAACCGGTTCCCCGCCAGACGGGTACATCTTCGAAGGCTATGACAGCTTCAGCCCGCGATCGGTTGGCGTGACCGGCGACCGCGACGCCATCGCCGGGATGAACCGCGTCGTTCGCACCGCGCCGATTGACCTGCGCGGACGCACCGAGACCTTTACCGTTGACGTGCCGGTGCAGCTTCCGGCGGGTGTGCGGCTCGTCCCAGAAGATCAGACGATCAGCGTCACGGTGCGCATCTCACCGCAAACGACCACACGCCAATACGAGGATGTCCCGGTGATTGTCACCGGGCTGGAGACGGAGCGCTATCAGGTGCGCGGGCTGGCGAACACGGTGACGGCCTTCATCACCGGGCCGGAAGATCGCCTGCCCGCCCCCGGTGATGTCACGGTCGAAGTCAGCGTGTCGGAGTTGGGCACCGGCAACCACCAGATTCGCCCGGTCCCGATGGTTGATGGCAATCCGCAGCCGGACGGGCTGGCGCTGAGCGTCGAGCCACAGGAACTGAGCCTGACCATCGAGGCGCTGGCAGCACCGATCACGCCCACCGCGACAGTCGAAGAAGACACGATGGAGTCGATCGAGGTGCTCAGCCCAACACCGCCCGACTTCGAAGATGGCGCAGAGGGACCAACGCCCACTCCGTGACGCCCCGACTATTATCGACTTTCTACGGGTTTTTAATTGCGCCTTAATTTCTCCGTGCTACCGTTAAGGTAGTCAGTCGATGCTGTTCTACCATCATCGGTGTGACCGGGTATCGCAAACCCGTATGCTCCCCACCCCCACCTGATATACTGTTGCGATACCCTGAACAAGCTGGAAGAGCGCGCGTGCGCTCTTCCCTTTTTTGTGCCCGGCGCAAGCGCACCTTCCAACTAGCGAGCCGATTTGTTAAAATCAACGGCAGAGCCTCCACAACGAATGTGATGAAATCCATGAGAAAACCGCTTGTTGCCCTGGTGGGCCGTCCCAACGTGGGAAAATCTGCTTTATTCAACCGGCTGGTCGGACAGCGCAAAGCTGTTGTGTCCGAGATCCCTGGCACCACGCGCGACCGTCTGTTCGGCGAGGTCGAATGGAACGGCGCGCTGTTTAACCTGGTGGACACCGGCGGGCTGGAACTCTACCAGCCGAAGCAAGCGCCCCGCAGCCCACTCGAAGAAGGCAGCGACCGCTTCGTGCAGGAGATCCGCGAGCAGGCGATGCTCGCCATCGATGAGGCGGACGTGATCGTGTTCGTGGTCGATGCCATCGAAGGTGTCACCGCGGCAGACGAGGAAGTGACCGACATCCTGCACCGCACGAACAAGCCGGTGATCCTCGCCGCCAACAAAGCGGATAACCAGCCGCGACGCGACGATGCCTTTGAGTTCTACGGGCTGGGCATGGGCGAAGTCTTCGCGCTATCCGCGTTTCACGGCACGGGCACGGGTGACCTGCTCGATGCGATCGTGGACGCGCTGCCCTTCAAGCCCACGCCGGACATGCTCGACGACGAGGACGAAGACGACGAGACGATCCACATTGCGATCATCGGGCGGCCTAACGTCGGCAAAAGCTCGCTGCTTAACAAGCTGCTCGGCCAGGAGCGCGCGATCGTCAGCCCGGTCGCGGGGACAACGCGTGACGCGGTCGACACGGCGCTGACGTGGAACGACATTCCGCTCGTTCTCATCGACACGGCAGGCATCCGCCGCCGGGGCCGGATCGAACCGGGCGTGGAGAAATATAGCGTACTGCGCGCGATGAAAGCGATCGAGCGCGCGGACGTGTCGCTGCTGCTGATCGACGCGACCGAAGGCGTCACGCAGCAGGATGCGCACATCGCCGGGATGATTCAGGAAGCGATGAAAAGCGCGGTCGTGGTGGTGAACAAGTGGGACCTGATCGAAAAAGACGCAACCACCATGAACGAATTCGTGGAGAAGATCCGCCACGAGCTCGCGTTTATGCCGTATGTGCCGGTGCTGTTCATCAGCGCGAAGACGGGGCAGCGCATTCACACGGTGCTAGAGACCGCGGTGCAGGTGCAGGAAGAACGGATGGTGCGCATCCCCACCAGCCAGCTCAACGACATTGTGCGCGAGGCGATGATGCGTCATGCGCCCGCGACGAAGCAGCCCCGCCCGCTGAAAATCTTCCTCGCACAGCAGGTCCGCGTGGACCCGCCGACATTCCTCTTTCACGTCAACGATACGCGGCTGCTGCACTTCACCTACGAGCGCTATCTGGAGAACCAGATCCGCCGCCACTACCCATTCACCGGCACGCCGATCCGCCTCAGCTTCCGCCCGCGCGACGAGGACCGGGTCGGGCGCGCAGGCAAGCGCGGGCGCTAATACTCCCGCTTGACGCTCGGCGCGACCAGCGACTTCGAGGAACCATCCAAATAGACAAGCTTGCGCTCTGGGATGATGCGCGCGTGGCAGCCGTTCTCCGCCGCCCAGTCGAGCGCCGCATGCAACGCAGCCAGCCCCTGCACCACGCGATCCGCGCGCGCATAGCCCAGCCGGTAGCCCAAGAAGATCGGCATTCGCCGGTAGAAGTCGAGAGCCACGCCCAGCGCATTACGCAGCCGCGCCGGATCGGTCAGCACCGGATAGTCGGCCAGTGGGCGCGCACCCGTCAGCCGGTAATTGCGGTAGACGACTTCGAGCAGCACGTGGCGATGAAAGAAGTACGCCAGGTCCGCCCCATTGGGGATCGCGCACTCAGCAGGGAGCGCCACGGGGCGCCCATCACGGCCTGTGATGTCTAGCCGGAAGGTGTAGCGCTCTTCGAGCGGGACTTCGCCATGCCCGTTCAGCGGCGCGGGGATCAGCGCCTGGATGCGCGCCATCATCTCTGCGCTCGCCTCGTCGATCGCTTCACGACGCTCGCGTGCCGAGCGCGAATTGGGCACGGGCGGCATCAGCGGGCCAATGTTGACGGCCAGGCGCGGGCGCCCGAGCCGCAGAATCCGGCCTACCGCGCCGCGCATCCCGCCGAAGCCGATCGGCAGGATCGGCGCGCCAGTCCGCTGGCTGAGCCACGCCACGCCAGGACGCGCTGAGCGGATCGTATCATCCCAGATGCCGCCTTCTGGGAAGGCGCCGAGCACGTTCCCCTGCTCCAGCACAGTGCTCGCCTCTTGCAGCGCGACGCGATCGACATAACCGCGCCGGATCGGGATGAATTTGTAGAAGCCTGCGACCAGCGAAAATGTGGGATCCATCGGCACATCCCCATTTCCCACCAATTCAGGGATATGCGGCAGGTTGACCACCAACAGCGCCGCTTCGACGGCGGCCATATGATTGCCAACAGCGATATAGGGGCCTTGCGGTGGGACATTCTCAAGCCCGGCAACGGTAGTGCGGGTGAAAAGCGCCTGCAGCGCGCGACCCATCAGCCGAGCCGCCTGCCGGCGGTAGAAATAACGAACCCGTCTTGTCATTCGACGTGCTTTCCCTCGACGTACATTCCAAGCTGGCCTGAGCAGCCAGCTTTACGTGACCGTTATGTGTGCCCCCAAACTATAGCGTAAGTGCGCATTCCCTGCGTAATTTTCCCAGGCAGACGAACGACCGGGCATCGGAAACCCGGTCGTTCGCGCTCAGGGAGAAAATCCCAGAAATGGCCTTTGCAAATTATGGTTACAACAGGCAGGCTTACTCAAGATACTCGCTCAGGCCATAGTCGGCTTGCATCTGCCGCAGCTTGCTAAGCGCCGCATGCTGCAACTGGCGAATGCGCTCGCGGCTGTAGCCCATGAGCTGGCCAATCTGCGACATGCTGTGCGTGTCACCATCGTCCAGGCCAAACCGCAGGCGAATGATCTGTGCCTCGCGGTGTGGCAGAGCGCCGAGCAAGAAGCTGATCGACTCAACCAGAAGCTGGCGCGCCGCCGCCTCTTCGGGCAGCTCGCTCTCCTGGTCCGCGACCAGGTCCGCACGCGGGCGGTTTTCCTCGTCACCGATCAGCTCGTCAAGCTGCACTGGCTCGCGCGCGGCCATCATGGTCGTCTCGACCTGCTCGGCGGTCAATTCGGTCTCGTTGGCCAGCTCTTCATAGGTCGGCTCACGGCCCAGTTCCTGGGCGAGACGCTCGCTAACACGGCGCAGGCGGCCCCAACGCTGACCCTGATTGATCGGCAGGCGGATGGTGCGGCCCCGGTCGCCCGCCGCGCGAGCGATCGACTGGCGGATCCACCACGTCGCGTAGGTACTCAGGCGCACGCCGCGCCCCGGGTCAAAACGATCAACAGCTTTCATCAAGCCAAGATTGCCTTCTTGGATCAGGTCTGGCAGCGGCAAGCCGCGACCCTGGTACTTTTTCGCGATCGAAATCACCAGGCGCGTGTTCGCCATGATCAGCTCGCGCCGCGCGGCGTCACCGAGCTCGATCACTTCTTCGAGCGCATCGCGCGTTTCGTCAGAGTTGTCACCGTTGCGGCGCTCAGCCGCTTCGTTGGCGGCCTGGACGAGCTTGGCAAGCGCCTGCTCGCGATCAGCGGGAATCGGCTCTGAGATGGGCCGGATATCGCGAAAGTAGAACTGCAGCATATCGGCATCCGCCGGGGGGATGAAGCTGCCGTTGTTGGCATATTCAGTCGCGTCCACGATTTCTCCATTCCTTTCAGGCGCGGTCGCGGCAAGCTCTAAGAGCAGTGCCTCGACCTCGTGAAGGTCCTGAGCTTCTATCAGCTCAACGAGAGTCGTGGGGTCTAGAGGTGTTTCGGAGAGATTGGGCCTGGCTACCATAGCTGTACGCCTTTCCAC
>CAZVCM010000171.1:0-2667 GCA_964626105.1 uncultured Thermoflexus sp.
TTGTGGAGCAGGTGACGGGCGATGCGACCACCGACTTCGGCGCGCCCAGCATAGAGTTATCCCGCGATGCGCAGCCGGTGGAGCCGGACGAGCTGGCCCGGTGGCAAGAGGTGTTGGAAGCGTGCTGGCAGGCGTTTGATGCGGCGGTCGAAGCGGCGCGCGGTCACACGCTGCGCAAAGGGCCGCGCGGCGGCGGGCGAGAGTTGTCAAAGATTGTCGGCCATGTGCGCGATGTCGACGCCGCCTATCTCAAGAGCCTGGGAGGAACGATGAAAGTCGACCGTGACGCCGATCCGGATCAGGTGCTCGCCGAACTGCGCGAGGCGATCCTGACGACATTGGCGGCGGCTGTGCGCGGTGAGGTTCCGGCGCGTGGGCCGCGTGGCGGCGTGCGCTGGACGCCGCGCTACTTTGTGCGCCGCCTGGCGTGGCACGAGCTTGATCACGTTTGGGAGATCGAGGATCGGGTTGAGTGATTGAAGCGGCCGCAGACGCGCTGCGGTGATGCAACATAGTTTGACCAAATCGAATAATTAGGATACCCTAATTATTGGAGGATCGCGCGCTGCGCGTCCAGGTGTAGCCTGATCATAGCAGCGCGCTAATCGAACGTGACCGCCGCGCGTCGGCGGTTATCGATTGTATAAAGGCAAATCCATGATCATCCAGACAGAAGCACTGACGAAGTACTACGGAAAGGCGCGCGGGATTCTCGACGTCAATCTCAGCGTGGACCAGGGCGAGGTGTTTGGCTTTCTGGGCCCAAACGGCGCAGGGAAGTCCACCACCATTCGCCTGCTGATGGACTACATTCGACCGAGCAGCGGGCACGCGAAGGTGTTCGGGCTGGACGCGCACGAGGACGCGCAAGCGATCCACGCGCGTACTGGCATCCTGCCCGGCGATTTGGCGCTCTATCCAAACCTCACCGGAGAAGAAAATCTCCGCTATCTCGCGCACCTGCGCGGGGAGGTCGATTGGGAATTCGTGCGCCAGTTAGCCGAACGCCTGGAAGCAGACCTCTCCAGGAAGGTTAAGGCGTATTCGTCTGGCAACCGCCAGAAGATCGGGCTGATCCAGGCGTTTATGCACAAGCCCGAGCTGCTGATCCTCGATGAGCCGACCAGCGGCCTCGACCCGCTGATTCAGGTGGAGTTCTACGCGCTGGTGCGCGAGGCGATCGCGTCGGGACAAACAGTGTTTTTGTCCTCGCACAATTTGCCAGAAGTCGAGCGCGTCTGCGACCGCGTTGGGATCATCCGCGAGGGGAAGCTTGTCGCGGTAGAGCAGGTCGCGGCGCTCAAGGCGAAGGCGCTGCGTCAGATTGAGATCGTCTTCGACGGCCCCGCGCCAGCCGAAGCGTTCCAGAACCTGCCCGGGGTGCAAGATGTGTCCGCCGCCAACAGCCACCTGCGCTGCACGATCGCGGGCACGATTGATCCGGTGATCAAGAAAGCGGCGCAGTACACCGTTGTCAACATGACCAGCCAGGACCCGAATCTGGAAGACATCTTCCTGGCCTTCTACGGCAGGGAGGGCAACAACCATGCTTAGCAATATCTACCTGAAGACTCTGCGCGATATGCGTCGCTCGATGTTCTGGTGGGTGACGGGGATGTTCGTGTTCACCATTTTCTTCATGTCGATTTTCCCGTCCATTCAGGAGAGCAGCGCCGATGTCCAGAGCTACATCGACAGCTTCCCTGAGGGGCTGCGCGCGATGTTCGCGACGGATCGCCTGGATTTCGGGACGCTTGAAGGCTTCATCACGATGGAGCTGCTCAGCTTCTTCTATCCGTTCTTGGTTCTGGCTTTCGCGGTCACGTATGGAGCCGGGCTGCTTGGCGGGGAAGAAGAGAGCGGGACGCTGGAGATTTTGCTGTCGATGCCGGTCCCACGCTGGCGGGTGATGGTCGCCAAGTTCGCCGCCTTGGTGACATTCTTGCTGATCGTGCTGCTGGCGACGTGGTTGGGCCTGGTCGTGGGAATTCTGCTCATTGACATTGAAGACGCGGACATCGTCAATCTGCTGGGCGGTATTCTGAACATGGTCCCGATGACGCTGTTCTTCGCGGCGGTGGCGTACTGCATGACCGGCGTGCGGGGCGGCAAAGGGACCGCGCTCGGCGTGGCGCTCGCGATCGCAGCGGCGACGTACCTGATGAACACGCTCAGCGCCATGGCGGACCTGCCAGATTGGATGCAGACGCTTTCGCCATGGTACTACTACGATGGGTTGAACGTCCTGATCGATGGGATTGACCCGTTCAACGTCGCGCTTCTTCTCGGGCTGGCGCTGTTGCTGGTCGCGATTGGCATCTTCGCGTTCGAGCGGCGCGACGCGGGCGTCTAGCGCGCCTCTGCGCTCGTGGTTTATCGCTGCTGCGCGCGGACGTGATCTCCGCGCGCAGCAGCTTTTAGGTCCTGCCCGGCGCAGGGCAGTTCCCGCGGAAGCAGCTAGCGAGGGCACGCCTGTGACTTTTTTTTCGCGCGTGCGTATAGATCAGTAGTCATACGTCATCCATTGGTAGGAGCGCCTGATGCCTCGGTTATCCTCGATTGTCCAGAGCGTCATTGCCACCGCTTTTATCTGGGTGGGGGTGGTGCTCGTCCGCCTCGTCGGCGGCGTCGAAGGCGGTATGCTGGATTTCGCGTTGTTCGCCGGGT
>CAZVCM010000171.1:2677-9325 GCA_964626105.1 uncultured Thermoflexus sp.
CTTCCTCGGCTCTGTCATAGACAGCCGGGCGTTCACTCGGCTGTCCGCGGTGCTGGATCGGGTCAAGAACGAGTCGAAGCAGCTGGAAAAGTCCAAGCGTGCGCCGGAAGATGCTCGCCTGTCCCTCTTGCTGCAAATGATGAACGAAGACGAACGCGCGAACCTCAAAGATCGCCTGCGCGACGAATTGAGCACGGATGGCGAAGCGGTCGCGCTGGAAGACTTGCTCGATGAGCGGTCGATGCGCAAGTAGCCGGGTCGCTCGCAAACATTCCACGTTAGAGCAGAGGAGCGGTTCCCATGCTTAGACCACAAACACTCGTAGTAACGGTCGCGACGGTTGTCGTCTGGGCGGTCGTGCTATTGACCGGCTTGATCGCCGGTTTTCAGGCAGGCTTTCTGAGCTTCGCGCTGGTAGGGGCTATCGGCTCGACCATCGCCTTATGGCTTGTGTGGGCCTTTATGACCCTCGATGAACTGAGCAAGCAGAGCACTGCTGAGAAAGCGAAGCGCGCGGCGCCCGAAGACGACACCCGTCTGTCGCTGCTACTTCAACTGCTCGACGCCGACGAGCGTGACTCTCTCAAGCGACGCCTGCGCGACGAGATGAGCACGGACGGCGAAGCGGTCACGCTGGACGATTTGCTGGAAGAACGGCGCGCCCGCTAATTCCCCCCGACCAGTTCCAGCCTTTTTGCTTAACTTGACCAAACTCGCAGCGTGCGGCTGAGCCAGGGAGTGATCTCCGGCGGCGGCGCGCAACCCAAATGATTCAATCACGTACAAGTGAATGGACACTCGGGATGCCTGGAACGCTTCTCAGGCTTGGTAGGGAGATATGAAGCCGCATGACAGCTATTGAAGTCTCCAATCTCCGCAAAGTGTATGGCAGTCTCGCCGCAGTAGACGGGATCAGTTTCACCGTCAATGAGGGGGAAGTCTTTGGCATACTCGGCCCGAATGGCGCCGGGAAGACCACCACGATTGAATGCATCGAGGGCCTGCGCGAGCCGGATGGCGGCGAGGTCCGCGTGCTGGGGCAGCTTCGGCGCGGCGAGGCGAACGGGATCAAAGAGCGGATCGGCATCCAGCTTCAGACGACGGGGCTATACCCGCTGCTGACCGTCAACGAGCTATTGCGATTGTTTAGCACGTTCTTCGCCAAGTCGCTGCCGGTCGATGATCTGGTTCGCCTGGTCAGCCTGGAAGACAAGCGCAACACGCGCAGTAAGGACCTTTCTGGCGGGCAGCTTCAGCGGCTGTCGCTGGCGCTGGCGCTCGTCAACGATCCCGAGCTGATCTTCCTCGACGAGCCGACGACCGGCCTTGACCCGCAGTCGCGCCGCCAGATCTGGAGCATCGTGGAAGACCTGCAGCGCAAGGGCAAGACTATCGTGCTGACGACGCACTACATGGAAGAGGCGCAGACGTTGTGCGATCGTATCGCTGTGATGGATGGGGGCAAGATTATCGCGCTTGATACGCCCGAGGAGCTCATCAACGACAGCTTCGAGACGGCGGCGATTGAGTTCGACGATCGCAACGGCGCAACCGTTGAGCTGCTTTCCGCGTTGCCGGGCGTCAAGGAAGCGAAGCGCGACGGCGGCCTGGTAACGCTGTATTCGTACAGCACGCCGCAAACGATCGAAGCCATGCTCACCGCGTCCCGCGAGGGGCGGATCGCCTTTGATGACCTGCGCGTCCGCAAGGCAACACTTGAAGACGTCTTTCTGAAGCTGACCGGTCGCCGGATCAGGGACTAAGGAGCCAAGCGCGTGAAAGCTTTCATTCCGCTGTACATGGCCAACGTGCGCGAGTTCGTCCGAGACCGCTCCGCGCTGTTCTGGACCGCTGCGTTCCCGGTGATGTTCATCCTGATTTTCGGGGTGATCTTCACTGGCGGTGACGACATCAGCTTCTCGATTGGCGTGGTCAACGAGGATGGCGCGGCGAGCGAGCGCCTGGTCGAGAATTTTGAGGCGATTGACGCATTCAACGTGACGGTCGCGGAGCGCGAGCAAGAACTCTCCGCGCTGGAAGACGGTGATCGCTCGGCGGTGATCGTGATCCCTCAGGGGACCGGCGCGGCCATTGGCAGCGCGATCACGCCTGCGAGCGACCGGCAGTCGAAGGGCGCAGCGCTTGAGGTCTATTACGACCCCGCCGATCAGAATACGTCCCAAATTGTGCTCAACGTCATCGACCGGATCGTGGCGGGCATGAATCAGGGGATTACGGGCGTCGCGCCGGTCCTGACGGTTGAGGCGCGCGAGGTCACGTCTACCGAGCTGACCAATATCGATTACCTGCTGCCCGGTATCCTGGCGATGAGCCTGATGCAGCTTGGTCTGTTCGGGACAGCAGCGCCGCTGGTGAGCATGCGCGAGAAGGGCGTGCTGCGCCGCATGGGCGCGACGCCGCTGAGCCGCTGGGCGCTGCTGGTCTCACAGGTGGCGTTCCGTATGACCCTCGCCTTCCTGCAGACGGCGATCCTGATGGGCGTGGGGATGGCGGCGTTCGACGTGCAGATTGAGATTCAAAACCTGCCGCTGATCATCGGCGTGGTGTTGTTCGGCGCAAGCATGTTCATCACGCTCGGCTACTTCCTGTCCACCCTGGCGAACACGGAAGAAGCGCTGCAGGGGATCGTCGCGCTGCCAAACTTCCTGTTCATGTTCCTGTCCGGGATTTTCTGGCCGGTAGACTTCATGCCAAGCTGGATCCGCCCGCTGGTCGATCTCATCCCGCTGACATACCTGGGCGACCTGCTGCGCAAGGTGATGATCGACGCCGGGTCGTACTTCAGCGCCGAACGCAGCATTCTGGTGCTGGGTGTCTGGCTGGCGGTGACCACCGTGCTGGCGCTGCGGTTCTTCAAGTGGGAGCCGCAAGGATAAGTCAAACATTCGGAATCACACGAGCCGGTGCAGCGCCCACCGGCTCGTTTTGTTTTCCGCCCCAGGCTGTTACCAACTCTGAGAGCGAGAGTACCGGCATTTGAGTGTAGGGGCGGAGCTTCCTCCGCCCGTGAGTGATCGATCTTGCGTGGTAATGGGCGCAGCTTGCTGCGCCCCTACGAGAAGAACCGGCTCCGACGCCTGGGCTGCTCCGCCAAAGCGCATAACACGCTCTAGGGTGAAGCGCCCTCTATTTCACCATGAACCCGCCCGCGCGATAGAACAGCTCGCCCTCTACCCAGATCTCGCCGCCATCTTGCATCCCGTGAACCATATCCCAGTGGATCGCACTCTGGTTCTTGCCGTGTGACTCCGCGTAGCTGCGTCCCAGCGCCATGTGAATCGTGCCGCCGATCTTCTCGTCGAGCAGGGTGTTGCGCGTATAGCGTGTCACGCCCTTGTTCGTTCCGATCGCGAACTCGCCGAGCGTGCGCCCGCCCTCGTCCACGTCAAGCTGGCTGAGCAGCAACGCCTCGTTCTTCGCTGCCGATGCCTCGACCGCGCGCCCGTTCTCGAAGCGCAGGCGCACGCCCTCGACCTCGTAGCCCTGGTAGACGGACGGGTAGTTGAACGCGACCGTCCCGTTGACCGAGTCCTCGACCGGCGAGGTGAAGATTTCGCCATCAGGGAAGTTGAGCTGCCCGTCACAGTTGATCCAGGGGCGCCCGTCATACTCGAAGCTCAGGTCGATGCCAGGGCCGCGTACCTCGACGTGCGACTTGCCCTTCAACCATTCGACGAGCCGATCCTGCATCTCGCGGAAGCCTTCCCAGTACGCGACCGGGTCCGGCTGGTCCAGCCCGTACGCTGCGTACAGGAAGTCGCGGTAGTCGAGCAGGCTCATTTCCGCGGTTTGGGCGAGCGCCTGCGTCGGCCACGCGCAGACGGTCCAGCGCAGCGTGCGCTCGGCGTAGCGGCTGAGATACGTCTCGCCGAAGGGCTGGATCGTGCGGCGATAGCGCGCCACGCGCGCCGGGTCCACGCTGGAGAGCGCCTTAGTGTTAGCCGGAGCCTTGACGAAGAACAGCGCGTCCGATTCGTTCACCCAGTGCATGATGGTCGAATCGAGGTGATCAAGCTGCTCGTCGCTCGCTTCTCGCAGAAACAACTCGTAGTAGGGCGTGTAGTCCGGCGAAATCATCGCCGCGGCCTGCACATTCGGAAAGCCGCCGCGCGCCAGCACCGCTTCGACCAGCGCCTCGAGCAGTGGTCCGGCGGTTTCGATGTTGCCCGCGATAGTGACCCGCTCGCCGGGTTTCACCGGGCTGGAATAATCGGTCAGAATGCGTGCTAAATCTCTTGCAAAACTCTCGTGCATAGCTCCTGTCTTCCTTGCCGTATAGGGCCTCAGCGCGCCGCGCTCAGGCTTCCATCACAAAATCGCCATTCTGATAAAACAGATCGCCGTCCACCCAGATTTCGCCACCGTTGCGCATCGAGTGCACGATATCCCAGTGTATCTGGCTCTTGTTGGTCCCGCCTGCTTCCTCGATCGACTGGCCGAGCGCCATGTGAATCGTGCCGCCGATCTTCTCATCGAACAGCGTCTCGCCGGTGAAGCGCTGGATTCCCTTGTTCGTGCCGATCGCGAACTCGCCAAGCGTCCGCGCGCCATCGTCCAGGTCCAGTTGGCTGAGCAAATAGTCTTCGCCGTGCTCGGCGCTGGCCCGCACAACGCGGCCATTCTCGAACGTCAGGGAGATGCCGCGCACCTCGCGCCCGCCGCTGATCGTCGGATAGCTGAACGCGACCGTCCCGTTGACCGAATCCTCGAGCGGGCAGGTGAAAATCTCGCCATCAGGGAAGTTTTTGTCGCCGCGACAGTTGATCCAGGTCCGTCCACCATCAAGCCGGAACGCCAGGTCCACGCCGGGGCCGCGTACCTCGACGCGCTCCTTGCCCGCCAGCCACGCAATCAGCCGGTCCTGCCGTTCCGCGACGGCTTGCCAGTGGGCCACCGGGTCCGGCTGGTCCAGCGCGCACGCGCGATAGATAAACTCGCTGTATGCGAGCAGCCCCATCTCGGCCTGCTGGGCGGCGGCTTGCGTCGGCCAGGCGCAGATATTCCAGCGTAGCGACCCCTCGAAGCTCCGCTTGAAGTACGTCTCCATCACCGGGCGCTGGGCTTTTTGCAGGCGCGCGCTGCGCTCTGGCGGCACCTGCGCCCCGCTCATGGTGTTGCTAGGCGCGAGGATGCTGTACAGCACGTCGGCCTTTTCCATCATCGTCATCGCCAGAGGGTTGAGGAAATCAAGCTGCTCGTCGGTGGCGTTGCGGACTAAAATGTCGCGCAGCGAGGGGAGCGCCGGCACGCTAACCGGATGGCCGCCGCGCGCCAGCACGGCTTCATACAGCGCCTCGATCAGCGGAAGGGCCTCGATCGGCGCATTAATCATCACCAGGTCGCCGCGCTGAATGGGCACGGAATACTCGGTCAAAACGCGCGCCAGCTTTGGCGCAAAATTCTCGATCATCGGTGGGGCAGCCTCTCCTTATACCGGCAAATGGCGCCCCGTCTGCGGCGCGCCAGTGTGTCCCATGGAACGCGACTCACTATAGCACACGCCCTGATTCGGGGCTACGCAGCGGGAGCGGGCTTCTGTTGGCGCGCGCTGCGATAAGCGATGGTCGCGCGCCGCGCCACCAGCCACAAGCTGAGCATGATAATCGTGCCCGCGCCGATCCAGATCACGCTCGCTTGCGTGCTGACGCGATCTAGCAGGATGCCCTGCACCCAGGGGATGATGCCGCCGCCGATCCCGCCCATCACCGTGCCAACGCTCGCGGCTTTGCCCGGCGCCTGCGGAAACAGCGACGTGAGGATCACGATGATCGTCGGGTAGACCGGGCCAAACCCAAACCCGGCGACCAGGATTGCGGCGATCGACAGCGCCGCGCTGCCGGTTGAGATCGCCAGCAACATGCCCGCCGCCGCCGCGATCCCGATACTGAGCGACAAGACCTGCGCCGAAGTCAGCCGCCCGCCGATGACCGCGATCAGCATGCGGCTCGCGGTGAGCGCCAGCCAGAAGCCAGAGGTCGCCAGCGCCGCCGCGCTTGGGCTGAGTGTGGTGGTGCGCTCCAGATAGGGTTGCGCCCAGCCGCCGACGCCGATCTCGACGCCCACATACACCATCATCACCGCGCCGAACATCCATAGCAGCGGCACGCGATAGCTGAAGCGCTTGGACCGGTCGCTGCTGGGCGCGTCCGGTTTTCGGAACCGCTCGCGGGGGAGCCGCAGCACGAAAGGTAGCGTCAGTAGCATCAGCCCGCCGCCGAACCACACCGCCGGGAGCGCGGTGTCCCATAGTTCCAGGCTCAGACCCGCCGCTGCCGGGCTGACGACCGCGCCCACGCCGAAGAACACGTGCAGCAAATTCATTACGTTCACGCGCTCGGCATAGAGTTCCGCGATCAGGACGTTGTGCCCGATATCCAGCGTTCCGAAGCCCAGCCCCCACACCAGGCTGAACCCGAGCGTTAGCGCGAGCGCCGGGCTGAATGCCACGCCGAACGCGCTCAGGCCGAGCAGCAGCACGCCCGCGATCAGGACCGGGCGCTGCCCGCTGCTGAGCTGCTGCACCCGAGTGGTGGCGGCGCGCTCGCGGGTCTGCCAAGCGTCCTCATGGGGGGCCATGCGGTAGCAGGTGGGCAGGTCCACGTGCTCGAAGAAGCGGGGGGAGATATT
>CAZVCM010000172.1:0-9309 GCA_964626105.1 uncultured Thermoflexus sp.
ATCTGCTCGCCAAACGGTACTGATGCGCTTGGACAGCGTCCCGGCGTGCGGCTATAATGACCGGCATGGACGATTACGCGCAACACGACTCCGCACCGCCCGCGCCACCGGACCATACCGGCGTGCTGATTGGCGGCGCGCTGATGGCGCTCATCGGATGGGCGGGCCTGTGGCTGCTGGTCACTAGCACGCTGCCGACTGCGTTCCCGCGATGGCTGTTCTTCGTGTGCCTGTACCTCGCGGTGACCGGCACGGCGCTGCCCTTCGTGCGCTTCCTGAACATGCGCTTCACCGGGCCGCACGGCGTGCCAGGCGGGGTGATCCTGCGGCAGAGCATCTGGCTGGGGCTGTTCGTGGTGGCGTGTGCGTGGCTTCAGATCCCCCGCGTGCTGAACCCGGTGATCGCGGGCGTGCTGGCGCTGAGCCTGGCCGTGATCGAGTTTTTTCTGCGCCTGCGCGAGCGTGCCGGGGCGGAGTCCTAGCGGCGCGCAGGCTCCCCAATGAGGTTACGAATCGATGAAAGCTGATCTGGATCGCTTGATGGCCGAGCGCGGGATCGACGCGCTGATGATTCTGCCCGGCGAGAACGAAGACCCGTATCGCACGTACCTGAGCAACGGCGCGCACTCATCCGGCATGGCGATCAAGAAGCAGGGCGCGGCGCCGGTGCTGGTCGTCAACGGCATGGAAGTGGACGAGGCGGCGCGCAGCGGGCTGGAAGTGCACACATACGACGATTTCGACTATACCGCGCTGCTGCGGGAGCATGACTACGACTATGGCGCGGCGACCGAGGCGTGGTACGCGCGCATATTCGAGCGCTTCGACGTGCGCGGGCGGCTGGCGATCTATGGCGTCGGCGATCTGAACGCGGCGCTACGAGCGATCAAGGCGATACAGGCGGGCGTGGGCGACCGGATCGAGCTGGTCAGCGAGGAAGTACGCGACACCATCTTCGACCGCGCCTATGAGACGAAAGACCCGGACGAGCTGGCATTTCTGCGCGAGGCAGCGCGGCGAACGAGCGCGGTCATGCGCGCCACACGGGCGTGGATCGCCGGGCATCGCGCGCATGATGGCGCGGTCGTGGGCGCGGATGGCTCGCCCCTGACGATCGGGGATGTCAAGCGCTATGTGCGCGGGCAGTTGTTCGAGCAAGGGCTGGAAGACCCCGAGGGGATGATCTTCGCGCAGGGGCGCGACGCCGCCGTCCCGCACAGCAAGGGGCAGGACGATCAGCCGCTGCGCCTGGGCGAGACGATCGTCTTCGACTTGTTCCCGCGCTTGCCGGGCGGCTACTTCCACGACATGACGCGGACGTGGTGCATCGGCTATGCGCCGGAGCACGTCCAGGCTGATTATGAGACGGTGCGCGAGGCGTTTGACCGGTCGCTGGAGATGTGCCGCGTGGGCATGCCGACGCACGAAGCGCAGGACATGGTCTGTGAGTTTTTCGAGGAGCGCGGGCATCCGACCGTGCTCAATACGCCGGGCACGTCCGAGGGCTATGTGCACTCACTGGCGCACGGGCTGGGGCTGAACGTGCACGAAGCGCCGTTCTTCCCGACGCGGGCGGCGCGCTACTGGCTGCAACGTGGGAACGTGTTCACCATCGAGCCGGGGCTGTATTACCCGTCGCGCGGCTACGGCATTCGCATCGAAGACACGGTGCTGCTGAACGACTCCGGCGCGGTGGAAGTGCTGACCGACTGCCCGTATGACCTGGTGATCGAGTTAAAAGGCTAGGGCGCATCCCCCATCCCCCAGCCCCTTGCCCCCACAAGGAGGGAAGGGGCGTTGGTCCCGAGGCAGTAAAGCCGACCAAAGGTCGGACGGATGGGAATGACTGGGAACTAACCCACGGACTTCATATAGGCTCACAGGCGGGTACAGTGAGAGGCTCCCTGGTATGACGCTGATTCTCGGCATCGAAACCTCATGCGACGAAACCGCCGCCGCCATCGTGCGCGACGGCGAAACGATCCTGTCGAACGTGGTCGCATCGCAGATCGCGCTGCACGCGCCGTATGGCGGCGTGTTCCCGGAAGTGGCGTCGCGCGCGCACATCGAGGCGATCAGCCCGGTTGTAAGCGAGGCGCTGAGCGAGGCGAGCGTGTCGCTGGACGACATCGACGCGATCGCGGTGACGCGCGGGCCAGGGCTGGCGGGGTCGCTGTTGGTCGGCATGAATTACGCGAAGGGGCTGGCGCTTGGCGCGGATAAGCCGCTGGTTGGCGTCAATCACCTCGAAGGGCACATCTATTCGCTGTGGCTGACCGAGCGCGAGACGCCAATTCAGTTCCCGGTGGTGTGTTTGATCGTCTCTGGTGGGCACAGCGAGATCGTCGCGATCCACGCGCACGGCGAGTATGAGATGCTCGGCAGCACGATCGATGACGCTGCGGGCGAGGCGTTCGACAAGGTGGCGCGCTTGCTTGGCCTGAGCTACCCCGGCGGCCCGGCGATCCAGCGCGCCGCTGAGGGGGGCGATCCGCAGGCGTATGACTTCCCGCGCGCGATGCTGGATGAAGGCTACGACTTCAGCTTTTCCGGACTGAAAACCGCCGTGCTGCGCGCTGTGCAACCGCCCCACGCCGGGCGCCGCGAGCCGAAGGGCGAGGGCATGACCCCGGACCAGCTTGCGCCGGGGATCAACGTCGCGGATGTGGCAGCGAGCTTTCAGGCGGCGGTGGTTGATGTGCTGGTCCAGAAGACGATCCGCGCGGCGACGGAGCACGGCGCGACCGAGATCTGGATGGCGGGCGGCGTGAGCGCCAACCTCGCGCTGCGCCAGGAGATGACGGCGCGCAGCCCGGTGCCGGTGCGCTATCCGCCGCTGCGCCTGTGTATGGACAACGCGGCGATGATCGCCTCGGCGGGGCATTTCCGCTTTGTGCATGGCTATCGGGACGAGCTTGACCTGGACATTCGCCCGATGTGGCCGCTGCTGTCGATCAAGGACGCGATGCAGCGGGCGGAAAGCTGATTACAAACGTTTTTCGTAGAGGCGCAGCTTGCTGCGCCCGTTTTCATTCCCGTCGATTACAGCGGGCGGAGCGTGTTCCGCCCCTGCACCTGACGCGGGATGTTGTTACCCGTGCGCCGCATAACGCCTTTAGTTTTCTGCTGTGTCTACCTCGTCTGGCTCGAACACATCCGGCTTCTCCGCCAGCCACGCGGCGAGCCAGTCCGCCAGCACCGCATTCCCGCGCGCGTTGAGGTGGATGTCCGTCGCGTAGTAAAGCTGCTCCCCGGCGGCGGCGCGCGCTTGAAACTCCGGTAGCGGATCGAGGCACGCCAGCCCTTCAGCGTCGCAGAAGTCGCGCATCGCCTGGTAATTCTCGTCCAACACAGCCATACGCTCCGCGCCGATCAGCGGCTCTGCTAAATCGCGGTAGACCTGCTCTTTGGTGGGCATCAGCACGATCACCAGATGCCCGCCATAGCCTTCGACTTGCTCCCGCGCCGCGCGGAACGCGTCTTGCGAGAGCGCCCACCCTTCCTGGTTCTGCGGGCGATCGAGATCGAACGCGCCCCACAGATAGGGCCGCCCGAAACCGAGCCGCAGGTCGCCGTCCTGCGCCCACTCGCGGTCGAGGAACTGGAGCGAGGCAGCATAGCGATCATCCTGCCCGAGCAGCATTTGGATCAGCACGTAGACCGCCGAATTGCGCTCCAGCCAGCTTCGCTCGGACTCGGTTGGTGTGTCGTCGCCGGGCGGCGTCTGCGCCTCGCCGCGCAGTTGCGCCAGCCCGTAATCCTCATTCGCGTCGTTGCCGTACCACTGCCAGATCACGAGCGGCGGGCGCAATGGCAGGCCGTAATCTTCCAGCACGCGCAGGTGCGCGACCGAGCCGGTGCTAACCATGCCGAGGTTGATCAAGTTGTGTTCGGTTTGCTGCGCGAGACGGTTCACCCAGCAGTCGTCCGCGTCCGTAAAGCAGAACGCGAACGAGTCCCCCACGACCACGCCATCGACGTAGCGGTCGACCAGCGCCTGCCGCGTGCGAAACGCGCCGCGCATCGTCCAAAGTTGCTCGGTCGTGACGGTGAAGCGCACTTCCGCCGAACCGAACTGCTCGTAATCCGTCACCGGGCGGGCAATGGTCAGATAGTCGATGTCCGGCTGCCAGATCGGGTCAGGGAGCAGGCCGCGCTCGCTGAACGGCGTGACACGCACCGGCTCCAGCACCAGTTGCAGGCGCGGCGGCAGCGCGAAGAACAGCACGCGCAGCAACACCTCGGCCAACAGCCACGCCAGCGCGATACCGAACGCGATTCCGAACAGGCGCCCAAGCCACAGGCGCGCAGGAGAAACCGGGTTGGGAGAGGTATCAGTCACAGGGCGATCATTTCCTGGGTTAGTCGCGCGCCATCAGCGGGTATTCGGCGATTAATTCCTCGCGCGCGCGGGCCAGCACGTCGGGCGTGGCGGGGAGCACATCGCGCCGGTAGATCGTGAACCGGATGCGCGTCACACGCAGCGGTAGCGGCTCGGCATCCCGCAGCGGGCGCAGGCGCGCGACCAGGGGCGGCGCAGGCTGCGTGCCCCAATAGCCAAGCGTGACGTGCGGCAGATAATTCCACGGCGAGGGTGGGCGCGCGCGCCGGGGCAGGGCACGCCGCACGCGTAGCCGGGTGGCGCGCAGACATTCGTCTTCGGTGTCGTGCACTTCGGCAAACAACACGTTCGGGAAGGCGTTGAGCGGCCCGATCCAGATGGTGAACGGGCGGCACTGTGCGAGCGCGTGCCCGGCGCGCGCCGCCAACCTTGCCAGCGCATCGCGAGACCACGTGTGCGGCAACAGCAGCCAGCCGTTGGTGCGCAGTAGCCCGGCGTAATGCAGCGTTACATGCACGCGATCCATCGGCTGCGGCAGATACGGCAGCACGTCTGCAAAGGCGTTTTGCCACGCCTCGATCCGGGCGCGCACATCCGGATCGTCGATTGGGATGACGAACGCGAGGTACGGCATCAGCAGCCAGCGCCGCAATCCGCGCCGGTCCCGCGCCAGAGAGTCGTTCGTGACCTTCAGGTGGCGGAAGTGCGCCCACTGCGCGGCGAAGGCTGCCGCGTTGCGCCGCGCCGCCTGGCTCGCCGGGGCTCCGGCGGCGGAAGATCGCGGAGAATTCGTCATGGACCCTCGGTGATAAGTCCTGCGCCTTCGGCTGCCTGCACGGTGAAGAAGTTCCCTTCGTTGCCGGTTTGCGCCAGATAGCTCTCCGCAGCGTGCTTGACGAAGCTCTCCACGGCGTCCGCCTCGACCAGTGCGACGATGGCGCCTGCTTCCCCGCCGCCACTGTAGCGCGCGCCATAGCAGGCGGAATGGCCGGTCGCCGCGAACCACATCGCGTCGAGCGCAGGCGAGCTGCTGCCGTAATCGTTGCGGGCGCTGAAGTACGAGCGGTTCATCAGCGCGCCGAACGTTTCGAGATCGCCTGCGAGCAGCGCAGCGCGCCCTTCGGTGACGCGCGCGATCTCGTTGACCACGTGACGCGAGCGGCGGAACTGGTCCGCTGACAGGCGCGGCTGAAACGCGTCCAGCAAATCGAGCGGCACGTCGCGGAGCATCTGCACCGACGCGTTCTCGGCGGCGATCACGCTCACGGCGGCTTTGCAGTCCGCCGAGCGGCCATTATAGCTAGAGCCGACCAGCTCCCGCCGGGTAAGCGTGTCGCACACGACAACACGAGCGCTGTCCGGCAGCGGCACGATCTCATGCTCCAGCGTGCGGCAGTCGAGGTAAAACGCCTGATCGCGCTCGGCGCACAGCACCGTAAACTGGTCCTGTATCCCGGTCCCCAGGCCCATATAGCTGCGCTCGGCTTCGCGCCCGGCCTGCGCCATCTCGTCGCAAGAGAGCCTCCAACCGCCGAGCGCCTGCCACGCGACTCCAAATGCCATCTCGACGGCGGCGGATGAACTGAGCCCGGCGCGCATGGTCACGCTGCCGAGAAAGACTGCGTCCAGCCCGCTGATCGGCACGCCAAGCCGCGCCAGCGCCCACGCGACGCCCGCCGGGTAGCGCGCCCAGCGCGGCAGCTCGTGGCCGTTCGCGCCCGCGTAGCGATCCAGGTCTGCCAGGGGCAGCGTGACCGTTTCGTTCAGGTTGATCGCGTGCAGGCGCAGCATGTTTTCCATGTTGTGTGTCGCCGCAACCCAGATGCCGCGATCGATCGCGATATTGAGCACCAGACCGTCCTGAATATCGACGTGCCCGCCAAGCAGGTTGATCCGGCCCGGCGCGCGGGTGATCACATCCGGCGTGCGGCCAGGAAAGGCCGCGCTGAAGGCGTCGAGCAACTCAGGCGGCGGGGCGCTGAGCGCTGTTTTCGTGAGAGGATCAGGATTCATCAAATTCCACCAGGATTCCATGCGCTTGCAGGGCTGCGGCCAGTTCTTGCTCCTGCCCAGGCCGCACGAGCGCGGCAGTTGGGCCGAGCGGCGCACCAAGATAGCGCCGCAGCTCCGGCGTTTCGGAGACAAACTTCATCGTGTCTTCGGCGGGGACACGCAAAACTACCGCGTGCAGAAGCTGCGCGGCAGCGCCCGCACCTTGCTCCCACTGCTCGATCAACTGCGACACTGAGGCGGGGAGGTCACCACCCCCGGCGCGGCGCAGAAACGAGCGGATGACGTCCGGCGAAATGCCCTGCGCGGCGGCGCGCGCCAGGCCCGACGCGCTCAGGTGATAGACGTACGGATCGCCCGCCGGACCCCATTCGGTGATGCGCGCAAGCTGAAAGCGATCATAGCGACTGACGGTGCGCGGCGCGTAGATCGTGCCGTCCGGCTGGATCGTGACCGGTTCGGCTTCTTCGGGGCGATCCGGCCAGTCGGCGGCGCTGATCAGCGCGCGCCCGTAGACGGTCAGGCGGCAAAGCGCGCCCTCATCGCCGAGGTCGATCAGGCCCAGCCAGTACATCGGCCCGGTCAGGATAAACCACAGCACGGCGCCGTCAACGCGATCCCAGCTTTCGAAGCCGCGCAGATATTCCCCCGTGGTTGCGTCGCGGATGTACCAGCTATCATAGTCGCCTGCCACGCGCTGGAAGTCCGGCTCGTCGACCTTCACCAGCTTGATGAACTCGTCAACCGGCCACCAGTCATCCGGCGGGACCATCTCCAAGAAGGTCAGCACGGTCTGCCGCGCCAGCAGCGGATCGTTACGCCAACCGGTATCTTCCGGTTCCAGGCCGGGCGTGTGCCACAGGTCGTTGTAGAGCGTGCTGCCGCGCCAGCCTTCGGCCAGGGCGCGAACTTGCTGCGGGCGCGTGCGCTCCAGCCAGGCGCGGGCGTGGCTCGGCACCGGCTTGAAGACGCCGCGCTCGGCAGATGCCAGCCCCAGGCTACCCGCCAGCGTGATCAGCAGCGCGGTGCGGGCGGGATGCGGCTCGCCGAGCCAGCGTGTGCCGAGGTCCTCCGCGATCTGCGCGGTTAGCGCGGCGTGATCGGACGGCGTCGGGACCACTTGCAGATACGCCAGCAGCGTGGCGAGGTCATCGACTAGCGAAGTCGTCGCCGGTTGGACGGTTTGCGGCTCGAACTGCCCGCGCTCGCGGCTGGGCGCGTCGCCAGCTTCAACGTCGAAGCCGGTCGCATGCGTGGGCATCACCGCGGCGAGGTCCGGCGGCACGTAGGCGAAGCGCTGCCCGCCGGTTTTGGCCTGGTCATATGCAACCGCCAGCAGCCCGCGAAAATAGAGCGTCTCGGCGATGCTGGCCGGGTGCAGATGCGGCTTCTCGCGGTCGCGGCGGCCCGGCCCCATCTGGCGGATCTCGCCAAAGAAGCGGCTGAACTGCGCTTCGGGCATCTTGTGCTCCGGCGCGCTGACCAGCGTTTGCAGCGCGCCGCGCTCCTGGTCGCTGAGGCGGCCCCATTCGGCGGCGGCGCGCTCTGGGTCGAGCATGACGCTCGCCAGGGCCTCGACCGCCTCGCGCTTGTCGAGCGTGCCGAGATCGACGTCCCAGCGATGGGCGATGATCGCCAGCATCCCCGGATCGTATTCGAATAGCGTGGGTAATAATTCCCGCATGGTTCCTCGCGTGGTGGACCGTGATCGTGCGAATGTTCCGAATTAGCTTACGAGCAGATGCTCGCGCTGGCAAGTTTTCACAGGCTTGTAAAGTCAAGTAATAACACAAGAACGAGTTTTTGGCCGTTAGCAGTTAGCAGTTGGCGAAGCGAAAACCAGTAGATTGTTGCGTCTGCTTTTCGTATACCTGCGACAACACAGGAGGTAGCGGCACAGCTTGCTGCGCCCGCCTTCCGACAAGTAACGGGTGGCCACGGGCAGAGCAAGCTCCGCCCGATTTTCTACACGATTCGGAAGATAAGAAAAAGGGCGATGCATGCACGCATCGCCCCTCGACCTTGCTGCTCTTAGCTTTTCACTAATCGCTTGCCGCTAACCGCTGCTCTCTACAGCTTCACCCGGCGCAGGCGCAGGCTGTTGCCGATCACGCACACGTCGCTGGCGGCCATCGCAAATGCCGCGAGGATCGGGTGCAGGTGGCGGAGAATCTCCGGGGCCCAGGCGAACGGCGCCAGCACACCCGCCGCGACCGGGATCAGGATCACGTTGTAGCCGAACGCCCAGAACAGGTTTTCCTTGATCGTGCGCACGGTCTTCTTGCTGAGCGCGATGGCTCGCGCCACGCCGCGCAGGTCGCCACCGATCAGCGTCACGTCCGCGACCTCGATCGCCACGTCTGTCCCGGTGCCAATCGCGACTCCGACATCCGCCTGCGCCAGCGCGGGCGCGTCGTTGATGCCGTCCCCGACCATGCCGACAACGTAGCCTTCCTGCTGAAGCTGCTGGACGTAGGCAGCCTTGTCGCCGGGCAGTACTTCCGCGAACACGCGGTCAATGCCGACCTCGCGCGCGATGGCGTCAGCGGTGGCCTGGTTGTCGCCGGTCATCATGACGACCGTCAGCCCCTGCTCGTGCATCTGGCGCACGGCCTCGACCGAGCCATCCTTGATCGTGTCGGCGACGGCGATCACGGCGCTGGCCTGCCCATCGACCGCCAGCCACATCGCGGTTTTCGCCTCGCTTTGCAGGCGTTGCGCTTCTGGCTCCAAGCCGTTGAGGTGAACGGCCTGCGCCTTCATCAGCGCCAGATTGCCCACCAGCACCGACCGCTCGCCGATCTCGGCGCAGACGCCCTGGCCGGTGATCGCCTCGAAGCGGCGCGGCTCTGCCAGCGCCAGCGCGCGCTCGTTGGCCGCGCGAACGATCGCCGCGCCCAGCGGGTGCTCGCTGCCGCGTTCGGCGCTGGCGGCGAGCGTCAGCAGCGAGCGCTCAT
>CAZVCM010000173.1:0-3973 GCA_964626105.1 uncultured Thermoflexus sp.
CAGCAGGTTGATGATCGTCGTCTTGCCCGCGCCGGTCGGCCCGACGGTCGCGATCGTCTCACCCGGATTGGCGCGCAGGCTGACGCCGCACAACACCGGCTCGTCCTCGTTGTAGCGCATCCACACGTCGCGCAACTCGACGCGCCCGTCAATCGGTGGCATCTCGCGCGCATCCGGCTTATCGGTCACATCCGGCTGCTCGTCAAGGAAGTCGAAGATCCGCTCGGCCCCGGCGATCGCGCTCTGGATGTTGGTCCACAGCGTGGCGATCATCTGGATCGGCTGGTTGAACTGCTGCGAGTACGAGACGAATGTCACGATCAGCCCCAGCGAGATCGTCGTGCCGAGCAGGTCCTGATCGCGCAGCATGAAGATGCCCCCCACCCCGGCCACGATCACGATCGAGATGTAGCCCAGGGCTTCGAGCGCGGGCATCAGCGCGCTGGTATAAGCGACCGCCTTGATGTTGGCGTCACGATTGGCGGCGTTGGACTCGCGGAAGCGCGCGATGTTCTCGTCCTCGCGGGTGAACGCCTGCGCCTCGCGCACCCCGGCGATGTTCTCTTGCAGGTCCGCGTTTACCCCGCCGATCTCGCGCCGCGCCCGGCGGAACGCCTTGCGCGCCTGGTTCGAGAACCAGACCGTCGCCAGCACCATGAACGGCACCGTTGACATCGCGATCAGCGCGAATGGCACGCTCCGTCGCAGCATGACGAACGCCAGCCAGCCAACCAGCAACGCGCCGCGTACGACCTGCACCAGCGCAAAGCTCAACGCCTGCTGGAGCGTATCGGTATCGTTCGTCATGCGGCTCATGATGTCGCCCGCTTCCTGCCGCGAGTAGTAGCCGAGCGACAGCCGGTGGATGTGCCGGAAGACCGCCATGCGCAGATCGGCCAGCACGTGCAGCCCGGCGTAGCGGATCAGGTTGAACTGCAAGCCGGTCGTGAACGACCCCGCCACATACAGCCCGATCAAGAGCAGGACGAGTTTCCCGACACCGGTCAGGATTTCGTCGCTCGTGCGGCCCGGATCGGCGTCGGTGTACCAGCAGTTCGTGCTGCCTGCTTCCGCCGCGCCATCCAGCAGCGCGCGCTGGCCCTCGACGGCGTTCTGCGACGCCGGGACAAGATAGCAGTCCACCGCCTGGCCGATCAGGTCCGGCGTGAGGACTTGCAGCCACGCGCTCAACAGCGCCAGCCCCAGCACAGCCAGCACCAGGATGCGCCGCCCGCCAAAGTAGCTCCACAGACGGCGTAGCGTCGCGCCGGTGCTCTTGGGCTTGAGCGCCTCAACCTCGAACAGATGCCGCCGATCCATCATGGGCGCACCCCCTCACCGGTCGCGACCGCTGCGTCCTCATCGAGCGCCGCGTCTTCGACCAACTGCGAGTTGTAGATTTCGACGTAGATTGGGCTGGACTCCATCAGTTCCTCATGCGTGCCACGCGCGGCGATCCGCCCCTGGTCGAGCACCAGGATCAGGTCCGCGTTGAGCACGGTGCTGATCCGCTGCGCGATCACGAAGCTGGTGCGCCCTTCCATCAGTAGGTCGAGCGCCTGCTGGATGCGATACTCGGTCGCGAGGTCCACGCTGCTGGTCGAGTCATCCAGAATCAGCACGCGCGGGTTCAGCAGCAGCGCGCGGGCGATAGCGATGCGCTGCTTCTGCCCGCCAGACAGCGTCGCGCCGCGCTCTCCTACGGGCGTGTCATAGCCCTGCGGGAACGACATAATGAAGTCGTGCGCTGCCGCCGCTTGCGCCGCCGCGATCACGTCGTCCAGGCTGGCGTCTGGCCGCCCGAACGCGATGTTGTCGCGGATGGTGCCGGTGAACAGCGTCGTCTCCTGCAGCACGATGCCGATATTCGAGCGCAGGCTGTTGAGCGTGACGTCGCGCACGTCCACGCCGTCGATCAGCACGCGGCCCTCGCTCACATCGTAGAAGCGCGGCAGCAAATTGATGATCGTCGTCTTGCCGCTGCCCGTCGCGCCAAGCAGCGCGACCGTCTGGCCGGGCTGCGCTTCGAACGAGACATCCTTCAGCACGTCCTCGCCATGCTTGAAATAGCGGAACGACACCTCGTCGAACACGACGTGCCCTTCGATCTGCCCCATCTCACCCGCGCCAGGCCGCGACTCGACCTCGTTCTCCGCGTCAAGAATCTCGAAGATGCGGTCTGCCGAGGCCGCTGCCTGCGACATCAGCGAGATGATGAAGCCCAGGTTGCCGAGCGGGAAGAAGACGTAGATCAGGTACAGACTGAACTGCTGCCACTCGCCGAGCGTCAGCGATCCGCCGATGATCTGGTGGCTGGCGGCGTACAGCACGACCGCCTGCCCCAGGTTCGCGATCAGAAAGACGAGCGGGAAGATCAGCGAGAACAACAGACTGATGCGCAGGTTCTGGCGCAGATGGCGATCCACGCTGTCCGCGAAACGCTCGGTCTCTTGCGGCTCCCGCACGAACGCCTTGATCACGCGGATGCCTGCGAGGTTTTCTTGCAGGACGGTGTTCAGCTCCGACAACCGCATCTGCAAGCGGATGAACATCGGCTGCGAGATGGCGCCAAAGCCCATGAACATCAGCAGCGCCAGCGGCAGCACCGGCAGCGAGACGAGCGTCAGCCGCACATTCGTCCCCACCAGGATAATCAGCGTCCCGACCAACAAGACGACCGCCTGCAGCGCCATCAACAGCCCCTGCCCCGCGAACAACCGCACCTTTTCCACGTCGTCGGTCGCGCGGATCATGAGCTGGCCGGTCTGATTGCGATCGTGATAACTGAACGACAGCCGCTGAATCTTGGCGAACAGCTCGTTGCGGAAGTCAAACGCGATGCTCTGCGAGAGCTTCTCGGCCATGTAGCCCTGGAAGAACGAGAACACCCCGCGCGACACGGCGAGCGCGATGATGGCGACCCCCGCCGCGATCAGCGCGCCTTCCGCTCCGGAAGCGGTGCGCTGGATCTCCGCGACGGACGTGCCCTGCATGGTGGCGGCTTGCTGCTGCGCCGCAGGCGGCAGGCCGAGGATCACATCTGCGAGCGTCCCTTCGGTGATAGCGTCGATGATCTGCCGGACCAGCCAGGGCACCGCGAGCTGCGCGAGGCTGGCGATCAGCAGCGACCCGTATGCGATGGCCGCTATGCCGCGATAGTGGCTAACGTAGCCCAGGGCGCGGCCCAGCGTGCGGAAGCTCTGGCGCCCCACGCGCCCGGATGCATCCGCCCGGCCTCTGGAAAATGCCTGTCGGTTCAAGCTGCGCTCCTTACCCAGGTTATGACCGCTCGGCGGCCAGTTCAGAATCGGCGTCGTACCCGGCGGGGCTGTGCAGCCCTAGCTCGGCGGCGCGTGCGGCGAGGTGCTCTGCCAGGCGCGCGGTCAGGTCGAGCAGCCGCGCACGATCCTCGTCCGATAGCGGTTCGAGGAGGCTGTTGATCAGCGCGCCATGCTTGGGCGCGCATTCCTGCACAACCGCCAGCCCGGACGGTGTGATCTGCACGCGGAACTGGCGGCGGTCCTCAGGGTGCACGTCGCGCACGATGTAGCCCTGCTCTTCAAGCCCATTCAGCAGCGCGCTGATCGTGTTGCGGCTGACACCCATCCGGCGGCTGAGAGCGCTCGGCGCCAGCGCGTCGCAGCCTTGCTCGCTGGCGATCGCCAGATGCACCAGCAACCGCATCCGCGCGGCAGACAGGCGCGCCGCCCGGCCGCTCTCGCCGCTCAGGTTGTGCATCAGTTGCACGATGAGGCGCAGGCGCTGCGCGATCTCCATCGCGGGCATGTTGTCCTCGCCGAACACCTGCGCCAGCAGCGCGCGGACATGCGGCGGCGTCTCTAGCGGGCTCGCAAACTCGTTCGACATGATCGCCCTTTCAAAATTAATGAGGTGCGGAATTGTACGCCATAGAATTATTTTGTCAAGAAGGAAAACGGCGATTAGCCGTTCGCGATTAGCTGCAGAGGCTTGC
>CAZVCM010000173.1:4073-9268 GCA_964626105.1 uncultured Thermoflexus sp.
GCTTTTCGCGGCGATCCGCTTTCATGCTACAATGCGCCGCTATGCGACGACAATTACTCTCTCTGCTGCTGGCGCTGGCGGCGCTGCTGACCGCGCTCGCGCCGCCTGCCTACCCGCCCACCCTCGCGCAAGATGGCACGCCGATCCCGCCGGTGTTCGTGTCCGATGCCCCGCGCATGATCGCGCGCCCGCCTCTCGGCGACACCTTCGACACCGCCGCCGGATGGCTGCCCGACGGCCTGTGGCGCTTCGAGGCGAGCGCCGGATACGACGGCGCGGGCTGGCGGGTGGAGGGCGCGCAGCGCGGCATGACGAGCACGCTGGAATTCGGCGGGCTGATCGACCTCAGCGGGAAGACCAGCGCGCAGTTGATCTATCGCCAGCGCGGGTCGCTGCCGGAGACAGACATCGTCGCGGTCGAGGTCAGCCTGGATGGCGGGCAGACGTGGGTCGCGGCGGACCAGCAGTTCGGCGTCGAAGCGGAGTGGGAGCAGCGCATGGTCGATCTGCGCTTCTTTCGCGGGCAGGTCGTGCGGCTGCGCTTCCGCGTGACAACTGGCGCGGGCGCGCTCGCGGCGCCTGCATCGGGCGCCCCGCCCGACTACGCGCTGGATAACGTCGCGCTGCAACCCTTCCTCGACGCGCCGGACCGCATCTATTTTCCGCTGGACACCCGCCCGCGCGCGCTGCTCGGCCTGCACCTGATCATGGGCGCGCAAGGCGAGCCGGTCCTCGATCTGGCGCGGCGCTTGCAGGCAATCGGGCGCCCGATGTCCACGCTCAAGGGCACGACCGGGACCGAAAGCGTGCTGGCCGAGATGCGGCGCATCTCGCCGGAGACGGTGCTGATTTACCGCTCGTTGATGACGCCGGACGGGATGCTCGACTGCCCGAACGCGTACGCCGATCCAGTCGCCGAGGCGCAGCGCTGGATGAACAACCAATGGCAGTATTGGAGCGGCGTCACGGCGGACTATTTTGAGATCATGAATGAGTGCCACCCGCCGATGGAGTGGATGGTCCCGTTCGCGATTGAGGCGATGCGGCTGGCGAACGAGCGCGGGCTGTGCCTGTTGCTATTCTCGTTCGCGGGCGGCAACCCTGAGCCGCACGAATACGCCACGCTCGCCCCGGTCTACGATTACGCGCTGGACAACCCGTGCGGGCCGCAGCGCTATCACGGCGTCGCCATGCACGCCTACGCGGGGGATGGCGGGCGCCTGCTGTCAGAGTCCGGCCCCTGGATGGCGTACCGGCACCGCAAGTTTTACGAGCTGCTGTTGCCACAGCTCCCCGAAGCGTATTACATCCCGGTCTACATCACCGAGGCGGGTCCGGCGGATGGGCGCGTGGACCTGTCGTGCGCGGACCTGGCGCGCGACGTCGTGCAGTTCACGCGGGAGATCGAGCGCGATCCGTACGTGCGCGGGTTCAACTGGTGGACGGCCGGCCCGCCCGAAGGCACATGGACCGACGTCACGCCCTGCCTGCCGGAAATCGGCGACGCGCTGGTGCGGTACTACACCGGCGGGGGGTAGGCAAGGCGCGGTTAAGAGCCGGGCTGCCGGTTGAAGTAAAATCCCCCATCCTTCCGAGCTTCGCTCCCCTTCCTTCATTTTGGGGGCACGAGGCCGGGGAATGGGGGAAAAGCGCGCTCAAGCGCCTAGCGGCTCAGGCGGATCACCCGGCTGGCTTGCGGGCCCTTTTCGCCTTGCGTGATAGTGAACTCGACTTTTTCACCCTCGACCAGCTCGCGATAGCCTTCGCTCTGGATCTCGCTCTGGTGCACGAAGATATCCGGCCCGCCCTGGCGCTCGATGAACCCGAACCCCTTTTGCGCGTTGAACCACTTCACCGTCCCGGTCATGCGTTCTTCTGTCATCGTTGATGGCCCTCACCACAACATAGCAAATCGAATGTGGCGAGACCGCACGCTGCAAAAAACCAAAATGGCGCGGTTTATCGCGCGCCTGTGCTCCTCACCACGTCCTGATTATAAGGAATCAACGCATCCAGCAGCCACGCATACCAGATAAGAAAAAGGTCCTCTTCCCGCCCGCCTTACGAGTCGATTATGCTGGGGGCAGGCAGGCGCAGCGCGCGCCACACGGGGCCGCTGCTTCTTGCGTCTCGTCGCATCACTTAGCGGACATCTTCCCTTAATCGACCGTCAAGCGCCGGGCCAGAACCTGAACAGTTTCCTAACTCACAAAGGGCGCGAACTGCGCTAAAATAGGAGCAACACACCCAATCAACCCGGCGCGCAAGCCGTGACGCGCGCCCCGTCTTTCTCCTGATCTCACGGCAGAGGTGGGCATCCCCAACAGGCCCAATCGCAGCAAGTGTGAGTTCCTGTCAAGTTCAGTAGGGACTTTGCTCAAAAAACACATGGCAAAACAAACTGCGATCACAACCCACTCCCTTCAGGTGCGTGGCGACTGGTATCACGTGCGCCGCCGGGGGAGCCGCTACAACATTTTCGGGCCGGACGGTCGCCTCTTCGCGAACTACCAGAGTGCGGGGGTCGCCGGGCCGCGCTGGGAAGAACTTACCTGCACGCCCTGGCCGCATCCGAGCAGCGCCTACCAGCCGGGGTTGCGGCTGGCGCAGATCGCGCCCCCCACGCCAAGCGCCGCGCCCAAGCCCGCGCCAGAGCAGCGCCCGCCGATCGCGTATGACATCATCAAGATTCGCCGCGCGCCGCTGGCCGAACCGGTGCAAGAGCGGCTGCAAGACCCAACCATCCGCGCGCTGCTGGCGCGTGAGAGCAACGGCTCTGGCCCGAATGCGCGCCGCGCCCGCCAGGCGCTCGAAGCGATCGCCGTGCCGGTGGAAGAAGCCGCGTTCGAGATCCGGCATGGCGCGACTTTCATCGCCGGGCCTTATGCCACCCTGCTGATCGCCCGCGCCGTGAAGGTTACGCTGATCGAGCGCGACCGCGCGCTGCTGAGCGATCCGGTGGCCACGCTGCCGCTCGGATTGCCCGCGCCAACCGCCACCGTCGAAGCGCCCGCCCCGCAACCCGAGCGCGAGCTGGTCCGTGCCCCGCGCCTTAACCGCGAAGAACGCGTCCGCCGCAACCAGCAGCGCAACGCGCAGCGCGCCGCCCGCATCGACGCGCAAGCCGTCCTGACGCAGCACGTCGCATGGCAGGCGGAGCAGCAAGAGAAGCAGTTAGCGGTTAGCGGTTAGCGAAAAGCAGCAAGAAGCAGCCAACCTAAGGGGAGACCTTGTTTCGCACTTGGACACCTCGCCGCAAGCGCGCGCTGGCGATAGGGCTGGCCGCGCTTGTCGTGCTGATCGGCCTGCTGGTCTGGCGGCTCTGGCCGCGCCCGGCAGAACTGTCGGGCACGTTGTTGGTCCGGCAGGAAGGGGCGACCGCCCGCTTGAGTTTGCCCGACGAAACGCTCCGTCCGCTGGCGTTCGATCTCCCTGACGACGTGAGGGCTGACGTCAGCGGCCTGTCAGTGGCGCTTGACGGCTCGCGGCTGGCGTTTATCGGCGCGCAGTCCGGCCCGATCTACCGCGTTTTCGTCGCCAATGCGGACGGCTCCGGCGCGCGCCCGGTCAGTTCGGGACCGCGCGACAGCCAGCCCGCGATCTCGCCGGATGGATCGCAGGTCGTGTTTGTTCGCAGCCGCGACTTTTTCTCCGCGCTGTACCACGTCGATCTCGCGACCGGCGAGGAGCACCAGCTTACTGACTACACGAATGACATCGAGCCGAACTGGTCGCCGGACGGATCACGTATCGTCTTTACCACCTCGCGCGATGGCTTTCAGGAACTCTACACGATGGCGCCGGATGGCTCTGACCAGCGTCGGCTGACGGCCAACGAAGGGCTGAACGACCTGCGCGCGGTGTACTCACCGGATGGCGCGCGGATCGCGTATATGACCAATCGCTCCGTCGGCGATGGAACGGGCGAAATCTGGGTGATGGACGCCGACGGCGCGAACCAGCGCCGCTTGACTGACAACATGCTTGACGACCGCTCGCCAACGTGGTCGCCGGATGGTCGCTATATTGGCATCACCACGGCCACGCTGCCGCCGGACATCGAGACGCGCATCGCGGTCTATGACCTGGAAACGGACCGATTGCGCCTGCTCACGAAGTTTGGCGACACGGGCGCGTTCGGGTTGACGTGGTCGCCAGATGGAAAGTGGATCGCATATCTGGAACGCTTCGCAACCAACCGCTACCGGTTGATGGCCGTACGCCCCGATGGGACCGATCGCCGCGTGCTGCTGGAGAGCGTCAGCGCCACGCAGCCGGTGTGGTTAAGCGACTAGCGTGGGGCAATCGAAAAAACATCTCACTTTCTCGCCATCCGCGCCGCGCACCCGTACAATTAAGCCATGAGTGGTGAGCCATGTGCAGCGCCCAGGTTCTGCCTTTGGCTAACCGCTAACTGCTAACCGCTGTTCACCACCGAGGCACGCGCCATGCTGAGACTCTTCATGTGGAACGTCAACGGGATCCGCGCCGCCCAGCGCAAAGGGTTTCTGGACTGGCTGGCAGCGGAGCAACCCGACATCCTGATCATCAACGAAACCAAAGCCTCGCCCGACCAGCTTGACGACGCGCTGCTGTTCCCGGACGGGTACAAAACCTATTGGGCGTCCGCCAAGAAGAAGGGTTACAGCGGGGTAGCGCTGTTCACTCGCCACGAGCCGGAGCGCGTTACCATTGGCCTGGGCATCGACGAGTACGATGACGAAGGGCGCACCATCACCGCCGACTACGGCGATTTCGTGCTGGTTGGCGCGTACTTCCCGAACGGGGGCATGAAAAACGAGCGCGTCCCGTTCAAAATGTCGTATAAGGCGGTGTTTCTGGAGCACGTGGAACGGCTGCGCGCCGAGGGGCGCTCGGTGATCTTTTGCGGCGATGTGAACACCGCGCACTGCCCGATCGACCTGGCGCGCCCGGAGCAGAACAAGAACGTGACCGGGTTCCTGCCGGAAGAGCGCGCCTGGATCGACCAGGTCGTTGAGCGGGGCTACGTCGATACGTTCCGCACGCTGAATCCTGACCGCGCCGAGGCGTACACCTACTGGCCGTATTGGGGCCGCTCGCGCGAGCGGAATGTCGGCTGGCGGATCGACTATTTCTTCATCACGCCGGACCTGCGCGATCGGGTGGTGAATGCGGGGATCCATGCGGATGTAGAGGGGTCGGATCATTGTCCC
>CAZVCM010000174.1:0-9230 GCA_964626105.1 uncultured Thermoflexus sp.
CGTCTCTGATCTTCATCTTTTTCGTCCGGCGCTACCTGTTCAATATGTGTGGCCATATCACCAAGTAAGGAGCAGGCCATGGCCGAAATCCGTATAGAGAATGCTGTCAAAACTTTCGGCAAGGTCGTCGCCGTGAACCAGGTGAGCCTGACCGTGCACGATCAGGAGTTCGTTGTGCTGCTCGGGCCGAGCGGTTGTGGCAAAACCACACTGCTGCGCACTGTCGCCGGGCTGGGCATGGTGGACTCTGGCCGGATCATGATTGGTGACCGCGACGTGACCTATCTGCCGCCCAAAGATCGCAATATTTCGATGGTGTTTCAGGGTTACGCGATCTTCCCGCACATGAATGTGTTCGACAACATCGCCTTTGGGCTGAAGATGAAACGCGCGCCGAAGGAAGAGATCGCGCGCCGCGTGCGAGAGGCGGCGGAGCTGCTGCACATCGAGGAGTTTCTGGAGCGCTTCCCCTCGCAGCTCAGCGGCGGGCAGCGCCAGCGCGTGGCGGTAGCGCGCGCGATCGCGGTGCATTCCGGCGTGCTGCTGATGGACGAGCCGCTGTCCAACCTCGACGCGTTGCTACGCCTGCGGATGCGCGCTGAACTCAAGCGCCTGCTGAACGAGATCAAGGCGACGACGATCTACGTCACGCACGATCAGATCGAGGCGCTGAGCATGGGCGACCGCATCGCGGTGATGCGCAACGGCGAGATCCTGCAGTTCGACACGCCGACACGCGTTTATGATGTGCCTGCCGATCGCTTCGTGGCCGGGTTTATCGGCACGCCGCCGATGAACTTCCTGGAAGGGCAGATCCGGCGCGAGAACGGCACACCGTGCGTGATGATCGGCGACTTCGCGCTGGCGCCGATCCCGGAGATGCACGAGGAGCTGCTCAAGCGCGACGGGCGGTCGATCATCGTCGGCATCCGCGCCGAGAATATGGAGACGCTTTCCGAGCCCGCGCCCGACGCGTTGAGGGTGCAGGTGCTGGTGGTCGAGCCGCTTGGCTCGCAGAACCTGCTGACGATCCAGATCGGCGAGGACGTGATCAAAGCATCCACGCACCCGGACTTTCCGGTCGCGCCCAATCAGGATGTCTGGATTCGCTTCCCCGGTGACAAGATTCGCTGGATCGATCGCGAGACCGGGCGGACGATCGTCCCCGACCTGGAGAAGCTCGTCTCGGCGCCATGAGTCAGGACGAGGAACGCCTGCTCAACCCGGCGGATGGCGTCAAGCCGCTGGACTTTGGCGCGGACGGGATCATCGGCAGCATCGACCCGAACGGGCGGGTGGTGGCGCTCAACACATACCATCCGCAGCATGGCTTTGTCACGCTGACGGCTGCCGATCCGTTTGATGAGGCGCGCCGCTATGATCAGGCGGCGGTGCGCGACTATCGGGCGGGGCTGGCCGCGCTGCGCGGCTTTGGGCCGTTCTTCATCGAGCCGATCATCCAGCGGCAGGCGTTTCTGCTCGATGGCGCGATCCCGTCCGTACGACTGACGCTGGCAAGCGGCGACACGGTCGAGTGCATCACCTGGGCGCAGGATGGCGGCGCGATCCAGTGCTGGGAGCATCCAGGGCTGGCGCCGCGCTATCGCGGGCGGATTTCGCTGCAGCGCTGCGCGTACACGCAACTGACCGAGGGCGGGCCGGTCCCCATGCCCGCCACGCAAACGCGCGCCACCCTGTCTGGGGGCGTGCTAACGATTGAGAATCCCGCGCTGGACTGGGCGGCGGCGATCGCCGGGTTCTCGTCTGACGAGTCGTGGGAAACATCCTGCGACGGCCCGCTGACGCTCGACATCCCCTGTCCATCCGACGCGACCGTGCTCACCTGGGGCTTCGGCCCGGACGCAGCGTCCGCGCGAGAGGCGGCGCAGCGGCTCGCCGCGCAGGATGCACCCCGCCTGCTGGAGCAGGTGCGCACCGCATGGGGCGCGCGCCGCGAGGGGATGCTCGATGACCTCGCTTGGCGCGGCGTGCTGTACGGCTGGCTGCTGAGCGTGCCGGTCGAGGAAGGCGTGTGCATTCTCACCGATCACATGCTGCTGCCGCTGGCATGGAACCGCGACGCGTATTACGTGGCGCGGGCGCTGCTTGGCTGGCGCGATGAGGCGAACGACCTGGTGCGCCGTCACCTGTTGTGGATGTTCACCCTCGCGGAGCGGCGCGACGGGGCATGGGGCCGCTGCTACCTGGCGAACGGCCGCATCAAAGATGGCGCGTACCAGCTTGATCAGCAGTTGTTCCCCTTGTTGGAGCTAGCCGAATACGCGCAGGAAACCGGCGACTGGGCGACGTGGGAGCGGCTGCGCCCGCAAGTCGACGCAGTCATCGAAGCGGTGATGGCGCGGCGCGCAGGCGATCGCTGGCTGTTTCCCACCGACGAGACACCCGCCGACGATCCGATGGTGCTGCCCTATCACCTCTCCAGTCATATCCTGCTGTGGCGCGTGCTGCGGCGTCTGGCGCAGATCGAACCGGACGGGCCCTGGGCCGGGATGGCGGATGCGATCCATGCCGAGGTGCAGGCCAGCTTCGTCATGCCGCGTGAGGGAACGCCGCTCTACGCCTACGCGATCGACGGGGCGGGGCGCGCGCACTTCTACCACGACGCGAACGACGTCCCCCTGGCGCTAGCCCCCGCGTGGGGGTTTGTTCCGGCGGGCGATCCGGTCTGGCAGGCGACGGTCGACTTCGCGTTTTCTCCTGCTAATGTGGGCGGCTGCTATGCGCGGCGGCTCGGATCGGTGCACACACCCGCGCCCTGGCCCTTGGGCGACATCCAGGAATTGATCATCGCGCAGACGCTCGGCGATCACGGCCGGGCGCAGCGGGCGATGGCGCGGCTCGCGGCGGCGGCGCAGTGGGACGGCGCGCTGCCCGAAGCGACCGCGGCAGACAGCATGCGCGTCGTGTCGCGGCACTGGTTCGCGTGGCCGAACGCGCTGCTGGCGTGCGTGGTCCGGGGCGTGCTGGCGCGTCCTTGATCCGGCGCTGGATCGCTTGTGCAACCTTGCACAATCTCCTTGCCACTCTGTACAATCGGGGAAAGGCTTATTGCGCGCGTGTGGTGAGGGGGTTGTGATGAAGCACCAACATTTCTTTGCGCTGGCAATCGCTGTCTTCCTGTTGCTGGCGGCGCTTGCGCTGCCGATGGGGCGCAGCAGCGGCACCGAGGGCGATCCGCCCGGACAGCCACCAGAGGGCGCGGACTTGCCCGCCGCAGCGATCGATTTATTCACGACCTCGCCGGTGTGCACCAGTTGCCACCAGCAGATGACCGACGCCGACGGGACTGACGTCTCGATTGACGCGTGGTGGGGTTCTACCATGATGGCGAACGCCGCGACCGATCCCTACTGGCAGTCGTCGGTGCGCTTCGAGACTGAGATCAACCCGCACCTCAAGCCCGTGATCGAAGATAAGTGCGCGACCTGTCACACGCCGATGGCGCATTTCGCGGCGCTGCAAGGCGGCGAGGACACCGGGCTGCTCGATGGTGGCTTCTTCGATCCCGCGCGCGATGTGCATGCGCTGGCGATGGATGGCGTCTCGTGCGCGCTGTGCCACCAGATCGAGCCGGACAACCTCGGCTCGCCGGATAGCTTCAGCGGACTCTACCTGATCGATGCAGATCTGCCGCAGAACGAGCGCCGCGCCTACAGCCGCTTTGAGGTGGACGAGGCGGGTCGGCAGGTGATGCAGGCGGCGTCCGGCTATGTGCCAGAGGTCGGCCACCACATCAGCTCGGCAGAGATGTGCGCGACGTGCCACACGCTCTACACGCCGTACGTGGACGACGCAGGCGAGGTCGCGGGCACATTCCCGGAGCAGACGCCCTATCTAGAGTGGCAGCAGAGCAGCTATGGCGGCGCGGTCCCGTGCCAGACGTGCCACATGCCCGCTGCCCAGGGTCCGGTCGTGACCAGCGTCACCGGCGGGGAGCCACGCAGTCCCTTCTTGACGCATGAGTTTGTCGGCGGCAACGCGTACATGATGCGTATCTTCCGGGCGCACGGTGAAGAATTGAACGTAGCGGCCAGCGCGGAACAGTTCGCCGCGACCGAGCAGCGCGCGCTCGACCAGCTTCAGCGTGAGGCGGCGGCGCTGTCTATCGAGCAGGCGGGGCTGTCTGATACGCACCTGACGGCGATCGTGGCGGTCGCGCCGAAGACCGGGCATAAGTTCCCGACCGGTTTCCCGTCGCGGCGCGCGTGGCTGCACGTGACGCTGACGGATGCTGCAGGCGAGGTCGTGTTTGAGTCCGGCGCGTGGACGGAAGAGGGCAAGGTGGTCGGGGATGATCACGACGCCGATCCTGCACGCTACGAGCCGCATCACGCGCTGATCCGCAGCGCCGACGAAGTGCAGATCTACGAGGCGGTGTTGGGGGATGTCAACGGCGAGGTGACGAACGTCTTGCTGCGGGCGGCGGGCTATTTGAAAGATAATCGCCTGCTTCCGGCGGGCTTCGACAAGGCGAGCGCGCACGAGGACACCGCCACCAGCGGCGCGGCGACAGATGATGGCGACTTCCTCGGCGGCAGCGACCGCGTGATATACGCCATGCCGCTCAACGACGCAGAAGGGCCGTTCGCGCTTGAGGTCGAGCTACTCTACCAGACGATCAGCTACAACTGGGCGCATAAGCTCGATGCGCACACTGACATGCCCGAGGCGGCGCGCTTCCTGAGCTATTATGAGGCGCAGCCGAATTTGCCGGTGGTGGTTGCCAGCACGCGGGTCGAGGTCAGCCATTAGGTCTGTCACAAGCTGGAGAACATTTTGTACGGGCGCAGCAATCTGCGCCCGTTGTTTTTTCGGGCGACTTAGTCCGCCTGCGCGGCGGCGACCTGCGCGTCCGCCAGCCGGGTGACGCGCGGCCACGTGACATAAATCGTCAGCGCAATCGAGAGAATATAGAACAGGTTGATGCTCCACGCGCCGCCGACCGTGCCCCACGCTCGCACCAGCGCGATCGAGGGCAGCGCCGCGATCAGAAGCGAGAGCACCTTAGCGACCAGGATTGCGCGCATGATACGCAGCGCCCGATAGAGCGGCCCGAAGATGCCGCCGATCCCGGTGACTGTCCCGTAAATGCCGAGCACGATGATCGCGGGCACCGCCGGGCGATAGTCCTCACCATACACCAGCGGAACCAGCAGCGGCGCGACGAGGCTGAACGTGCCGAAGACCGCCAGCGACAGCGGCACGATCCACTTCAACACGCGCAAGAAGTTGGCGCGCAGCCGCGCGTAATCCCGCCGCGCATAGTCCGCCGGAACCTGCACCGACATATTGATCAGGATGCCGCTGAAGAACAGCGCGGGACGCTCCAGCGCGCTGAGCGCCATGCGCAGATACCCGGCGGCCTGCGGCGTGGCCCACATCCCGAGCATTTGCAGCGGCAGCAGCGTGTACAACTGGCTGATGTTTTTGTCCAACGCAAGCTGGAAGCCGAAGCGCCAGTAAGGGCGAGGCGAGGTGGTCCGCAGCGCGCGCGCAACTTCGCCCAGGGTGGGGAGCGTCTCGTCAAAACGCCGCTGCAGCCGCGCGTACACGCCAACGCTAAGGCTCGCGCCGATCACCGCGCTCAGCAACCGCGCGATCACCACGCCCCACGCCGTCCCGTCGAGCAGGATCGCCGCCAGGATCAGCGCGGCGTCGAGCACTGCCGTCACGTTGTTGAAGACGGTGTACGCCTGCATTGACCGCGTGCTTTTGAGCAGCGTCAGCGCGAGGTTGTGGATCGGCGCGAAGAACAGCGTGAAGATATAGATTTGCAGCAGCCCGCCGATCGACGCCTCGCCGTAGGAGCTCGCAGCAACGCCCGGCGCAAGCGGCAGCGAAAGCGCGGTCGCAATCACGGCTACGGCGAGCGACATCTGCACGAAAAACGCCATCACGCGCGCGGTCTCGGCGCGATCTTCGGCGGCGACGGCCTCGCTGATCTGCGTCGTGGCGCTCGGCCCCAGCCCGGTCAGGTTAAGCGTCATCAGCAGGCCGTACATCGTCAGCATCAGGCTGTAGAGGCCGTACTGGTAGCCGCCCAGCCCGCGCACCAGGATGATCGACGAGGCGACGCCGACGATCACGCTGATCAGCGTGCCGGTTTGCAGCGCGACGGTATCGCGCACGAACTTGATTTCAAGCAGGCGCCGCAGCCACTGCCGCGCGCGACGAACAAGAGCGGTCATCGGGCGGCGTCGTCCTCAAGCACGTAAACCATCGCCTGCCCGAACAGTGCGGGCCACACGCGGCGCAATGCCGGCGTGCCCTCATACGCTTCTTCATGCACGATGCGAAAACCCATCTGCCGCGCCCACCAGCGAAAATCCGCGAGCGTCCAGAAGCGCAGATGCTCCCCCGGCGAGACAACCCATTGCAGCGGGAACTTGCCGAGCAGCAGGCGCAGCCGGTGCTGGTAATAGCCGGTGTTCGGAATGCTGACGATCAGCCGGTCGGTGTGCGGACGGAGCGCGTTGAGCAGCGTTTCCGGCTCGGGGATGTGTTCGATGATCTCGCTCATGATCACGGCGTCAAAGTGGCCGTTGATCGCGTTTTCGATGGGCTCATTGATATCTGCGAGGTCTACGTTCAGCCCATGCGCGCGGCAGAATTCGACCGCCTTGGGCGAAATATCCAGTCCGTACCCTTCGATCTGGCGCCGCTCGATCAGGTAGCGCAGAATCGCGCCATCGCCCACGCCGAGGTCAAGCACGCGCGCGCCGGGCGCGATCACGCGGGCGAAGACGTCCGCGCGCCGCCGCCGGAAGGTCGAGAGCTGGCCCATCCCGGTCGAGGCTTTGGCGTCCCAATAGTCGTCATAGTCAGTCTTGCCGATCTGCGCTGTGTCGGGATAGCCGGTCAGGCGGCGAGCGGAGCGCTTGATCGACGCCAGGCTCTCCCATAGCGCGCGGGGCATCAGGCGACGGACGGTGTTTTTCAGGCGGCTCACGACGGGTCTCTCCCTCATCTCAGGCGCGCCACGAGTGTATCACCGGAGCGCGCAAAGAAAAATAGGCGGCAGGGAATGGCGTAGAATATGCTGAGCGAGATATCGAAAGTAATGGGCGCATGTCGTCGGCGCGCAGAACGTCACCGCCTAACCTCCGGGCTAGGCAAGAGGTTTCTCCGGCGAGCGCTGCAGACCCTAAAGAAATTAAGATCCGGCGCACGCCATCTGCCGTTTGTGCGTGCGTATGACAATGTCGAGAGACTATGCATTGGTTCTCGCTAATCGCTAACGGCTGATAGCTGCATGAGGACACAGAGTCATGGAAGATTTCATCTTTGGGACGCTCGCCACCGACGAGCTGAAGCTGGTCTACCATCGCGCCACGCGCGCCGGGCTGCAGCACGCACACGACCTGACCCCACGCGATCCACAGCCGGGTGAAGCGGTGACGGCCCGCGCCCGCGCCGGGGTGGATCTGCACGCGACACAAGCTGCGCTCTACTATACGACTGACGGACGCGCGCCGGAAGGATCGCGCGGGCAGGCGACAGTCGGGCAGGCGATCCCGCTGCGCCGCGTCGGAGTCGAGTGGGATTCGCTGGCGTGGGGGTATGTCGTGGTGTGGGAAGGAACGATTCCGCCGCAGGAAGAAGGCGCGACGGTCCGCTACCGGATCGGCGCGTGGGCGGGCGAGAGCGACGAGGTCTTCGCCGATGCGCCCGACGCGCGCTGGCGCTCGGAGCAGGCGGCTTCCGCGCATTTTCGCCGCCTACCGGCGTTCATGCCGCGCCCGGACGACCCGCCCGGCACGCAGACGTTCACCTACCATGTGGATCGGCTCGCCGCGCCGGACTGGGCGCGCGACGCGGTGATCTACGAGATTTTTGTCGACCGCTTTTACCCCGGCGACGGGCGAGAGTGGCTGCAGACCGACGACCTGCGCGACTTCTATGGCGGGACGCTGTGGGGCGTGCGCGATAAGCTCGACTATATCGAGGCGCTCGGCGCGACGTGCGTCTGGCTGACGCCCGTCTTTCCCAGTCCCACGCCGCACGGGTACGACGCGTCCGACTACACCTGCGTTGACGCGCGTTATGGCGGCGATGAGGCGCTGCGGGCGGTGATCGAAGCGGCGCACGCGCGCGGCATCCGCGTGCTGCTCGACTACGCGTGCAGCCACGTGTCCAACGCGCACCCGTTCTTCGTCGAAGCGCTCAATAACCCCGCCAGCCCTTACCGCGAATGGTTCCACTTCGAGGAGGCGGCGCCCGGCTATCGCGCCTTTTTCGGCGTCCCGACCATGCCGACGCTCAACGTGGCGCACGCGCCGGTGCGCGAGTATCTGCTGGACGTGGCGCGGATGTGGCTGCGCGAGTTCGACGTGGACGGCTACCGGCTCGACTACGCCAGCGGCCCCGGCCCGGATTTTTGGGCCGATTTCCGCGCCGCGTGCAAGGCCGAGAAGCCCGACGCCTTCTGCATGGGCGAGGTGGTCGATACGCCGGATGTGCAGTGCCGCTACGTGGGACGGCTTGATGGCTGCCTGGACTTCCACCTGACGGACGCGCTGCGCAAGACGTACGCGCTGGGGCGCTGGTCAGAAGCAGACCTTGAGCGCTTTGTCGCGCGGCACCGCGCGTACTTCCCGCCGGATTTCCTGATGCCGACTTTCCTCGACAATCACGATATGGATCGCTTCCTGTTCCTCGCGGGGAATGACCAGGACGCGCTACGCCGCGCCGCCGCCTACCAGATGCGCCAGCCCGGCCCGCCGATCATCTACTATGGGACGGAAATTGGCATGAGCCAGACCAGCAGCAAGAACGACGAATGGGGCCTGGAAGCCAGCCGCGCCCCGATGATCTGGGACGACCGGCAGGATGCCGATCTGCTGGCGTATTATCGCACGCTGATCCAGCAGCGGCACGCGGCCCGCACCTGATCTGCCGTCGGATACGGGCGAACAACTCTGTACCCTGTTGGGCCGAGCTTGCTCGGCCCATTTTCATCTCGCCACGTCCCGAAAACTGACTTTCTCTGACATTGCGCCTGGAGTTTGTGGAAAGATGTCATGTGGCGATCTGGCTATTCCACCATAGAATAGGGGCCATGTTGAAGCTGACCCCGGACGATACTCTGCTTGGATTGCTGGCGGCGCACAGCCAGCACGGCTACCAACTGCTTGAGGCGTTTCGCGACCCGCAGCAGTTGGGGCGTGTGTGGTATGTCAGCACCAGCCAGCTTTATGCCGTGCTGAAAC
>CAZVCM010000175.1:0-9143 GCA_964626105.1 uncultured Thermoflexus sp.
ACCGACCCGGTCGTTGGAACGCACGCGCGCCGCCAGGGGCGCCGACGCGATCGGCGCGCGCAGCGCATAGTCCAGCGCCTGCCCTGGATCGGGCAAGCCCGGCACATAGCGCGGCTCGATCACGGTTACGTCGAGGTCGTCCGGCAGGGTGAGCGGCAGGCCCGTTTTGCCATACGCGAGTTGGATGTCCATACGCTCCCTTTATCCCCCGGCGATCGGCGGGACGAGCATCAACTGTCGCATGCGCGCGCTAACGGGCGTATGCGATCACGTTCCCGCCATCGACCGTCAGATACGCCCCGGTCGTCTTGGCGGCGCGTGGCCCAGCCAAAAAACAAATCGCTTCGGCTACGTCTTCGGGCAGGATGGTCACTTTTAGCGTGTTGCGCTGCGCGTAGAAGCCTTCCAGTTCGTCTTCTGAGATGCCGTAGTTCCGCGCGCGGTCCGCCTTCCACTGGCTATCCCAGATGCTGCTCCCACGGATCACCGCGTCCGGCAGAACCGAGTTCACGCGAATGCCCAGCGGCCCGCCTTCTTCGGCGAGGCAGCGGGCGAGGTGCAGCTCGGCGGCTTTGGCGGCGCTGTAGGCGCTGGCGCCCTTCCCGGCGGCGACCGCGTTCTTGCTGGTCACGAAGATCATCGAGCCACCGCGCCCCTGCGCCCGCATCACGCGGAACGCCTCGCGCGCCACGAGGAAGTAGCCAGTCGCCAGCACGTCCTGGTTGCGCTGCCAGTCTGCCAGCGTCGTCTCGGTGATCGGCTGCCCGCCTGCGATCCCGGCGTTGTTGACAATGATATCCACGCCGCCATACGCCAGCGTCGCCTGCTCAAAGGCCGCGATCACCTGTTCCTCGCGCGTGACGTCCATCTCCACGAACGTGCCGCGCCCCTTGCCGAAGCGAGCGCTCAAATCCTGCGCGACCTCGCGCCCCGCCTCGGCGTTGATATCGCTGACAACCACGTGCGCGCCGTCCTGCGCCAGACGGTAAGCGGTCGCCCGGCCAATGCCGCTCGCCGCGCCCGTAATCAGAGCGACTTTTCCGGCGAGGTCGCGATCCGGCGGCGCCAGCTTGAGCTTGTACAGTTCCAGCGGCCAGTATTCGATGGCGAACGCTTCGGCGGGCGTCAGGCTATTGAACCCGCCCAACGCCTCGCTGCCCGCGATCACGGCCACCGCGCGGTGATACAACTGGCGGCTGACGTCGGCGTTCTGCGCGTCCTTGCCGGTGTTGATCATTCCCACGCCTGGGATCAGGATCACGCGCGGCGCGGGATCGGCCATCTCGTCGCCCTCGGAGCGATGCGCTTCGAAGTAATCTACATAGCGCGCCTTGTAGTCTTCAAGCTGCGCGGGCAGCATCTCAATCAGCGCGTCCACGCCATCGCCCGGCTGCCAGTTCACAAACAGCGGCTGGCGTTTGACATGCACCAGATGATCGGGGCACGCCGCGCCAAGTTGCGAGACTTCTGGCGTGCGTTCGTAGCTGACGAAATCAAGCACCGGCTCGGAGTCGTCAAAGGCCAGAATCGCGCTGCGCCGGTCGCTGACCGCCCCGCGAATGACCGGCATCACACGCGCGGCGATGGCGCGGCGCTCCTCGGCGCTGAGGGGCGGGACCTTCACCGCGCCGAAGACACGCTTGCCCGCCGCCTTGTCGCGGATGTAGTCTTCCGCTTCCTGAATGATGCGGATCGTGTTGTCGTAGCTGGTTTTCGCGTCCGGCCCCCACGTCACCAGGCCGTGCTTGCCCATCACGACGCACTCAATCTGCGGATTCTCGCGCACCTTGCCGCCGATCCACTTGCTGAGCGTGAATCCGGGGCGGATGTACGGGACCCACGCCATCCGCTCGCCCCACAGGTCGCGGGCAGCGGCTTCGCCGTCCGGCGCGCACGCGATGCTGATCACCGCGTCAGGATGCGTGTGATCGACGTGGTCGGCGGGGGTAAAGGCGTGCAACAGCGTCTCGATGCTCTGGCGCGGGCGGCCCGGCTCGAAAGCGGTGCGGCTGAGGTAATCGGTCATCTCCTCGTCGGACATCGACTCGCGCTCGAACAGCGGCTCGATCTCGTCCAGCCGCAACAGCGCGAACTGCGGCGCGGTGATCGTCAGCACATCCGAGCCGCTGGCCTTGACCGCTAGCACGCGCGTCGGGCGCCCCAGGTGATCGACCAGCGTCAGCTTGGCGGACGTGTTGCCGCCATAGATGTTCACCACGGCGCGGTCGCGTCCGAGCAGGTTTGAGCGATAGACCAGCCCGTCCAGCTCGGGACGGGCGGCGGCTTCCTGGGCATTCCACAGATTGTCAGGCATAAGGCTCCCTCTCAGGCGGATGGATAGCCGCTGCCGCCAGATGCCGCGACGCCGCGCTCCTGCGCGACGCGCTGGGCATAGTCTCCGGCGCGGTGGGCTGCGATGGGATCGGGATACAGGCCCTTCTCCTCGCGGACCTTCGCGAGCAGCGGGCGTACATCGGTTTCATACGCTTCCATGTAAATGCGGTGCGCGCCAAGCACATCGCCTGCGCGCTGCGCCTCAGCCAGTGCCGCGTAATCTACGATCAGCGCTTTGGCGTAGGCGACCTGGCAGTTGATCACACTCTGAATCATCGCTTCGAGCTTCGCCTCGATATTGTGGCTCTGGTCGATCATGTACGCGACGTTATCGGCCAGTTCTCTGGCGCTGACCAGCTCGCAGAACACGGTGAACAGCTCGAACGGCGCGACCGAGCCGACGATCAGATCGTCATCGGCGTACTTGCGGCTGTTGAAATGGAAACCACCCAGCCGCCCCTCGTCCAGCAGGAAGGCGACGATCTGCGCGATGTTCGTGCCTTGCGCGTGATGGCCGGTGTCGACCAGCACTTCCGCCTGGGGCCCGAGCTTGAGCGCCATCGCGTAGGCCGTGCCCCAGTCCGGCAGGTCGGTGTGGTAAAACGCGGGCTCGAAGAACTTATACTCAATCAGCATCCGCCCGCCCAGCGGCAGGTGGCGATACGTCTCCGCCAACCCGGCCTCAAGCCGTTGTTTGCGCGTGCGCAGGTCGTCCTGCCCGGCGTAGTTCGTGCCATCCGCCAGCCAGATGCTGAGCAGGTGACTGTCCGTCGCGCGCATGATCTCGCAGCACTCGACCATGTGCGCGAGCGCGTTCTCGCGGGCAGCGGGGTTCGGGCTGGTCAGCGAGCCGAGCTTGTACTGGTCATCCTGAAACACGTTCGGGTTGATCGCACCGATCCGCACGCCGAGCGATTCGGCTTCCTGTTTGAGCGCGACCCAGTCGTCGGTGCGGTCCCAGGGAATATGTAGCGCGACCGATGGCGCGGCGCCGGTCAGCCGGTGGACGTAGGCGGCGTCCGCCAGCTTTTCGTGCACGTCGCGCGCCGCCCCGCGCCAGGGGAAGACCTTGAAGCGCGTGCCGCTGTCGCCATAGCCCCAGGACGGCGTCTCGATCGCCTGCTGCGCCAGCCTCGCTTTCACCGCGCCCACGTCGATCCCGCGCGCGGCCAACTGCTCGTCCAGCACTTCGTACGCTTTTTGCGAATCCGTCATCGTTCCTGCCCCTTCGCCGTGAAATACTCAGTTCTTAAGCACGCTAAAAGCCCCCATCCCCCCAGCACCTGCTCCCAAAATGAGGGCAGGGGAGAGCACCCCAACCTTTTCCTTCCCTACTTGTGGGGGCGAAAACCGACCTGCGGACCTTAACGGCCCCTTACTCCGCGCCAGGCGCGCCCACAATCCCGCAGAAGCGCCCGTACGCTTCGCCCCACGCAGCGGATGGCTGCGGCGTGTAGTGGTGCATATCCACCGAGCGGCGAATCGCCTCGCGCGCCTGATGCACGTCCGCCAGCTCGCCGAGCGCGATCAACTGCACGATCGCGTTGCCGAGCGCGGTCGCCTCCGTCGGGCTGGCAATCACCTCGCGCCCGGTGGAGTCAGCGGTCATCTGGCACAGCAGCGTATTGCGCGACCCGCCGCCGATAACATGCAGCACCTCGACCGGACGCCCCGCGATCGCGACCAGTTGATCGAGCGTGTAGCGGTACTTGCACGCGAGACTCTCGTAGATCGCGCGCATGATCTGGCCAGTCGTCTCCGGCACGGGCTGCGCAGTATCGCGACAATACGCCTGAACGCGCTCCGGCATATCCGTCCCCAGCGCGTTGAACAGCGGCGCATCAGGATCGATCAGACTGCGAAACGGCTCAGCTTCGGCGGCGAGGCGCGTCAGGTCGTTGTAGCTGTATTCGGTCCCGGCGTAACGCCACGCCGCGCGGCACTGCTGCGCGATCCACATCCCGACCACGTTCTTCAGGAAGCGGTACGTGCCCGCATAGCCGCCTTCGTTAGTAACATTCGCCTCGTAGCTGGCGTCGTTGATCACCGGGCGATCCAGCTCCATGCCAAGCAGGCTCCACGTCCCGCTGCTGAGGTAAGCGGTATTGGGCTGTGCGGCAGGGACAGCGACCACCGCGCTCGCCGTGTCATGCGAGGCGACAGCAAACACTGGCACACCCTGGTACGCGCCGAGCCGCGTGCCCGGCGGCACAATCTCCGGAAAGATCGCGGTCGGGATGCCAAGCGCTTCGAGCGTTTCGGTATCCCAGGCGTTCGTGTGCGGGTTGAACATCTGGGTCGTGGTGACGTGGGTGAACTCGCACACCTGCGCGCCCGTCAGCCAGTGGTTGAACAGGTCCGGGAAGGTCAGGTAGCGCGCCGCGCATTCAAGCGCCGGGCTGCCATCGCGCGCCAGGCTCGCCATCTGAAAAAGCGTGTTCAACTGCATGAACTGGATGCCGGTCCGCTCGAAGACCGTCCGGCGTGGCACGCGCTCGAACACCCACTCCATCATGCCCTCGGTGCGCGCATCGCGGTAGTGGACCGGGTTGGCAATCAGGCAGCCCGTCCGGTCTAGCAGCGTGAAATCCACGCCCCATGCATCTACGCCGATGCTCGCCGCGCCCTCAGCCGCCTGCGCGATCCCGATGGTGACCTCGTTCCACAGACGCAAAACATCCCAGTACAGCGTGCCCCGAGCCTGCACCGGGATGTTTGGAAAACGGTGAACCTCAGTTTGCTCCAGGCGGTCGCCGTCAAAGCTGACGCGCATCACCCGCCCAGACTCCGCCCCTAGATCGATGGCAATAACATGCATTGCGTCCAACTCTTTCGTAAAAAAACACGCGCGCTGCACGAGCCAAAGTTGTTTTCACCTGCTAATGATAGATGAAGCGCGGAGCGCAGTCAAAGCATCACCGCGCATCGATGCGTGTTTGGGAACGACGCCGCGGTGTGGTATAACGTGCTGCGCACGAAACGAGCATAAAGCACCACACAACGCCCGCTCGACGTGCCGGGCGAGCGTCACGGAAAGCAAGCACATGACCGATTTTCCGCAATGGAATGAACGGGAAATGCGCCGCCAGATCTGTGAGGTCGGGCGGCGGTTGTACCAGCACTTTTTCGTCGCAGCGAACGATGGTAACATCTCGGTGCGCCTCAACGAGCGCGAAATCCTGGTGACGCCAACGAATGTTGGCAAGGGCGACCTGACGCCCGACATGCTCGTCAAGATCACGCCCGAAGGGCAGCCGATCGAGTCAAATAACGGCTGGCGCGCCTCGTCTGAAAGCCGGATGCATCTGATGATCTACCGAGAGCGCAGCGACATCCGCGCCGTGGTGCACGCCCATCCCCCGACAGCAACCGGCTTCGCGGTGGCGAACGTCAGCCTGGATGCGCCCTTCCTGCCGGAAGTGGTGATCCGAACCGGCGGGACGCCCGTTGTACCCTATACCATTCCCGGCGGTGACGAGCTTCCGATGTCGCTTGTCCCGTACCTGAAAGACCATGTCGCGCTGCTGCTCGGCAATCACGGCGCGGTCGCCTTCGCACCCACCCTGCGTGAAGCGATGTGGCACATGGAAACCATCGAGTTGAACGCGCGCATCTATCTCACCGCGCACCAACTTGGAAACATCCGCTTTCTGGACGAGAATGAGGTCGAAGCCCTGCAAGAGCGGTACATTGGGGAATAGCGTCAGAAAGGGCGCGAACTATCGCAACATCGCGCGCCTGGAGCTGCCGCCCGCGAAAGATAGCGCGTTTTAAGAAGCTGGTTACAGCATGGACTTTCCCCCAAGACCGTCCCCGATCGACCAGCCGGTCGCGCTATACGTCACCTGCCTGGTCGATTACCTGTCCCCCGAGGTGGGGATCGCGGTCGTGCGCCTGCTGGAGCATCTCGGCATCACCGTGACCTTCCCCGCCGCGCAGACCTGCTGCGGACAGCCCGCCTACAATGGCGGCTACCAGCATGAGGCGCGCCCGCTCGCCGAACGCTTTCTGGACGTGTTCCACGATGCGCCGGTGATCGTCTGCCCGTCCGGCTCGTGCACCACCATGATCCGCCACGAATACCCGCGCCTCTTCGCCAACGATCCAGCTCGCGCCGAGCAAGCGCGCGCCATCGCCGCGCGCACCTGGGAGTTCACCGAGTATCTGGTCGATGGCCTGGGCCGGACCGATCTTGGACTGCGCCTGCGCGCGCCGCAGACCTTCGCCCTGCATGACTCGTGTCACGGGCTGCGACACCTGGGGTTGGGGCGGCAGGCGCGGGCGCTACTGGGCGCGGTCGAAAACGCGACCGTCGTCCCGCTCGAAGACCATGACGAATGCTGCGGTTTCGGCGGGCTGTTCAGCGTCAAAATGCCGGACCTCAGCGCCGCGCTGCTGAGCAAGAAGATCGCCCACATCCGCGCGGGCGAAGCGCCGACGATCGTCACCGGCGATGTAAGCTGTATGATGCACATGAATGGCGGCCTGGCGCGGCAGGGCGCGTCGCAGCGCGTGCGCCACATCGCCGCAGTGCTGGCCGACGGCCTGCCGGAAGGGATGCGCCATGCGTAGCGAAGCCGGGCGCTTCGTCACCGCGGCGCGGCAAGCGCTGACCGACACACCGCTGCAAGACGCCGTCAAACGCGCGACCGACACCGCCGCCCGCAAGCGCGATCTCGCCATGTTTGCCGACGGGCGCGACCATGGCGAGGCGCTCCGCCAGCAAGCCGCCGCCGCCCGCCATCGCGCGCTGAGCCAGCTTCCCGCGCTGCTGGAACAAGCCGAAGAACGCTTGACCGCCAATGGCGCAACGGTCCTCTGGGCAACCGACGATGCCGAGGTTTGCCGCCACGTGCAGGCGATCGCCGCGCGGCACAATGTCCAGCGCGTGACCAAGAGCAAGAGCATGATCAGCGAGGAAGTCGGCCTCAACGACGCGCTGATCGCCGCCGGGATCGACGTGCTGGAGACAGACCTCGGCGAGTTCATCATCCAGCTTGCCGAGGAGCCGCCGAGCCATATCGTCACGCCCGTGATTCACAAGTCGAAAGATGCGATCCGCGATCTGTTTGTCGAAAAGCTCGGCATGCCGCCCACCGACGACGCGCAGACGATGGCGCGCTTCGCCCGCGAACACCTGCGCGCCGCCTTCCTCAGCGCGGAGATGGGCATCTCCGGCGGCAATTTCATCATTGCGGAGACCGGCACGCTCTGCCTGGTGACGAACGAAGGCAATGGGCGGATGGTCACCACCCTGCCACGCGTGCATGTCGCGCTGGTCGGCATTGAGAAAGTGGTTGCCACGCTCGAAGATTACGCGCTGCTGACACAGGTACTGCCGCGCAGCGCGACCGGGCAGGCGCTCGCCGTTTACACCCACATGATCAACGGACCGCGCCGCCCCGGCGAAAACGATGGTCCCGAAGCGCTGTACGTCATCCTGGTCGACAACGGGCGCAGCGCGATCTACGAGACGGAATACGCCGAGGTGCTCGGCTGCATCCGCTGCGGCGCGTGCATGAACGCCTGCCCGATCTACGAGGCGACCGGTGGGCACGCCTATGGCTGGGTGTATCCGGGGCCATTTGGTGCGGTTATCACGCCGCTGCTGACCGATCTCAAAGAAGCGTCGCCCTTGCCGCATGCCAGCAGTCTGTGCGGCAAATGCCGCGAAGTCTGCCCGGTGGACATCGACCTGCCGCGCATGCTGCTCGATCTACGGCGCGATCTGGTCAATGCGGGGCACACGCCGCCCCCCTGGACCGTCGGGATACGTGCGTGGTCCGCAGTGGCGCGCTCGCCGCGCGCCTTCAACGCCGCCGCCCGCGCCGCGCACATCGCGCAACACGCGCTGCCCCAGGGTCGCAAGCTGCCACTGGGCCCGCTCGGGGGATGGACCGCCAGCCGCAATCTGCCAAAGGTCGCCGCGCAGCCGTTTCGTGCGTGGTGGGCCGCCCGCGAGAAAGCGAGGGACCGCGATGAGCAGTCGTGACGCGATCCTGCGCAAGCTGCGCGCCGCGCAGACGCCGTTCGCGGACGCGCCGCCACCGGACCCGCACCTGCCGGTGGTGCCGCTCGACACAGGCAACCGCGCCGCGCTGATCGAGCGTTTCATCGCGCAAGCCGAAGCGCTGAGCTCCGCAATACACCGCTGCGCCAGCCCGGACGAGGCGCATGCGGCCATTCTGCGCGTTATCGCGCCGGACGAGCGTGTGCTGTGCTGGGATTTCGCGCACATTCCCTTGCCTGGGTTAGACGCGGCGCTCGACCGCGCCGGGATCGCAGTCGCGCCGCCGGATGACGCCAGCGCGCGCGTGGGCATTACCGGGGTGGATGCCGCGCTCGCCGCGACGGGCAGCCTGGTGATCAGTTCGGGGCCGGGGAAGGCGCGGCAGGTGTCGCTGTTGCCGCTGGTGCATATCGCAGTTGTGCGCGTGGATCAGATTGTGCCACACATGGAAGCGTGGATCGCGACGCTGCGCGCTGCTGGAACGGACGCGTTCGCCGCCGCCAGCAGCACGGTCATTGTCAGCGGGCCCAGTCGCACGGCAGACATCGCGATGGAATTGATCTTAGGGATGCACGGGCCGGGCGCGCTGCACATCGTTCTGCTGGATAGCGAAGCGCAGCCATAAAGCAGCCAAAATAAAGCGCGCCAGGGGTGCAAAACCTCTGGCGCGGTGTTTTTCGCATAACTTGCAGGCGCGCTAGGCGATCTTCTTCGATGCCTGCGGGTCGAACGCGTCACGCAACCCGTCACCAATCAGGAACAGGCACAGCACGGTGATCACGATCAGAATACCGGGCAG
>CAZVCM010000176.1:0-9134 GCA_964626105.1 uncultured Thermoflexus sp.
CTGGATACGGTCTTTTTCGTCGCCAGCGTGGACGCGCCCGGCACGCGCGTACGCCCACTGGAACCGGACGAGGTCGCCGAGCGGATGGTGTTCTCGCTGCAATACGAGCGGCTGCCCTTCATGGAATACTACTATATGTTCCGGTTCGCTTTTCCTGAACGGAAGAATGCATTTCTTGAAAACGCTGAAGCAGTCCAGCGCGAGCGACTGCGCTCGGTGCTGGAGAATAAACCCTGCTATCTGGTCGAGCATCCGTACCCGGCAGTGATCGACGATCTATATAACGTCATGCGCCCGTTGGTCACCGCCGCGCAACAGCCCGCAGCCGAGGCGCTCTGATGGCCGAACACGCAGCCCCTCACCGTGAGCCACGCACGCCCGGCACGGACGACCCGTTTGACGAGCTGTTACAGCGATCGCGCCGCATGGATTGGCGCTTTCTGCTGCCAGATCCGCGCCTGGGACAGGTCGTGTACTTCGGGCCCGAGAACGATCCGGTGCGCGCCGCGCTGGACGATTTCGCTGAGTCGGTAACCGACGCGGAGAGCGTCTCGACCGAAGCGCTTGAGGCGTTCGACGTGGCCGTGTTGCGCGCGCAGCCCGCCGAAACGCTGGCGCGGGCGCGAACGCTACTCAAACCGGGCGGCACGCTCTATGTCGAAATTCAGCGTCGCGTCGGGCGCGATATCCCGTGGCAGTTGCGGCGCTATGGCGCAGCAGCGGAGCGCGCCGGGTTTGATGAGATCGAGACGTTCTGGAACTGGCCCAACTTCGCGCGCTGCACCAAGATTCTGCCGGTGGACGACGCCTGCGCGCTGACCAACGTCATCGTCAATAACCGGCGCGGCCCGGTCGCCTGGATGATGCTCAATGCGACGCGCTTCGGCTTCCGGATGGGTGTTGTCGGCTGGTTTGCGCCGTGTCTCAGCCTGATCGCGCGGCGGGAGGCAGCATGAACCTCGTGCTGGACTTTTTGGAGCGCCACCGCGCCCGTCTGAAACTCGATCTGTATCGCGTGCCGGAGCGGTTAACGAGCGTGATGCTCACGCCACGTTTTCGCGCCTCGCGGCATGTCGTGTTTCTGATTCTCCCTGCGCGCAAGCCCTATCCGGTGCTGGTGGCGAAGGTTCCGCGCCTGGGCGAGCGCAGCCAAAGCCTGACGCGAGAAGCCGCCGCGATCGAGACGATTCAGAAGATGCGCCCGGGTGGATTCGACACGATCCCGCAGCTTATCGCCTTCGAAGATTACCGGGGCTATCCGCTGCTGATCGAAACCGCGCTCAATGGGCCGTTGCTCGACCCACCGCGCGTCCGGCGCGATCGCGACGCGGCCTGCGAGTTGGCGCTGGATTGGCTGACCGACCTGCCCCGCACGCCGCAGGAGCAGCCCCAGTTCGAGTGGTACGAGGCGCGGATCGCGCAGCCACTCAACGCGTTCGCTGGCTCGTTCCCGCTAAACGTCAAAGAGGAACAGCTTCTGATCCACACGCAAGAGCTGATTACGCCGCTCAAACAGACTGCGCTGTCGCCTGTCGTAGAGCATGGCGACGTCAGCCACCCAAACCTGATCACGCTGAACATGCAAAACCTGGGGGTAGTCGATTGGGAGCTGGCGGAGATAGACGGTATCCCAGCGTGTGACATGTTCTTCTTCCTGACGTACGCGGCCTTCGCGCAGGACGACGCACGCACCCGGCGGGACTTCATCACTCCCTTCAACGATGCGTTCTTCGGGCCAGACGCGTGGGCTGTGCCATTCGTCAAGCAGTACGCGCAGCGAATGCAAATCGCCATCGAACATCTGACGCCGCTGTTTGTGCTGTGCTGGGCGCGCTACATGAGCCGGTTGCTGCTGCGTCTCTACAACGACGATTTGACGCCCGCCAGCGTCGAGCCAGATACCGCCGCCTGGCTGCGCGAGAACCGCTATTACGCCCTGTGGCGGCACACGCTCAACCATCTGGATGAACTCGGCTGGATGGCTTAACCGATCGAACTACGAGGCCAGTCAATGCGTGTCCTTTATCTCACTAACGGCTTTCCGTTCCCGCTGACCAGCGGTTATCTGCGGCACTATTACTTTATTCAAGAGCTGTCGCGGGAGCATGACATCACGCTGCTGTCGATGGCGCGTCCGAGCTTTCAGGAAGCGCACCGCGATGCCCTCGCGCCACATACGCAGCACATCGAGGTCTTCATCGCAGGTGAACGCGGAAAGTCGTCGGTCCAGAAAGCGCTGCACACCGCGCGCACGCTTGGTAGCGAAAACGGATCGATTGGGGCGATGCGCGCCGCCATCGAGCGCTTGCACGTGACGGCGCCATTCGATGTGGTGTTGTTCAGCGGAAAGCCAACCTACGCCGCGATCAGGCAGCTTCGGCTGCCACCCATCGTCGCGGATTTCACCGACGCCGCATCAATGCGAATTCGCGGGCAACTGGAGCACGCGAGCCCGCTGAAGATGCCCGCGCTGTGGGTGAAATACCGGCAGATGCGCGAGCTAGAGCAGCAGATCGTGGCCCGCGCAGATCACCTGCTTTTCGCGTCGGTGCGCGATCGAGAAGCGATCCTCACCGCCGCGAACAAGGCTTCTTCCGTCATGCCAAACGGCGTTGATGTCGACTTCTGGCGGCGCGAATCGCGCGCGCTGGGGCGCCACGCGATCGCTTTCACCGGCGCAATGAACTATCGCCCAAACATCGACGCGGCGGTGTTTCTGATTGAGGAAGTCTTCCCGCTCGTTCAGAAAGCGCACCCAGAAGCCGAGTTGCTGCTCGTCGGGCACAGCCCGGTTCCGGCGCTTGTCGCCGCCGGGAACCGCCCCGGCGTGACTGTTACCGGCTTCGTCGACGACGTGCGCCCCTATCTAGAACGTGCGGCGGTGTTTGCCGCGCCGTTACGCTTTGGCGCGGGCATCCAGAACAAGGTGCTTGAAGCGATGGCGATGGAAGTACCGGTCGTCGCCTCGCCGCTTGCCGCTGACGGACTGAACACCGAGGACGGCGCGCGCCCGCCGGTCAAGCTCGCGCAAACGGCGAGCGAGTTCGCCCGGCTGATCCTGGCCGAGCTAGAAGCACGCGAGACCGACACCACGCCGGACATTGCCGCGCGCGAGTATATCCAGCAACACTTTGTCTGGCCAGCGATCGGAGACCGGCTCCGCACCGTGCTTAACACTACCGTCAAGAGGGCTTAACCCATGCCGAAGCTGTTTTCTGTTGCGCTCGTAGGGCCGGATGGCTCTGGCAAGACGACCATCAGCCGCCGCCTGCGCGAGACGCTGCCGCTGCCGATCAAGTATGTCTATATGGGCGTCAATCCGGACTCCAGCAACCTGATGCTGCCGACCACCTGGCTGCTGAGCAAGGTTAAGCGCGGCCTGGGCGCGGAGCCAGACACACGCGGACCGCGCGCGATCGAAGATGCGGTCAAGCCAAAGCCGAAGAATCCGGTCAAGCGCGCGCTGGTCGAGGTGAAATCGGGCTTGTTGCTCGCTAACCGTATCGCCGAGGAATGGTTCCGACAGGCGCTGACCTGGGTCTACACCCGGCGCGGCTATGTCGTGCTGTTCGACCGCCACTTCTTCTCGGACTATTACGCCTACGACATCGCGCCGACGCCCTATCGCAAGCCGTGGACACGGCGGCTGCACGGCTGGATGCTGATGCACGTCTATCCCAAACCCGATCTGATGATCTACCTCGACGCGCCCGCCGAGGTGCTGCTGGCGCGCAAGGGCGAGGGCACGGCTGAGGTGCTCGAAGACCGGCGCCGGGCATACCAGGCGATGCGCGCACACGTCCCGCACTTCGTCACGATCGACGCGACCCAACCAGAAGATGTGGTGCTCAGTCAGGTGACGGACCTGATTCTCGCGTTCAATCGCGACCGCCGCGTGCCAGAGTCCGTCTCGGAACAGGTGACGCATGCCTGAGAAGCATCCAGTCGCGCTGGTCACGGATGCGGGTCGCGGCAGCGCAATCGCGATCATCCGGTCACTGGGTCGTCGGGGTTGGCGCGTGATCGCGGCTGACGCCAATCCGCGCAGCCTGGGGTTTCACTCGCGCTATGCTGCGCAGACGCTGGTGTATCCGGCGCCGGAAGATGCCCCGCGCGAGATGGTCGCCGCGTTGAAAGCCGCCGCAAAAGCGGAACGCGTCGATCTGATCATCCCGGTGACGGATGCGGTGCTGCTGCCGCTGTCTGAGGCGCGTGCAGAGTTCGACGGATTGTGCGCGATCGCCATGCCCACGCCGGAGCAGCTTGCGGTCGTCACCAACAAGCTGAAGACGATTGAACTCGCGCAGGAGCTTGGCGTGCCGGTCCCGCTAACGCGCGTGGTCGAAACCGCCGAGGAAGCGCTCGCGCTGCCGATCACGGATTGGCCGGTCGTCCTCAAGCCGCAGTCGTCGCGCCTGTACGATGAAGACTCGGTCGAGCATTTTGAGGTCTGCTACGCGCACACCCGCGACGAGCTAGCGAAGAAGGTCGCGCAGTTCGAAGGGCGTTGCGCGGTCCTGCTGCAAAGCTACTACGCGGGCGAGGGGCACGGCGTCGAGCTCTTGCTGCATGAGGGACGCCCGCTGGCAGCGTTCCAGCACAAGCGTCTGCATGAGGTCCCGATCACCGGGGGGGCCAGTTCGTTCCGCCAGAGTGTCGCGCTTGATCCGGCGCTGTACGAGCACTCCGCCCGGCTGATGGGCGCGCTGAACTGGACCGGCCTGGCGATGGTCGAGTTCAAGGTCGGCGCACAAGGCGGCAAGCTGATGGAGATTAACGGGCGCATCTGGGGTTCGCTCCCGCTGGCGGTGTTCAGCGGGATGGACTTTCCGGCGCGGCTGGCGGCGCTTTACGTCGACGGGCCGCCCTCAACCGCCAATGGACCAGACACGTGCTATAAGGTCGGAGTAAAGGCGCGCAATGTCGAGCGGGATATTGTATGGATCGCATCTGTTCTGCTGGGCCGCCGCAAAAGCGGGTCGCTGCCTGTGCCGGGCCGCGCAGACGCGTTGAGCGGCTTGGCCGGGCTGCTGAACCCGCTCACCCGCTCCGACCTGCTGGCGTGGGATGACCCGCTGCCAGGGCTGGCGGAACCACTCACGATCGTTCGGAAGCAGGCAAGCAAGCTGTCCGGGCGCAAAAGGAGCGGCGCATGAAGCAACTGTTTGACCGCGCGCAGAACGGCGCTGCATTCGCCTTGCTCGTCTCACTCATCGAGCGACTGGACCCGGCGCGATCCGGTCAGCTTGCCGTGCTGACCTATCATCGCGTCGACTGGCCAGACGCGCGCCCGTTCCTCAGCCCGGCGCAACTGAGCGCAACGCCCGACGCCTTCGAGCAGCAAATGACGCATCTCGCGCGGCGCTGCCACGTGGTCGGCATCGACGAGGTGCTGGCTGCAGTCCGTACCGGACAAACCCTGCCATCGCGGGCCGTGCTGGTGACATTTGACGATGCGTATGCGGATTTCGCGGAGCACGTCTGGCCGGTGATGAAGCAACTCGGCCTGCCAGTAACGCTGTTCGTTCCGACCGCCTTCCCCGACCATCCGGAGCGCGGATTCTGGTGGGACCGGCTGTATAATGCTCTGCGATGCGCCATGTCGCCGCAGGTGATGACGCCGATGGGCATGCTGTCCATCAGCGACCCGGCAGCGCAGCGCACGACCTTCAAACAGCTTCGGAACTACGTCAAATCGCTGCCGCACGAGGACGCGATGGCCTGGATTGATGAGTTCTGCGCGGCGCAAGGCGTCGAACCGATTCCGAACCCGGTGCTAGGCTGGGACGCGCTGCGCCAACTCGCCGCCGAGGGTGTCACACTTGGCGCGCATACGCGAACGCACCCGCTCGTCAATCGCGTCAGCGTCGAGCACGCGCGCTTCGAAGCGTCCGCCTCGCGCGATGACCTGGCGCAGCAGATCGGCAGCGCGCCGCCAATTTTCGCCTATCCCAGCGGCGGATTCGATCAAGCCGTGGTCGATAGCCTGGCCGAAGACGGATTCGAGCTAGCCTTTACAACGGTGCGCGGCCTGAACGATCTGCGCCGCGCCGATCCGCTTCGCCTGCGACGGATCAATGTCGGGCAGCGCGCCTCGCTGGCGCTGCTGCGTACCCAACTTCTGCCCTCGGCAGTATGGCTCAACCGCTGGCAGCCGCTCACCAGCGCCAACTAGCCGCGCGAGCCTGCGCCGTGTTGCACCGAGCAAACACAGAAAGAAGGAAGCCCTTTATGCGCCGAACTCTTGTGATACTGACGATCCAGACCCTCGTAATTGTCGCGGCAGTCGTGCTCAGCATCCCGGCGGGCAGCGCCACGCTCGCGCAGGATGACACCAGCCCCAGCACGTTTGCACGGCTTGATGGCGTGACCATCTACTTCACTGAAGAGAGCCGGGAAGCGACCCCGTTCGACCGGTCGCCCCAGGGTCTCTCCCGCTTCGCTGGGCTGCTGAGCGCGCTGGGCGCAGACATCAAGTCGCTGGACTGGCGCGCAGACATCCCCGAAGACGCGGACCTGGTCGTGATCGCCGCGCCAACACGGGACATCGAGGACTATCAGAGCGCGCGCCTGTGGGCGTACCTGAATAACGGTGGCGCGCTGCTGATCATGGCCGACCCGATCCTGTACAGCGAAGAGGATGGCGTCACCATCACCGAGATGAATAGCCGCGCGCTGCGCCGGGACAGGGGCTTGTTTCTGCTGACATGGGCGGGCTATGGGCTGCGCGCCCGTGAGGATGTCGTCGTGACCGAAGTCGGCGACGGCCAGCTAGACCGCGACCTGATGACCGGCGAACTCAACACCAATCACCCAATCCTGCAAGGCGTCACCGGCCCGCTCGCGATCTTCAGCGCGCGATCGTTGGAAGTGGACGCGTCGATTCAGGTGTATGATGCCCAGCCGCTGGTCTACAGCGGCGCGGAGTACTATGGCGAAACGCTTTACGTTGACTATCTCCAGCTCAACACCGAGGACTTCACGCCTGGCACAGACACCGCGCGCGGGCGATTGCCGCTGGCTGCCGCCTCTGAGAACAGCATGACCGGCGCGCGCATCGTGCTGATTGGGGATGGTGGCATCGCGATGAATGGCGAGGGTTTCCGGTCCGCGCCGAGCAACAGCGCCGGGTTTGTGTTCCCGGCGAACGTACAGTTCATGATGAACACGATCGCGTGGCTCGTTGGCGCCGATTCTGCGGAAACCGAGACGTTTGTCTTCCCGACGCCGGGCCCAACTGCCACCGCGACGCCGATTGTGGTCGCTACGCCAACGCCTGAGCCGACACCTATCGATGAGGCCGAGAGCGCCGATGAAGCGAGTGGTTAGCACGTTGCGCCGCAAAGTCCCTGCGCTTGCGCTCGCTAGCCTGGCTGTGGCGGCGCTGTTTGCGTTTGGGCTGGTGGGGCTGCCAGCCAGGACCGGCCACGCCCAGGAAGATGACGCCCTTCACGTGATCTTCATCCAGGGTCGCCGCCCGCTGGAAACGACTGGAATCTCCAACGTCGGGCCAGAGGGGTTGAGCAAGCTGGCAGACATCTTCCGGTCAATGGGCGCGGAAGTCAGCTATCAGAACATCACCACGCGGCTTCCCGACGACACTGATGTCGTTGTGCTGGCGCGGCCTATGCGCACAATGGGAACCATCGAGTCGGCGTACTTGTGGGACTATCTGGAACGAGGCGGAAATCTGCTTCTCGCGCTCGACCCGGAAGGGATATACCTGCGCAGCCCATCGGTGCGCGGCGCGAACATCCGCTCGCGGATCGGGCGCAGCGCCCTGCCCGAGCTGTTCGATGCAGACTATGGCATCCGCCTCTACGACACGTTTGTGGCGGAGCCATACGTGAGCAACGCGTCCGTTGAGACGATCAACACGATGTACTCGATTGCGCACGCCGACGCCGTCTCGAACCCGATCACCGCGCCGCTGCAGCAGTACAATCTCCCGGTCTGGGTGTGGGGCGCGCGCCACATGCGCGTTGAGCCGTTCGTGATCGGCGGGCAGGCGCACCCTTTGTTCTACAGCGATCGCGGATTCGGTGAGACCAGCCCGGATATCTTCCCAAGCGGGATCACCGCAGCCGACGCGGCAACCGTCCCGGTAGAACTGAACCTCGGTGAGGACTTCACAGGGCGTCTGAACGTTGGCGCGATCGGGACCGACCTGCGCACCGGCGCCCGATTAGCCATCCTGGGCGACTCCGAGATCATCCAAAACGGCTTTGGGCTGGTGTCATCGGGCGCGACGCCGCGCTATCCAGCTAATCGCATCTTTGTCGAGCGGCTCGCCGCGTGGCTGCTAGAGCTTCCCGAAGAAGAATGGCCAAATCTCCCTGCCGGATTCAGTTGGGTGATGCTGGACGGCGACGCGAGTGACTGGCCAGGGCGCGGTCCGCTGTCCGCCACGGACCCTGCGGGTGACAGCGCACAACCGGCTTATGATTTGCAGGTGATGCGGGGGTATGCAGATAATCGGTACGTCTACCTGCTGTTACAGAGTGCTGAAGCGCCTGAGGAAGACGTGCAGGTGAGCATCCCGCTGCCAGCCGAAGGAAGCAACGCCCCGGCGGCGCGCGTCGTCGCATCCCGGGCTGGGATAGTGGTCGAGCGTGAAGGTACGACCTCGGAGCTGGTACGCGACGCAGCGATGGGGATCGGTTCGGGCATTGAGCTGCGCCTGCCGCAGCGGCTGTTCAATGTCGAGACGATCCGGGTTGCGCCGTGTGTGGCCAGCGGCCCGGGGCAGGAGCCGCTCGATTGCTTTGACCAAGCCCTGACCGTACCGAACACACCGATGCTGGCGCCGTTCGACTGGGCGCTGATCGACCAACCTCTGGCAACGGTATACACCAACGGCGGCGTGTATATCCGCACCGCACCAGGCACAAATGCGAGCATCGCAGGGACGGTCTACAACGGCACCACCTTCGCCGTCCTGGGCCGCAATGCCGATGCAAGCTGGGTTGAAGTGCAAAACGGTAACTTCCGGGGCTGGATGGCAGCGTTCCTGCTTACACCCAACCACGATCTGACGCTTCTGCCGGATGTCTCCGCACCAGGTAATTAGACGCACAGGAGCGGAAACGGGAAAAGTCGCGAGTAACGTATCAACCACTCGCTCGATTAGAGGT
>CAZVCM010000177.1:0-5761 GCA_964626105.1 uncultured Thermoflexus sp.
AGAGGCGCGTGCCGAGCGCGAGCTGCTGTACCATGCCAGCCGCGGGATCAACGCGGCGCGCACATATCAGGATGTGGTGGATGCGGTGTCGCAACTCGAAATGCGCGCGCTGCATATTGCGCTGTGGGTATGGGAGGAGTTTGACTACGACCGAGCGCAGTTGATTGAGCTGGTGGCCAAGCAGCGCGATAGCCACTGGCCGGACGGTGTGCGCCTCACGCTGGATCAGCTTCCACACTCGCGCATCTTCGACCGCACGCAGCCATTTGTGGTGGAAGACACGCGCGAGCGCGCGCAGCTTGATCCGGTCACTGCTGCGACAATCGAGCGCCACGGCTATCGCGCGCTGATGGCGGTTCCCTTGTGCCTGGAAGATCGCTTCACCGGGCTGCTGGCGTTTGAGGCGGAGCACCCTCGGCGCTTTACTGAACGTGAGCGGCGGCTTGCCGCAGCGATTGGCGAGCTGGTGACCGCGGCAGTCGAGCGCATGCGATTCAAAGACGCGACTGAGCGCGGGCGCGCCCAGGCGGAGCTGTTGGCGAGCGTGAATGCGGCGTTGTCGCAGGCGAATGACGAGCAGGCGATCCTCGATGCGGTTGCGACGGTGGTCGCGCCTTATGACGTCGCGCTGTCGATCCTGGCGTATTCGAACGCCAATGAAGACGACCCGCCAACCGAAGTGCAGACGGTCGCGCTGCGAATGCACCGTGCAGCAGAACCCGACACGCGCGCTCTGCCGCTGGCTTCGCAGTTGGTGCAGGATTCGCCCTTGCTGCGCATGGCGCTCGACGCGCCCGACGCCCCGATCTTTATCGAGGATGCGTGGCACGATGTATCCCCAGCCGCGCATGCGGCGCAACCGCTGATGCGGGACCTCGCGTGGTCCGCATTGATTGCCTTGCCGCTGAAGTCGGGCGACCTGTGGCATGGGCTGTTGCTGCTTGTCTGGGACCGCCCGCAGCCCTTTCCTGATGACCTGCGGGCGCTGATTCATGCCATCCGTCCGACGCTGGCAGCGGTCGTGACCAGCCGCCGGGCGTATCTCGCGCAGAAGGAAGCGCATATTGAAGCCGCGCAGCGCGCGCTGGAACTGGAAACCGTTGCTAAGATCAGCGCGGCAGCGACGAGTATCTTGGACCTGGACCGGCTGTTAAGCACGATGACGGCGCTTGCGCGCACCAGCTTCCCGAGCTATTACCTCGACATCTTCTTGCTCAACGCTGAGACCAATATGTTCGCGTGCGTGTCTGAGGCGGAGCAGCCGTCACCCCGGCGGATTGCGCTCGATGACCCGCGCGCGCTGGTGGCCCGCGCGGCCCGCATCCGGCAGGGGGTGATGGTCAACGATGCGTCGATTGCGCCCGAAGGTGTGCTGTCGCCAGGGTTGCCAGAGGCCCGTTCAGAGATGGCAGTCCCGATGATCGCCGCCAAGCAGATCGTCGGCGTGCTGGTCGTGCAGTCTGCCGAGCCGGAACGTTTCTCGAAGGGCGACATCCGCGTGATGTCGACGCTGGCGGACCTGATGGCGGTCGCGGTCGAGAACGCGCGGCTCTACCGGGCGGCGCATGAGCTGGCCGTTTTTGAGGAGCGCAGCCGCCTCGCACGCGAGCTGCACGACTCTGTGTCGCAGGCGTTGTACGGGGTTGCGCTCGGTACGCGTACCGCGCAGAAGCTGCTGGCGCGCGAGCCGGAGAAGGTCGCCGAGCCGCTGGATTACGTGCTGTCGCTGGCTGAGGCGGGGCTGTCCGAGATGCGCGCGCTGATCTTTGAGCTGCGGCCAGAGTTGTTAGAAAATGATGGCTTGCAGGCGGCGCTCGCCGCGCAGGTGGCCTCACTACGGGCGCGGCATCAGATAGAGGTCGACGCGGAGCTATGCGACGAGCCGGATGTGTCGATCGCGATGAAAGAGGCGTTGTACCGCATCGCCCGCGAAGCCCTGCACAACACTGTCAAACACGCCCGTGCGACGCACGCGAAGGTTCGCATGGACTGTTTACCAGATGGAATTATTCTTGAGCTGGCAGACAATGGGCTTGGCTTTGATCCGTCGAATTCGTTTCCCGGTCACCTGGGCCTGAAGTCCATGCGCGAGCGCGCCCAGGCGGTCGGGGGACGCTTCGCGTTGGAGAGCGCGCCAGGCGAGGGCACGCGGATCGTGGTTGAGGTTCGCACACAGAGCTAGCGAACTGCGTCGGAGCGCTGGCGCGCGAACCGGCGACGGTGTCAGCGGCGCTTGGCGCACAGGATGTCCGCTCTTACGGGTGGGGTAGCTACTCTCAATACTCAGGCGGTGCGTAGATATTGAGTGTCACGAGCGGCTCGTCGCTATCGTTGGCGATCTCATGCCCTTCTCCTCCCTCGATTACCAACAGACTGCCGGGCGCCAACGTGACGCGCCGTCCCTCGATCACGGCGTAGCCGTGCCCGCTTGTGACAAAGAGCCATTGATCGCTGTCAGCGTGCCGGTTGTTTGGGCCGCCGGTCGATACGCCGGGCGCGAGGATCATGGTCGCGGCTTGCGCGCGGGAGGTGGTTGCGATGACTTCAAATCCATCTTCGGGCGCGATCGTCAGGTGCTTCACGGGCGGGTCTCCTGGCCGGGACGGCGCTGCATGATCGTTCGCTCCAGATTTTATCAGACTTTCCCACGCGTCTGGCGAAGATTGTGCAAGTCCGTAAAAAGTGTCCTATTATGGTCGCGTGGGAAAAACGCATCGAAGCAGACAGTGAGGACTCCATGCTTGGCAACCGGCTCAACCAGATTCGCTACCTGTTCCCATCCGATAGAGCTTCGCGTGCATGGTTTGATACAATCGCGCCTGTGATGGCTGAAGCGCCACAGGCTGAAGCGGTGGAGGATCGTCTCGTCATCGTGCCAGACTATCCGCCTCAGGCAATCCCGGCGACCACGCTTGAGCTGTCGCGAGTGGATCGTCCGACCGTGGTGCTGGATACGATCGGGCTGCTGGTGGTCTTCATGGGCGGGATCCGGCTGCTTGGCTGGGCCTCGCGCGATCCGATGCTGATGCCGCCGGGCGTGGCCGTCACGCCGCCCCATCCGCCGATCAGCCCGGACGCCCTCGCGGACGCTCTGCGCGGGCATATCGTGCGCATCGATCACACCGGGGTGGAGCTACCGACGCCGCGCGTACCGCGTCCGCTGTGGGAGCGGTTGCTCGACGCGCTGGGCGCTGCCACGAACTTGTATGAGTATCCCGCGCCTGATACAGAAATGCCGTTTGTTCTTCCGGCGAACGGTGACGAGTTTGTTCGGGACATCACCACGTTTGACGCGCCGCGCACGCCTAAGTTCGAGCTCACGTACGGCTATGTGAGCACGCCGCTGCTGCAGTTTCACCTTGACACCGACCTCGACCGCGCCGCGCTCGATGCGCTGCTACCCGCGCCGAGCGGGTTCAACCTGCCAGGTGCGGATGGTTTCCGCAGCGTGTATGTGGAGACGCCGTGGCCAGGGGCGATCGTCCGCTTCGATCTCAGCTATTGGGTGGGCGACGGGCTGACCGAGTGGGATAGCGGCGAATGGCTTGTGGCTGAAGGGCTGCGGCTGCGCGGGCGCTTTTAGGCGGTGAAGAGCCTTCGCGCGCCTCAATTGCACATCTCCTGACAACCTGCGTGTGACAAACCGCGTACTGACGCATTCATCAAAAGGCGGGTGTGTTCCCTCTTCCGCCAAAGGGTCGGTTGCTTGCTTTCGTCAATCGGCCCACACTAACGTTGTGCAAGGCAAGGAGAACGCATCATGGCAGTCTTCGAGGCAGTCAGCCGTACTCAACAGCCGATTCAACTATCTGCAGACGACGTCACGGCCTTTGCGGGCCACCTGAACGGGGCGCTGCTTCGCCCTGGCGACCGGGGCTATGACGAAGCGCGTCACGTATGGAACGGGTTAATCGACCGGTGCCCGGCGTTGATCGCACGCTGCGCTGACGTAAGCGATGTGATTGAGGCGGTCCGCTTCGCCCGCGCGCATGACATGCTCACAGCGGTGCGCGGCGGCGGGCATAACGTCGCGGGAACAGGCACGGTCGATGGAGGTTTGCTCATTGACCTCTCACTGATGAAACGGATCCGGGTCGATCCGGAGCGGCGGACGGCCCGCGCCGAAGGCGGCGTGACCTGGGGCGAGCTAGACCGTGAGACGCAGGTCTTTGGGCTGGCAACGCCGGGCGGTGTCGTGACCGATACGGGTATTGCCGGGCTGACGCTCGGCGGCGGCTTCGGCTGGTTGCGCCGCAAGCACGGGCTGTCTGCTGACAACCTGTTGTCGATCGAGCTGGTCACGGCGAGCGGGCAGGTCGTGCGCGCCAGCGACGACGAAAACCCGGAGCTATTCTGGGCGCTGCGCGGCGGTGGCGGCAACTTCGGCGTGGTCACCGCGTTCGAGTTCCGCTTGCACCCGGTCGGGCCGGAAGTCATGCAGGCGATTGTGCTCTATCCGCTGGAGATTGCGCGCCCGGCGCTGCAATTCTACCGCGAGCAGATGGAGCACGCGCCGGACGACCTGAGCTCGTTCGCGATCGTGCAGTATGTTCCGGCGATGGAGCCTTATCCCGAGGCGTGGCATCACCAGCCGACCGTCATCTTCGCGGCGTGCTACAGCGGGCCGCTGGACGAAGGCGAGCGGGTGGTCCAGCCGCTGCGCGAGTTCGCCGAGCCGATCATCGATCTGAGCGGGCGCATGCCTTATCTCGAAGTCCAGCAGATGTTCGATGAGGACTATCCGCGCGGCAGGCGCTACTATTGGAAATCGACCTACCTGGATAGCTTGAGCGACCCGGTCATTGATCGCCTGATCGCGCAAATCGAGGCGGCGCCATCGTATCACTCCACGCTGGACGTGTGGCACATGGGCGGGGCAGTCGCGCGGCCCGCAGCGGACACGGCGTTTCGCGGGCGGCAGGCGCCCTATCACCTGGGGATCGAGGCGAACTGGGAGAACCCGGCGGACGATGAAGCGAACATCGCCTGGGCGCGTGAGGTCCACCGCGACCTGCAGCGCTTCTCGGATGGTAGCCAGTACATGAACTTCCCCGGCTTCCTGGAAGATCGCGAGCGCGTGCTGCGGCAGACGTTCGGCGACGCCTACGACCGGCTGGCGCGTGTCAAGGCGCAGTACGATCCGGACAACTTCTTCCGGCTGAACGCGAACATTCCCCCCGCGAACTGAGGGATATTGGCGAAGTGCGCGCGCCGCGCCCGGCTCGTCGAAATGGCCGGGTGTGGCGCTGCTTTCTTGCCGCTTGACAGCGCTTCCTGCGCGGTGGTAAGGTTCAATCGACCGACAGTGAGCAGCGGCGGGCTGGGCATGTATAACCCCGATAGAAGCGGCATCACCACGATCAAAGACGTCGCGTTGAAGGCGGACGTGTCGATCGCGACGGTATCCCGCGTCTTGAACGGGAGCCGCTACGTCAGCCCGGACCTGCGCGAGCGCGTGATGGACGCGATGCAGGCGCTCGGCTACCAGCCGAATGCAATCGCCCAGGGGCTGCGCCGCCAGGCGACGCACAGCGTCGGCTTGCTCGTCCCGCGAATCAACGAGCCGTTCTTCGCACAGTTCGCCTTCGCGCTGGAGAAGACGCTGTTTTCCAGCGGGTATCGCACGTTGGTATGCAGCACGGAAGAAAACCCCGACAAAGAGCGCGAATACGTCACGATGCTGCTCAGCCAGCAGGTCGATGCGGTGGTCGCATTTCCCGCGATTGCAGGCACGGACGAGAACATTGCGCGGCTGGTGGAG
>CAZVCM010000177.1:5771-8382 GCA_964626105.1 uncultured Thermoflexus sp.
GAGCGGCAGTTGGCCGGGTTCGAGGTCAGTAAGGTGTTGGTGACGAACTTCCAGGGCGCCTACGACGCCGTGCGGCATCTGATCGAGCTGGGGCATCGGCGGATAGGCGTGATTTGCGCCAGCGTCGAGAACATCCCGCCCGACCGTTTGGACGGCGCCCGGCAGGCGTTGATGGAGTCCCGCGTGGACGCCGATATTCGCGTTGTCGACTGCCTGCCCGATTTCAAGACAGGCTATGATGTGGCGCTCGACATGCTACGCGGGCAGCCGCGCCCGACCGCGATCTTCGCGCTGACCGACTCGATGGCGGTCGGCGTGTTGCACGCGGCGGCAGAGCTAGGCTTGCGCGTGCCTGCTGATCTATCGATCGTGGGCTTCGACGATATCCCGCTGGTGTCGTTCCTCATCCCGCCGCTAACCACGATCGCACAGCCGACCTACGCAATGGGCGAGAGCGCGGCGCGGATTCTTCTGGAACAGCTCGAAGGCGACGACGCCGGGCCGCAGACCGTGTTGCTCGAAACCGCGCTGATCCGTCGCGCCTCGACCGCGCCACCCGGCTAGCCGTCAAACCCCGGAAACGTCTCATACCAGTCTGGTGCGTCATCTGGCGGCGCGAGCTTGTTGCGCCAGTCGGTCGCGCGTTCGGCGGCGATCTCGGCCAGCCGCGCCATCCGCCGTGTGCCCTCGTCGCGCAGAAATGCGGTGCGCGCCTCGCCTGCCAGCGTCGTCGCTTCGGCCCACACCGCGCGCCCCACAATTACTCCGCTCGCACCTGCTGCGCACGCCAGCGCTGCCTGCCGCTCAAAGGTGGGAAAGTCCACCCCCGCGCTGAGCAGCGCCCAGGGGACAGTACATGCAGCGTTCAGTTCGGCCAGCGCCGCACGCCAGACGGTCTCATCCGGCGCTTGCTTGACGTCGACCGGGAACTCGGTCTTCAGCACATCGATGCCGAGGCCGCTGAACACTCGCGCATTGTCAACCACCACGTCACGGCGCTCGGCATTGGTCACCGCGCTATCTGGATCTGGCGAGATGACGATGGGTTCCAGAAAGAACGGGATATCCCAGCGCGCGCAGTCCGCCACAATTTGCTCGACGGTTCCGCGCTTCGCCGCCGCATCGCGCGCTTCGGGATGATAGAACAGCAGCAACTTCACGCCTGCGCCGCCTGCACGCTTGATTTTCTCGACCGACCAGCCGGGAATAAACGCCACGTCACGTTGGCTCGGCGGCACGTCGTAGTTGGTAATCTCAATCGGCGCGAGCACGCCCTGCTGCCCGCTCAGCACGGAGCGCGCGATCCCTGGGCCGAACCCGAAGCCAGGATCGGCCAGCACTGCGCTGCACGCCGGACCGAGGTGCTCGATCACTTCGAGCTTGAATGCAGCGAACTCTGCGTCACTGAGCGGGGCAGGGGTGTGACGCTCCAGGCTGGCGCGTAAATTCCCGCGATGATCGATGGCGAGGATCACGAAATGACCCGAGGAAGTGCTTGCTTGAGAGAGGTGGCGATATTTACCGAGGCTCGTCATAATCGCTCCTTATGGATGGATAGTCGGCGTTGTGCTTGACAGGGTAGCGAAAATGCTATACGCTCAGGAAAACGTTTACAGGCTGCCATGCCGCACGGCGCGATTCTAGCTTATGAGAGGTTAACCCAGCATTATGAGCGAGCGCCAGATTCGGAACTATATTCACGGTCAATGGCACATTGCCTCTTCTAACTCCCGGCTCGATGTGATCAATCCCGCGACAGCGCAAGCGCTGGCCGAAGTCGTGCTGTCTCCCGCCGACGAGGTCGCTGCGGCGGCGGAGGCCGGACAGGCGGCGTTTGAAGAATGGCGGCGCGTGCCGGTCACTCAACGCATCCAGCCCCTATTTAAGCTCAAGTTCCTGTTAGAAGACCACCTTGACGAGCTAGCGCGCATCGTAACGAACGAGTGCGGCAAGACTTATGCCGAGAGCGTGGGCGAAATCCGCCGCGGGATCGAGAACATCGAAGTCGCATGCGGCGCGCCGATCCTGATGCAAGGTTACAACAACGAGGATATCGCGCGCGGCATCGACGAGCACATGATCCGCCAGCCCCTCGGCGTGGTTGCGGCGATCACCCCGTTCAACTTTCCGGCGATGATCCCGCTGTGGTTCCTGCCGTATGCGGTAGCGACCGGCAACGCGTTCATCCTCAAGCCGAGCGAGCGCGTCCCGATGGCGAGCGAGCGCCTGTTCGAGTTGATCGATCAGGCGGGCTTTCCGCCGGGCGTGCTGCAACTGGTCAATGGCGGCAAGGAGACAGTCGACGCGCTGCTCGATCACCCGCTGGTCAAGGCGTACAGCTTCGTCGGCTCGACCGCGGTCGCGCGGTACATTTATCGCCGCGCGGCAGAGAATGGCAAGCGCGCGCAGTGCCAGGGTGGGGCGAAGAACCCGGTCGTGATCATGCCGGATGCGGACATGGATGCCACGACGCGCATCATGGCGGACTCGGCTTTCGGCTGCGCGGGCCAGCGGTGCCTGGCGGCGTCGGTCGCGGTGACGGTTGGCGAAGCGCGCACCGCCTTCACGGAGCGTATTGCGGACGCAGCGGCGAGCCGCAAGGTCGGCTATG
>CAZVCM010000177.1:8392-9065 GCA_964626105.1 uncultured Thermoflexus sp.
CGGCTATGGGCTGGATGAAGGTATTGAGATGGGGCCGGTTATCAGCGCCGCGAGTAAATCGCGCATTGAGGGGCTGATCGAGAAGGGCCAGCAGGAGGGCGCGGGCGTGCTGGTGGATGGCCGCCAGAAATCGGTAGACGGGTACGAAGACGGGTACTTCCTGTTCCCGACGATTCTGACAGACGTCCCGCCGCAGGGTGATATCGCCCAGACGGAGATCTTCGGGCCGGTCCTCAGCCTGATGCATGCCGACACGATCGACGACGCGATTCAGTTGGTGAACGCGCGCGCCTACGGCAACATGGCGTGCATCTTCACTTCGGATGGCGAGGCGGCGCGGCGCTTCCGCAACGAGGCCTTCGCCGGGAACATCGGGATCAACATTGGCGTCGCGGCACCGATGGCATTCTTCCCGTTCAGCGGCTGGGGCGAGAGCTTCTTTGGCGACCTGCACGCGCAGGCGCGGCACGGCGTCGAGTTCTACACCCAGACGAAGGTAGTCATCGAGCGTTGGCCCAAGCACTGGAGCCGCCGGTTCTAAGCACATAGCAATAAGCCATTAGCGGTTAGCAGGTTCGAAAACCGGCGTGCAGTTTTGCGTTTTAGGTAGGGGCGGAGCTTGCTCCGCCCCTACAAGAGAGCCTCAGTGCCGCGTCACGACCGAGCACATCAA
>CAZVCM010000178.1:0-9063 GCA_964626105.1 uncultured Thermoflexus sp.
CCCCGCCGCGCCAAGTAACACCAGTCTCGGCTGCGAGAGCAGCGGGCTGAAGTCGATCATCGCGCCGACGCCGATGAAGATCAGCAGTGGGAACAACTCGTTGCTGATTCCGGCGCTGTAGAGCACGCCGAACAGCCCATCGCCTTCTAACATGCCAGTCACCGGAATGTTCGCCAGGATACAGCCGAAGCCGATTGGCAGCAGCAGGACCGGCTCGTACTGCTTGAGCACGGCCAGCGCGATCAGCACCAGCCCGGCGAGGATCATCACCGCGTTTCCGGCGGTGAAGGCCGATAGCCCGCGACTGAGTTCGGGCAGAAGTTCGGAAAAATCCATGAGTTGCCGCCTCTGCCCGCGCTAGTCCGCGAATTCCATCAGCAGGTCGTGGTGCTTGACATGCTGCCCGGTGCTGACGCGTATCTCGCTTATCGTGCCGCTGCGTGGCGAGCGGATGATGTTCTTCATCTTCATCGCTTCGAGCACGCAGACCTGCTGCCCCGGTTCGACCTGGTCGCCGGGGCGGACCGCGATCTCCACGATCACGCCGGGGATCGGCGCGAGGATCGCGGTCGCGGCGCCGTTGTCGGTGGGCGCGGGCGTCGCGGCTGGCGCCGCTGCAGCGGGTGCGGGCGCTGGCGTTGGTACGGGCGCGGGTGTGCCCGCTGGGGTTGCCGGTGCGGCGGCTGCCGGGCGCACGACTGGCGTTTCTTCGAGCCACACTTCATAGCGCCGCCCATCGACTACCGCGATAATCGGGCGCGCGTACAGATCGGCAATCTGGACTTCGTACTGCTCGGTATCGACTCGTACGGTGACGTTCATCGTCTCGGATCCTGTCTCGGGCCTTTTTGTTGAAGCAGCCGCCCGCGCATCACCGCCTGCCACGCGCTGACAATCGGCGTCGGCGGGACCGGGAACTCGTGCGGCTGCGCTTGTTGCTCGCGCAGTAAGGCGACGGCGACGGCGGTCGCCACGGCGCGCTTCTCTCGCTCAAGGGCCAGCGTATCTTCGGCGGGTGTTTCGATGTCAGATGCGGCTGGCGCGTCCGGATGATCTTGCGCGAGCCGCACCAGCAGCGCCATCACGCCCCACAGCAGAATGATCGCGCCAAAGACCAGCGCCATGCCGATTACGGTGATCTCCAACGCGGTAACCAGGTTTTCGCCCATTGCGGCGTCCTTTCGCGCTAGACCGGGATATTGCCGTGCTTGCGCGGCGGCGCGGGCGAGTACTTGTCTTGCAGCGCGGTGAGCGAGGCGATCAGCTTGACGCGCGTCTCGCGTGGCTCGATGATGTCGTCCACATATCCGGCGCTGGCCGCGTGATATGGGTTGTTGAAGTTGCGGCGATATTCTTCAGCCCGCCGCGCACGCTCAGCGGTGGAGTCTTCGGCGGCGGCAATCTCCTTGCGGAACAGAATGTTGACCGCGCCTTCCGCGCCCATCACCGCGATCTCGGCGCTCGGCCACGCATAGTTGACGTCAGTGCCGAGGTACTTGCTGCTCATCACCACATACGCGCCGCCATACGCCTTGCGCGTGATCACGCTGATCTTCGGGACGGTGGCCTCGGAATACGCGTAAAGCACCTTCGCGCCGTGCCGGATGATGCCGCGATGCTCTTGCGCGACACCGGGCAGGAAACCGGGCGAGTCCACGAACGTCACCAGCGGCAGATTGAAGCAGTCGCACATCCGCACGAAGCGCGTGATCTTATCGGCGGCGTCGATGTCGATCACCCCTGCCATGGTGCTCGGCTCCTGTGAGACGATTCCGACGCTGTGCCCGCCGATCCGCGCCAGCCCGATGATCGCGTTGCGCGCAAATGTCGGCTGGAACTCGAGGAACGTGCCCCGATCCACCACGCGGCTGATCACCTCGTGCATGCTGTACGGCTCGGACGGATCAAGCGGGACGATGGTGTTCAGGTCATCATCCATGCGCAGCGGGTCGTCGCCAGTGACGACAAAAGGCGCATTCTCGACATTGTTGGACGGGAGATAGCTCAGCATGCTGCGGCACAGGTCGAGCGCGTCCTGCTCGCTCTCCGCGACGAGCGTCGCGGTCCCGCTGATCGAGGCGTGGACTTCCGCGCCGCCCAAATGCTCGTTGTCGATCTCCTCGCCGGTGACGGTCTTGATCACCTGCGGGCCGGTCAGGAACATGAACGACTGCTCGCGTACCATGATGATCGCATCGGTCAGGGCTGGCGAGTAGGCCGCGCCGCCCGCGCACGGGCCGAGCATGACGCTGATCTGCGGGATCACGCCGGAATATTGCGCGTTGCGGCGGAAGATCTCGGCGTAACCGCCCAGGCTCTTGACACCTTCCTGAATACGCGCACCGCCAGAGTCGATCAGGCCGATGATCGGCGTGCCGTTGCGCACGGCGAGGTCCATCACGCGGCAGATTTTGTGGCTCTGCATCTCGCTGAGCGTGCCGCCATAGACGGTGAAATCCTGCGCGTAGACGTAGACGGTCCGCCCGTTGATCTGGCCGTAGCCAGTGACGACGCCTTCGCCCAGGTACTTATCGGTCGCCATGCCCATTTCATCGCCCTGGTGCGTGATATACGGCTCCAGCTCGTTGAATGTGCCGGGGTCGAGCAGCAGGTTCAGGCGCTCGCGGGCGGTCAGTTTGCCTTTTTCATGCTGCCTGGCGATGCGATCTTCGCCGCCGCCAGCGCGAGCTTTCTCGCGGATGGCGCGCAGCTCCAAAATGCGGGGATCCTCTTGCGGCATCGAGATGTCCTCAAAGCTCTCATTCGTCGATGGGTTCGGCGTTGCTTCTATCAGAATGTACTACCATAGTGTAACGATCGGCTAGACAGGCTGTCAGCGACGATCGTCATCTTTCGTACCTGTGGATAGCACAAGGGGCGGCTCGTGAGGCAAACGCGCGCTGCGCTTTGGCTCCGGTTCGGCGCCGTCGCCCAGTTCCGCGACGACCATGCCGAGCAGGATTAGCGCGCACCCGGCTAGCTCTTGCGCGCCGAGCACCTCGCTCGCCAGCCACCAGCCGAACAGCGCCGCGAAGACTGGCTCCAGACTGAATAGCAGCGCGGTGTGCGTCGGCGTGGTGAAGCGCTGGACGTAGACTTGCAGGCTGAAGACGAGCGCGGTCGCCACCACGCCGGTGAATGCGATCGCGGCCCAGGTGTCTGCGGGCAGAGTGAGGCGGGGCGTCTCGAAGACGAAGGCAGCGGCGGTGGATAAGATGGCGACGGTCGCGATCTGCACCAGCGCGAGGCGTACGGCGTCATGGCGCGGGGAATAGTGCGCGACCGTCACGATATGCAGCGCGAAGGCGAACGCGCAGCCAAGCACCCACAGGTCCCCGCTTTGCACGCGCAGATCGGCGTTGAGAGTCAGCAACCCCAGGCCGAGCGTCGCGGCGACGATCCCGATGATCGCCGGGCGCGCAGGCGGGCGGCGGAGCAGCACCGTCGCCAGCACGGGGACGATCACGACGCTCAGCCCGGTGATAAACCCGGCTTTGGCGCTGGTGGTGGTTTGCAGGCCGATCGTCTGGAAGATGTAGCCGAGCGCCAGCCAGATGCCCATCAATGCTCCGGCGCGCAGGTCCGCCCGTGAGATCGCGCTCGCCCGCCGGTGAAACAGGATCGCGAGAAACGCCGCCGCCAGCGCGAAGCGGAACCCGACGAAGGTCAGCGGGTCGACGGCATCGAGCGCGTTCTTGACGACGACAAAGGTCGAGCCCCAGATCAGCGCGATGAGGCCCAGCGTGAGATCGGCCTGCCAGCGCGGCATCGGCGGCGCTAGCTCGCCCGGCGCAGGATGTCGGCCATCTCGTCACGCGTCAGCTCGACCGGGTTGCCCTTCATCGAGCTGGCGCGCGCCGACGCGTCGAGCAGCGCCGGATAGTCGGCTTCGCGGACGCCATAAGCGCGCAGCGGGGGGATATCGAGCGCCGCGATCAGGTCCGCCACCCACGCGGCGCCCTCGGCGGGCGTGGCCTCAGCGCGACCCGTCAGCAGGCGCGCGATCTCGGCATAGCGGGCCAGGACCGGGCTTGCGGGATCGCGCTCGGCCAGGATCGCGGCGTTGGCCGCCATAACGTGCGGCAACAGCGCAGCGCAGATCGCCCCATGCGGCGCGTCGTACCTGCCGCCCAGCGGCCCCGCAAACCCGTGCACCGCGCCCAGCCCCGCGTTTGCCAGCGCCAGCCCGCCGAACAGGCTCGCCAGCGCCATATCTGCGCGCGCGGCGGCATCTTGGCCATCCGCGTAGACGCGGGGCAGCGCCCGCGCCGCCCGCGGGATCGCCTCGCGGCACAGCGCGTCGACCAGCGGGTTTGCTTTACGCGTGACGAACGGCTCGATCAACTGCGTCAGCGCGTCCAGGCCGGTGTACGCTGTCACGGCAGGCGGCAGCGAATACGTCAGGGCCGGGTCGACCAGCGCCACACGCGGCAGCATTAGCGGGCTGCGCAGGCTGACTTTGACACGCTGCTCTGGCACGCTGAGCACGGCGTTCCGCGTGACCTCGGCGCCGGTCCCGGCCGTGGTGGGGATCGCGATCATCGGCGCGGCGGGGTGTGTGAGAGGCTGCCCGCGTCCGACGACTTCCAGGTAATCGAGCGGATCGCCCGCGTTGGTCAGCAGCGCGGCGATTGCCTTGCCCGCATCGAGCGCGCTGCCGCCGCCGAACCCGATCACCAGGTCACACCCGGCGGCACGCGCCCGCTCGATCCCCTGCTGCACCAGCGGGACGCTCGGCTCGGACGGGACGGCAAAGGGCATATGCGACACGCCTGCTGCGTCCAGCCGCTCGAACAGCGGCGCGGCGCGTTCGACATTCGCGCCGGTCACGACCATCGCGCGCCGCCCCAGTGCCGCCGCGATCGCGCCTGCTTCGTCTAGCGCCCCTGCGCCAAAGACGATGCGCTGGGCGGTGGCGAACTCGAAGCGCATCATCGCGCATCCCATCCGTCTTCACCAGGGAACACGTTGTCGAATATGGTCTTGCTGCGAGGCTCGGCGAGCAGCGCTGGCGCGGCTTCCGCCCACGCCTGATAGTGCGCGGTCTCGCGGTGGCGCGCGGGGTCGTCGGGCGTGCGATAAACCTCGACCAGCACGAAGCGCGCCGGGTCGTCCGCTTGCTGGATCACGTCGAAGCGCGCGCAGCCCGGCTCCTGCACGCTGTTGCGCGCATTCTCGATGGTGATGCGCTTGAACTCGTCAATCGCGTCCGGCTTGACGTAGCAATAGACGTGCACGATATACATGGCTATTCGCTCCTTGATCATCCGCCCGCCAGATTATAGGACGGGGGGTGAGCTGTCTCAAACGCTGAGCATGGCAAAGCATACAAAAGACGGACACCCGCAGATGTCCGTCAAGAAGTGCGCAGACTGCGGGCTATTCGACCACGCGCAGCGTTGATGGCAGGTTCATGCGGACCAGCTTCCGCCGGTTGAGGAGCGGCGTCAGCGCAACGACCACCACGCCCAAAATCAGCGCAAGCGCCAGCGTGAGCGGCGCGAGGGTGATGTCGAAGCTCACGTTGGGGATGACCGCGTCGATCTCGTTGATGACCAGCCAGCTCAACACGCCCCAACCCAGTCCGATTCCCAGCAGCGTGCCCAGCACGCCCGTGACGAGATTCTCGATGATCGTCATGCGCAAGACCATCCGAATTGGCAGCCCAAAAGCGAACAGCGTGGCGATTTCGCGGGCGCGCTCGTCGACGTTGATGCTGGTCGAGTTGAACGCGATCAGAAACGCCATGCCCAGCACTGCCACCGACACGATCGCCATGAACCCGGTCAGCAGACCCAACGCCTGATCGAACGCCTCGGTGAAGACGCCAATGGGCCGCACCGACGCGATACCCGGCAGGTGGAAGAGGGCATACTGGACGTCGTCCTGCGTGAAGCCGGGCGCCGGTTCCACATACAGCAGATTCGTGGTGCCGTCCAGCCCCATCAGCGCCGTCTGGTTGCGATCCATATACGCCAGAAAACCCATCGGACTGGCGTGGATACCGCTGACCCGTACTTCGGATTCGACCATTCGCATGCTGAACAGCCCTTCCCGGCGCGGGTGCCAGAGTGTCAGCGTGTCGCCCACGCCGACCCCTAGATCGTCAGCGGCGCGCTGGTTGATCAGGATACCCGGCTCGCCATCCGGCGGGTACGCGCCATCGAGCACCGTGGGACGCCAGAATTCGCTGTCAAGGTCGATCAGGTCCAGCGAGACTTCGAGCACCTCTCCAGCGTGGCGTAGCTCGCCACCAAGCTGCAAGCCGCTTTCCGCGATACCGACCTCGGGCTGCTCGCTGATGGCACGCACATGCGGCGAGGTCTCCCCGTAGAGCGTGTTGAGCGTGACCATCAGCCGATCTGGATGCTCCTGGCCAAACTCGGCCTCGGCGCGATCGATCGTGGAGAAGAATGTATCGAGCATGCCGATCATCGCGATCAGCGTTGTGATCGCGACCGCGACGCCCAGCAACGTCAGAAATGTCCGGCGCGGGGCGCGCAGCAGATTGCGCAGCGGCATCTGGGTGAAGCTGCGCCCTGGCAAGGGGAAGTTCATCAACAGGGATGCCAGCCCGCTGCTTTTGTTGATCAGGGCGCCGGAGCGGATCGCGTCGATCGGTGGCACGCGCACCGCGCGCCAGACCGGGTACACGGTCGCCACAAGGGGAAGCAACACGCCGAGCGCCGCCGCCTGGAGGTAGATGCCCGTTTGGAAGGGCGTTTTCATGATCGGGAGCGGCAGAATATCGGAGAATACGCCTCCCATCGCCATCCCGATCAACCAGCCCATGAGCAGCCCAAAGATGACGCCCATCAGCGCGATCTGGAGGCCGACCAGCACCGGGCGCAGCGCAAGCTCGGCGCGGGGCATCCCCAGCGCCATCCCGATCCCGATCTGGCGCCGCTGCGCCTCGACGATCCGCGAGGCAAGGTTGAAGGTACCGAAAGCAGCCCCGGCCAGGAACAGGTAGGAGATGGTGCGGAAGACCCGATCGTCGCTCTTCAGGTCGCCATAGAGCGTGCTGCGAACCGGATCATCCTCGGGCGTCATGAACGTGATACCGGTCCCGCCAAAACGAGACGCCATCATTTGTTCGATTTCGGTGCGCACCTGGTCGAGGTCGGCGTCCTCGCTGAGCGACAGCAACAGATCATTCGCGCCACCGGGCTGTTCGGTCAGCGCCTGAGCAGTCTCCAGCGGGGTGACGACCACCGCGAACTGCGCCTCGTCCATGAAGCCGATCTCGTTGGCGATCACCATGAAGTACTCGGGCAGCAGCGCCGCGCCGATCCGTCGGAGCTCTTGCCCGCCGCTGAGACGAATGGTGCCTTGCGCCGGCAAGTCGTAGTAGTGGACGAAGTTGTATTCCAGAATGGCGGTGTTGGCGGGGTCCGCCTGGGTGTCGAACGATTCACCGGCCATGATGTGCAGGCGGTTGATCTGCGGGCCGCCGTTACGGATGTCGACGCCAATAATACGACCGGGCACCAGGATCGGTGTCTCACGATCGTTGGCCTCGACCAGTGTGGCCATGATCAGGCGCGGCTCGGCGGCGATGATCCAACCCGCGTGGGGCAGATCATCGACTGCCGCGCGCAGTTCCTCGGCGTTTACAAAGCTGCCTTCGGTAAGGCGCACGCGCAGATCATACATATCCAGTAGCGCGTAGCTCGCCTCATAAGAGCGCTCTTGCCAGACTTTCACGCTACGCAGCCCCGCGTAGACGCCGGTGCCGAGCGCGATGATCAAGGCGATCGCGATGACTTGCAGCCAGCGCGCGCGCAGGTCGCGCCATGTCCAGCGGAGATAGAGTCGGAGGTTCATGAGAATCACTGCCTTCGCTACCAGCTCAACTCGCGGACGTGCGCTTTGCCACCTTGCGGCGCGCCGTCGCGGATGATTCGCCCGCTGCTGAGTTCGATTACACGGTCGGCCATGCGCGAAATCTCGCGGTTGTGCGTCACGACCAGCACGGTTTTGCCCTCTTCCGCCTGACGTTCCAGCAGGTCGAGAATTTGCACGCCGGTCCGAAAATCCAACTCGCCGGTTGGCTCGTCCGCCAGCAGGATCGGGTTTCCGGTCGCCAGCGCGCGGGCGATTGCGACCCGCTGTTGCTCGCCGCCGGACAGCTCGTGCGGGAAATGCGTGGCGCGATCCGCCAGCCCCACGCTCGCCAGGACTTCTTTGGCGTCTGGGCGCGGGTTCCGGCCGTTCGGCGTCAGGTCGAGCGCGAGTTCGACATTTTCGCGCGCTGTCAGGCTGGGGAAGAGATTGAACGTTTGGAAGATGAAGCTGACCGTCTCGCGACGAAACTTGAAGCGTTCTGCTTGCGGCAATGCGCTGAGGTCCACGTGATTGACGCAAAGGGTGCCTTCGGTCGGTATATCCAGCGCGCCAATGAGATTCAGCAGGGTGGTCTTGCCGCTGCCCGATGGCCCGAGCACGACGGCAAACTCACCAGTTTCGACATGTAACGAGACACCGTCTAGCGCGGTTACGGTGACTTCGCCCATTGCATAGCGTTTGCTAACACTGGTTAAGTCAATCATGACGTTTGGTTTCCTTATCGAACTGAGAGCCGACGTGTGTACAACCAGCGTAAGCGATCTATGTTCATCCTGATCCCCCCAAAAATCGGGAGGTCTGGGGCGCTAAACTTGCCTGGTAAAATAATAGTAGTTCGATTTTAAACTACTATGAGTTGGGCGTCAACTGATGACGCGACGTTTGACGGTGTCGCGCGTACTTTTTATAAGGCGCTTCTAATGTGCAGAAGCGCGCCGCTGCCTTACAATCAGGCTATGGATAACCATATGTCTCGTGAACAGAACGAGGATAAACCGAAGATGGTAGAGCTTCCGCTCTTCCCACTGAACACGGTGCTCTTTCCTGGAGTGCCGATCAGCCTGCACATCTTCGAAGAGCGATACAAGGAAATGGTCGAGATGTGCCTGGCGTCGCAGACGCCGTTCGGCGTCGTTCTCAGCCGCGAGGACGAGGACTCTTACGGCATTCCCGCCGATCCGAAGGTCTACGCGGGGCTCCACTTCCTGAGGGCGG
>CAZVCM010000179.1:0-8945 GCA_964626105.1 uncultured Thermoflexus sp.
CTCAAGCGGATCGGGGTTGCGCTTCTGCGGCATCAGGCTGCTACCGGTGCTATAACGCTCGTCCAGCCGCGCAAAGCCGAGCGCCGGATTGCTGAAAACGATCAGGTCTTCGGCGAGGCGGCTGAGGTGCGCGCCCAACAGCGCGGCGATGAAAAGGAACTCGGCGGCGTGATCGCGGTTGGCGACGGCATCCAGGCTGTTTTCGCTTGGCGCGAGAAAGCCAAGCGCTTCGGCTAACGCCTGCCGATCAATGGGGTAGGGTGTCCCGGCCAGCGCGCCGGAACCGAGCGGGCATTCAGCGTGCCAGTGCTCGGCGGCGCGCTCCAGACGCTCGACATCGCGCGCCAGCGGCCAAAAGTGACTGAGCAGCCAGTGCGCGGCGGTGACCGGCTGCGCGGGCTGGAAATGGGTGTAGCCCGGCATCAGCGTCGCGATGTGCTGTTCCGCTTGCTGGACGAGCGCGTTCCCCAGCGCGAGGAGTTGCGCGCCAAGCTGTTGCACCGCACCGAATAGCCACAGCAGCAGATCGGTCGCCACCTGATCGTTGCGGCTGCGCCCGGTATGCAGCTTTCCGGAAACTGTTCCGGCGACCTCGCCCAGGCGCCGCTCGACTGCCGTGTGAATATCCTCGTCACCCGGCGCAGCGGCGAAGGAGCCGTCCGCGAACTCCGCGCGGACGCGCTCCAGCCCTGCCACGATCTGATCACGTTCGTCCGGTGTTAGCACGCCTGCGTCCGCCAACGCGCGCGCCCACGCCTGACTACCGGTGATGTCTACATCGTACAGCCGCCAGTCAAAGCGAAGACTATCGTTCAGGCGCCGAACGGCATCATCCGTCGCCTGCGAGAACACGCCGCCCCACAACGTCATGCTGCGCCGCCTTCTTAGTCGCGCTTGAAGCGCGTGTAATCCGGCTGGCGATAGCGGCTGGCGCCGGTTCCGTCGATGCTGAGCAGCGCATCAACCTTCATCGGCAGCCCGAGCAGGCGGATAAACCCGGCGGCGTCAGTCTGATCGTAGACGTCCATATGCCCAAACGACGCGTAGTCCTCGCGATAGAGGCTGTACGGGCTCTTGCGTCCGACGACGATCGCATTGCCTTTGTAGAGCTTAAGTCGGACGGTCCCGCTGACGGTTTGCTGCGTCTCCTGGATGAACGCGTCGAGCGCTTCGCGCAGCCGTGTGTACCACATTCCGTTGTAGACCAGTTCGGCATACTTGACGGCGATGAAGTCCTTGTAGTGCATGGTGGCTTTGTCCAGGCACAGGCTTTCGAGCGCCTGATGCGCGGTGCGCAGGATCGTGCCGCCGGGCGTCTCGTATACGCCGCGACTCTTCATGCCGACCAGCCGGTTCTCGACCATGTCCACCCGCCCGATCGCGTTGATCCCGCCCAGCCGGTTCAAGCGCGTCATCAGCTCAACCGGGCCGAGCGGCTGTCCGTCAATCGCCACCGGCACGCCCTTCGCAAACTCGATCTCGACGTAAGTGGGTTCGTCGGGCGCAGTCTCCGGGCTGCGGGTCAGCACGAACATCGACTCTTCCGGCTCGTTCCACGGGTTCTCGAGCGGGCCGCCTTCGTGGCTGATGTGGAAAATGTTACGGTCGCGGCTGTAGATGCTCTGGCGCGTTGAGGTGATCGGGACGTTGAACTCCTCGGCGTAGGCGATCGCATCCTCGCGGCTGCGTATGTCCCACTCGCGCCAGGGCGCGACGATTTGCAGCTTGGGGTTGAGCGCCATCACGGTGAGCTCAAAGCGAACCTGATCGTTCCCTTTCCCTGTGCAACCATGCGCGATCGCGTTCGCGCCTTCGGCTTCTGCGATCTCGACCAGGTGCTTGGCGATCAGGGGCCGCGCGAAGGAGGTTCCCAGCAGGTACACGCGCTCATACACCGCGCCGGATTGTAGCGTCGGAAATACGAAATCGGTTAAGAACTCCTCTTGCAGGTCGCGGATGATCAGCTTGCTGGCGCCGGATCGCAGCGCTTTTTCTTCGAGTCCGTCCAGCTCCTCGGCTTGGCCGAGGTCCGCGCAGAAACAGACGACCTCGCACTGGTAATTGTTGCGCAGCCACGGGACGATAATCGAGGTGTCGAGTCCGCCGCTGTATGCGAGCACGGCTTTGTTGATGGGCTGCATGGTAGGTTGCATCCTCTCCATTTTTTTGGAAATTGCAATTGGTAGGTGCAACCAGCAGCGGCGCGTGAGGGTGACGCTAGGAAGCGCGACTAGAGGGCTGCACGGCACGTAATTATCCCGCGATTCAGTGCGGCTCTGCCGCTAATTTGGTGATATTTCACAAACACGAATTGGCGCAAATAGCTTGACACGGCCTCAGGCTTGGCATACAGTCTAGGACAACTTCTGAGCAGATATCGCGAAAGTGGCTGTCGCCGTGCAATCTCGTTTGGTCGTCCTTCTTATCGTTGTTCTCCTCGTCATTCTTGGCGGGGTTTTCGGCGTTGGGAGGACCGAAGCGGCACTGTAAGCAGCCAAATCAGTCAAAGGAAGCAAGGGCCTCCCAACGAACGGGAGGCTTTTTTGTTTTCGGCTCGGCAGAGCGGCGCTTCCATCGGAAAAAGGACGCAAGATGCGGTCAGATAGGATCAAGAAGGGTTTTGAACGCGCGCCACACCGGAGCTTGCTCAAAGCGACCGGCGTGCGCGATGACGATATGCGCAAACCGTTCATCGCGATCGTTAACTCGTATGTGGACATCATTCCCGGTCATGTTCACTTGCAGGAATTCGGCAAGGTCGTCAAGGAGGCAGTTCGCAAGGCAGGGGGCGTCCCATTCGAGTTCAACACGATCGGCGTGGACGACGGGATCGCACTGGGGCACATCGTGATGAACTTCTCGCTGCCCAGACGCGAGCTGATCGCGGACTCGGTCGAGACGATGATCATGGCGCATGCTTTCGACGGCATGATCTGCATCCCCAACTGCGACAAGATCGTGCCGGGGATGCTGATGGGCGCCATGCGCGTTGACATCCCGACGATCTTCATCAGCGGCGGGCCGATGGCCGCCGGGAAGACGCCCGATGGGCGCGCAGTCGACCTGATCAGCGTGTTCGAAGGCGTTGGCGCGTATAAGGCGGGGACGATTGACGACGCCGAGCTAAAGATGCTGGAAGACTACGGCTGTCCGTCGTGCGGATCGTGCTCAGGCATGTTCACGGCTAACTCGATGAACTGCCTGATGGAGGCGCTGGGACTGGCCCTGCCGTACAACGGTTCTGCGCTGGCCCAGACGCCTGAACGGATCGCGCTTGCGCAGCAGGCGGCGCGCCAGATCATGGACCTGATCGATCAGGACCTGACGGCGCGCCGTATTGTTACCGCTGAAGCGATCGATGACGCGTTCGCGCTCGATATGGCGATGGGTGGCAGCACAAACACCGTCTTGCACACGCTGGCGCTCGCCTATGAAGCGGGGATCGAGTATCCGCTAGAACGACTGAATGAGGTCGCGGCGCGCGTGCCGCATCTGTGCAAAGTCAGCCCGGCGTCCGAGTGGCATATGGAAGACGTGCATCGTGCGGGCGGCGTGCCCGCTATCCTGCGGGAGATTTCACGCGGCGGAAACACGCTGCACCTGGACCGCCCGACGGTCACCGGGCGCACGCTCGGTGAGAACATCGCGCGCGCCGAAATCTGCGATTATGACGTGATCCGCCCGTTGAAAAACCCGCACAGCGCGCAAGGCGGCCTCGCGGTGCTGTTCGGCTCGCTGGCGCCGGATGGGGCGGTGATCAAGATCGGTGCGGTTCCTCCGGCGCTACGACAGCACACTGGCCCGGCGCGGGTCTACGAGAGCGAGGAAGCGGCGTCCTACGGCATCCTCAACCGCGAGGTGCAGCCGGGCGACGTAGTCGTGATCCGCTACGAAGGGCCGCGCGGCGGGCCAGGGATGCAGGAGATGCTGGGACCGACCGCGCAACTGCAAGGGATGGGCCTGGGCGACTCGGTCGCGCTGGTGACGGATGGGCGCTTTTCCGGTGGTAGCCGGGGCGTGTCTATCGGGCATGTCAGCCCTGAGGCCGCGGCGCGCGGCCCGATTGCCGCGGTGCAGAATGGCGATCAAATCGCGATTGACCTGGAGCAGCGGACGCTCGATCTGCTGGTTGCTCCGGCGGAAGTTGAGCGGCGTTTGGCGGCGCTGCCCCCCTTCGAGCCGCAGATCGAAAGCCGCTGGCTGCGACGGTATGCCCGGCTGGTGAGCAGCGCCAGCACCGGGGCGGTTTTTCTGGATTGAGGCGGGCCGGTGGCGGCGCGCAGAGTGCATGGCGAAGGAGCGAATGGTATGGGCTTGAACGAACAGAAATCGGAATGGATGTGGCGCAATGGCGAGTGGGTGCGCTGGGAAGACGCGACAGTACACGTCACGGCGCACGCGCTGCATTACGGTTCCAGCGTCTTTGAGGGGATTCGCGCCTATGCCACGCCGGACGGTCCGGCGATCTTCTGCCTCGACGCGCACGTGCGGCGCCTGTTCGACTCGTGCAAGATCGCGCGCATTCCCATGCCGCACACGCACGAGGATCTCACCCGCGCCATTGTGGAAACGGTTGACCGCAATCGCCACGAAAGTTGCTACATCCGCCCTCTGGCGTATCGCGGCAGCGAAGTTCTGGGCGTGGATGGCCGCACCTGCCCGACCGAGGTCGTGATCCTGACGCTTGACTGGGGACGCTACCTCGGCGCGGAAGCGATCGAGCAGGGTATCGACGTCATGGTGAGCTCGTGGCGGCGCATGGCGCCCGATACGCTGCCGGCGATGGCGAAGATCGGCGGGCAATATATCGGCAGCCAGCTGATCACGATGGAAGCCAAAGATAACGGCTATCATGAGGGGATTGCGCTCGACGTGACCGGCTATCTGGCTGAGGGCGCGGGCGAAAATGTTTTTCTGGTGGTTGACAACGTCATTTACACGCCGCCGACCTCGTCGTCGATCCTGGCCGGGATCACCCGGCAGTGCGTCATTACGCTGGCCGAAGCGCTCGGCTACGAGGTCCGCCAGCAAGCGATCGCGCGCGAAATGCTGTACATCGCTGACGAAATGTTCCTGACCGGCACAGCCGCCGAGATCACCCCGGTGCGCTCGGTCGACCGGTTGCCGGTGGGCGAGGGCAAGCGCGGCCCGGTCACGCAGCAGATTCAAGATCAGTTTTTCGGTATCACCAGCGGTCATTTGCCTGATCGCTTTCACTGGCTGACGCCGGTGCGCGAGACTAGCGTGAGCTACGGCATTGCGCGCAGCTTCGAAGGTCATTGATCCCGTTCGATATCGCTGAGAAGAGGAGCACTCTACCGTGAAACTGACCGGCGCAGAAATCATCCTTGAATGTCTGCTGCGGGAAGGCGTCGAAGTGATGTTCGGCTATCCGGGCGGCGCGATCCTGCCGACCTATGACGCCATGACCAAGTACCCGCAGATTCGCCATGTGCTGGTGCGGCACGAGCAAGGCGCCGCGCATATGGCCGACGGCTACGCTCGCGCAACCGGGCGAGTCGGCGTGGCGATCGCGACCTCTGGCCCCGGCGCGACGAACCTCGTCACGGGTATCGCGACCGCGATGCTCGACTCGTCGCCGATTGTGTGCATCACCGGGCAGGTCGCTACCGGCGCGATCGGCACCGACGCGTTCCAGGAAACGGACGTCACGGGCGTGACGCTGCCTGTGACCAAGCACAACTACCTCGTCTACAATGTCGAGGAACTGGCGTACACCATCAAAGAGGCGTTTCACATCGCGCGGACGGGACGGCCCGGCCCGGTTCTGATCGACGTGCCGAAAGACGTGCAAAACGCCGTCACCGAGTTCGAATATCCTGAAGAGGAGCCTTCGCTGCCCGGTTATCACCCGCCTCGCGCCGCGACTGAGGACGAGCTGCGCGCGGCGCTGAAGCTGATCGAGCAGGCCGAGCGCCCGGTGATCCTGGCGGGGCACGGCGTGGTGATGTCTGGCGCGACGCGCGAAGTGCTGGAGTTCGCCGAAAAGACGCAGACGCCAATCGCGCTGACGCTGCTCGGCAAAGGCGGCGTGCCAGAGAGCCACCCGCTGTCCCTGGGCATGATGGGCATGCACGGCACGGGGCACGCGAACCTTGCGATCCAGCAGGCTGACCTGCTGCTGGCGTTTGGGATGCGCTTTGATGACCGCGTGACCGGCAATTTGAAGACCTATGCGCCAGACGCGAAGAAGATCCACATCGAGATTGACCCGTCCGAGATTCATAAAAATGTGCGCGCGGATGTGCCGATTGTAGGCGACCTGCGTACGGTGTTGGGCCAGCTCAACCCGCGCGTGGAGTCGCGCGAGCACCGGACATGGTGGGCGCAGATCCGTGACTGGATGGAAGACGCGGACGAGCGGGACATCCTCCACCGCGACGCGGGTGAGCGTCTGTTCGCCGCGCACGTGATCCGCGATATGTGGCAGGCGACAGGCGGCGACGCCGTGATCGTAACCGACGTCGGCCAGCACCAGATGTGGGAAGCGCAGTATTACCCCCACGAGCGCCCGTACACGCTGATCACATCCGGCGGCCTGGGGACGATGGGCTTCGGGATGCCTGCGGCGATCGGCGCGCAGATGGGCTTGAAGACCAACAACGTCTGGGCGATTGTCGGGGATGGCGGCTTCCAGATGACCGTGACCGAACTGGGCACGGCGGCGCAGGAGCGCGTGGCGATCAAGATCGCGATCATCAACAACGGCTATCTCGGGATGGTGCGCCAGTGGCAGGAGTTCTTCTACGAGGAGCGCTACAACGCCACGCCGATGCATAACCCGGACTTTGTGAAGCTGGCTGAGGCGTATGGCATCCCGGCGCGGCGCGTCACCTCCCGCCAGGACGTGATCCCGGCGATGGAGTGGGCCGCGAGCGTCAATGACGGCCCGGTGCTGATTGACTTCGTGGTAGAGAAGCACGACATCGTGTATCCGATGGTTCCGGCGGGGGCCGATCTGCACAACATGATCCGCCGCCCGATCGAAGGAAAGTGAGGCACAGAATTATGACGGGCAAACAAACGCTCGTGGCGCTGGTCGAGAACAAACCCGGTGTGCTGAACCGGGTGGCGAGCCTGTTCAGACGTCGGAACTTCAACATCGACAGCCTGACAGTCGGGCGCACGCACTCCGTTGACCTCTCGCGCATGACAATTGTGGTCGATGCCGGAGCGGATCAGGTTGCGCAGCACCTGTACAAGTTGGTGAACGTGATCCAGGTTGAGAACATCAGCGAGGTGCCGCGTGTCAGCCGCGACCTGGCGCTGATCAAGGTGCGCGTTGACGCGGACACGCGCGGCCAGGTGATCCAACTCTGCGACATCTTCCGCGCTCACATCGTCGATACCAGCCCTGAAGCGCTGATCGTCGAGGTGACCGGCGACGAAGAGAAGATCAACAGCATGGTCGATATGCTGCGCCCGCTGGGAATCCTGGAGATGGTGCGGACCGGCGTGGTGGCGATGGCGCGCGGCGACGAGGCGCTGGCGCCGGTTGATTATACGCCGCGCCGCTCTGGCACCAACGGCCACCGCGCGAGCGTGCTCTAAAGAATCGTTCAAAATGCGTTGGCAAACGCGGCGCTCGCCCGGGGAAACCTCACCTCTGGCCGCTCTTCATCAATGGAGAGGGGAAATGGGGCAGGGGATTAAAGGGTGAGGTTCTGCACGCGGACCAAATACGCACATCGCTTTCGATCGATCACGTAAACCTTGTATGCGTTCTGGCGCCGAGACACTTCGGCGCAGTATCGAAGGAGAACACTCTGTGGCAACGCTGTATTACGACCAAGACGCGGACATGCGTTACCTCGAAGGGAAGACCGTCGCCGTAATCGGCTATGGCAGTCAGGGCCATGCGCACGCGCTGAACCTGCACGACAGCGGCGTGAGCGTGGTTGTCGGGCTGTATGAGGGCAGCCGGTCCCGCGCGCAGGCGGAAGCCAACGGCCTGACCGTCATGAGCGTGAGCGACGCGGCGGCGCAGGCGGACGTGATCATGATGCTGATCCCCGACACGCGGCAGGCGGAAGTCTACGCTAAAGAGATCGCGCCGCACCTCAAACAGGGCGACACGCTGATGTTCGCGCATGGGTTCAACATTCGCTATGGGCAGATTCAGCCGCCGGAGTTCGTAGATGTGAGCATGGTCGCGCCCAAGGCGCCCGGACATCGCGTGCGCGAGTTGTACGCCGAGGGCGCCGGGACGCCTGCGCTCGTCGCGGTCGAGCAGGATGCCAGCGGCGAGGCGCTCGCCCGGGCGCTGGCGTATGCGCGGGCATTGGGCTGCACGCGCGCCGGCGTAATCGAGACGACCTTCACTGAGGAGACCGAGACGGACCTCTTTGGGGAGCAAGCGGTGTTGTGCGGCGGTGTGACCGCGCTGGTCAAGGCCGGGTTTGAGACGCTGGTTAAAGCGGGCTATCAACCGGAGATCGCGTATTTCGAGGTGCTGCACGAACTGAAGCTGATTGTTGACCTGATGTACCAGGGCGGCATGAACTATATGTGGTACTCCGTCTCGGACACGGCAGAGCACGGGGGCTATACCGGCGGCGAGCGTCTGATCACCGAAGAGACCAAGGGCGAGATGTTCAAGATGCTGACCGAAATCCAGGACGGCACCTACGCCCGCAAGTGGATCGCAGAGAACGAAGCCGGGCGGCCCTGGTTCAACCAGGCGCGCCAGCGCGAGCGCGAGCTGACGATCGAGCAGGTCGGCGCGGAGCTTCGCCAGATGATGCCGTTCCTGAACGCCAAGAAAGCGCCTGCTGACGCCTGAGCGTCAGGCTGAGCCAAAGAAAGGGGGTGATCGAATGTCCGAGGATGGGCTTAGCGCCCAGAGCGAGAACGACCTGGATGACCTTACGAACGAATTGAGCGGCGAACCGAGTTTCACAACGAAAGGATACAACAGATATGGA